>CANJXQ010000088.1 GCA_947478805.1 Betaproteobacteria bacterium | reverse complement strand
GCTACGCCCGCGCGCCCAAGCCTGAAGCTGGCGTGCCTGCGTCTCGGTGATTGTGATCGTGGGTGCGATTCGCATGTCTGTGCCCTCCTAATACTACAGACACGGCAATCGCAATTAAGTTTTAATATTTACGGCGCACTACACTAGCGGGCGGAACAACAGCCTGACAGCATACGATCGAAGGACAGAACAACAAGCCAACACAAGCCAACAACAAGGCCGAACATGAAATACGTCCTCGCACTCGATCAGGGAACAACCAGTTCTCGCGCCATCCTCTTCGATCGCAACGGCAGGGTGCGCGCCATTGCCCAGCGAGAATTTGCGCAGATATTCCCGCAACCGGGCTGGGTGGAACACGACCCCGAGGAAATCTGGCGCTCGCAACTCGCGTGTGCGCGACGCGCCCTGCGCATGGGCGAGGCGAGCGCCTCGCAGGTCGCCGCCATCGGCATAACCAACCAGCGTGAAACCACCATCGTGTGGAATCGAGCCACCGGGCAGGCCGTGCACAAGGCCATCGTCTGGCAGGACCGGCGCACCGCCGCCCGCTGTGAAGTATTGCGCCGCGACGGCCTGGAGGACCTGGTGAAACAGCGCACCGGGCTCCTGCTCGATCCCTATTTTTCCGCCACCAAGATCGCCTGGATCCTGGACAGCATCCCGGGCATGCGACTGCACGCCGAGCGCGGCGATCTGGCATTCGGCACCGTGGACACCTGGCTCGCCTGGAAGGCTCTCCGGGGGCGCACTGCATGTCACCGACCCCAGCAATGCATCGCGCACCATGCTGTACGACATTCATCGCGGCTGCTGGGATGACGAGTTGCTGCGCGCCTTCAACATCCCGCGCTCGATGCTCCCCGAGGTGCGTCCGTCATCGCATGCATTCGGCGCCACCGTCGCCAAATGCTTCGGTTCTGCCATCCCCATCGGCGGCATCGCCGGCGACCAGCAAGCCGCGCTGTTCGGGCAGGCCTGCAAGCCCGGCATGGCCAAGAATACCTACGGCACCGGCTGCTTCATGCTGCTCAACACCGGCAAGAAGGTGGTGATGTCCACGCGCGGCCTGCTGACCACCTGCGCGGCGCAGGCCGGCCCCCGCGCATCGGACCGCGAGTATGCGCTCGAGGGCAGCGTGTTTGCGGGCGGCGCCGTGGTGCAATGGCTGCGCGACGGACTTGGCCTGATCCGAACTTCAGGCGCAATCGAAAAGCTCGCCGCGACAGTGAACGATACGGGCGATGTCTATCTCGTCCCCGCATTCGCCGGCCTGGGTGCGCCGTACTGGGATCCGCATGCACGGGGCACACTGGTCGGCCTCACCCGCGGCACCACCCGGGCGCACGTTGCGCGCGCGGCGCTGGAGTCCATCGCCTTTCAATCCGCAGAACTGCTTCTCGCGATGCGAATGGATGCCGGCATCGTTCCCAGGGAACTGCGGGTCGACGGCGGTGCTTCGTCCAATGCCTTGCTCATGCAGTTCCAGGCCGACATCTCCGGCGTGCCGGTGGTGCGGCCACGCGTGGCTGAATCGACGGCGCTGGGCGCAGCCTACCTGGCCGGACTCAGTGTCGGCATGTGGAAAAGCCGCGCCGAGATTGCGCGACAGTGGCGGGCAGCGGCACGGTTCGAACCGCGGATGTCACCCACCGAGTCGGAAGGACGGATGGCGCGTTGGCGCGATGCAGTTGAGCGCGCGCGCGCATGGGCCCCAGTGACCTGAAGCCTGCTCGCAGAACAAGTGGCCGAGCGAGTGGCCGCGGTCAAATCACTGAAGCACTCTGAGATTGGGGCAGCCACGCCCCATTTCGGGCATGCGTTTGCGCCACAAGTTCCGATTTGGTGCATCGGACATCAAATTGGTGCGCGAAATTATTCATCCTGGCAGCAGTAAAAGCGGGTTTCGCAACGCCTCAAGTTGACCCTTTCCTCGCCGTAAATCGTACAGTAGTGCGATGGCAATTTCCCGACGGCAACGCATCGCCTCGATACCCAGCCCCCGATGAGGAACCGAAATGCGAGACATGTTCATGCGCCTGCTTGCCAGACTGTCCGTCGGCAGGAAGCTGCTGCTGATCTATCTGCTCGACCTCACCGCGGTCATCTTCATCAGCGGCATCCTCATCAACGAGAAGTACATTGCCATCGACTTTGCACGAGACGAACTGCGTGGCAATGCCTACATCCCGGTGCTGCGCGACACCATGATCGATGTCGCGCTGGCTTCGCGGCAGACCAATGCGGATCGCATACTGCACCAGTCGGATCTCCTGGTTGCGGCGGAGCAGCGCTTCGGCGACGGGCTGGGCAGCGCGGATGTGAACGCAGCGCTGGTCGGTTCGGTACGACGCATTGCCACCACCCCTGCCGACAAGGATGCCGCTATCACCGCAACCTTGTCGATCGGGCGCGACCTCGCCACCCGGATCGGCAACCAGTCCAAGCTGATCCTCGACCCGGACCTCGACAGCTACTACACGATGTCGCTCACGGTACTGCGCTTTCCGGAACTTCTCGAAGTCGCCGAGGGCATAGGCAGCCTGCTGCATGCGGAACCACCAGCACAGCGCGCCCGCGACAGCGACGCGCGGACGCGCTACCTGATCCTGGAGGGCCGCCTGGACGCCATCGTCAAGGGCATTGAATCGGATTTCAGCGAGGCCATGTCCGCGGGCGGCGATCCGGTTCGCAGCGCGCTTAATCCGGGCCGGGAAAAGCTGGCGGCCTCCGTGGAAGCGTTCCGCCTCGCCGCGCGTGGCGTCAGTGAAGGCGGGCCCTCGCGCACGCGACTCGACGGCATCGAGGCCGCCTCGGTGGCGCTGGCCAGCGAGCTGCGAGAGACATGGCGGGTCACCGGTATCGAGCTTGACCGCCTTCTCAATGCGCGCATCGACGGCCTGTTCGTGCGCATGTGGCTGCATCTGGGCATCGCGGTGTGCCTGTTGTGCGCCATCCTGGTCATGGTGTATTTCGTGGCGCGCCAGATTGCCAAACCACTGCGCCACCTGTCGGACGTCACGGACACCGTGGGCAAGACCGGTGACTACAGCCTGCGCGCCAAATGGGCCAGCCAGGATGAAATCGGCCGGCTTGTGATCGGATTCAACAGCATGCTAGGCCAGCTCGATCGCGATCGCGAGACGCAGAAGGAACTGGCCGCCAATGCGCGCGCGGCTGCGGCGCAGCAGGCCCTGGTGGAGGCGACGCCGATACCCATGGTGGTAACCGCTATCCCGGGGCACGAGGTGCTCCACTGACCGGCGCGCCTTTCGTGCGCTTTTACGCCGGGCGACCGCTCGCCACCCCGGGCGGCGCAAAACTGGGGACGCTGTGCCTGATCGGCCGTGAACCGCGAACGCTGTCGGACGCCGATCGCCTGACCCTGGAGGACCTCGCCGGCTGGGCGGAGCGCGAGATCAACCTGAGCATCGAGTTCTCCCGCATGCACGCGCGACTGGTGTCGGTGCTCGACCGCATCGCCGAGGGCGCCCTCCTGTTCGGGACCGACGGGCGGATCCAATGGGCCAATGAGCAACTGAGCGCATTGCTCGGCCATGCGGCGCCGGACCTCGCCGGCAAGGAAATCGACAGTGTCGTCGCGCGCGAATCCCTGGGCCCGGTCAAAAAGGCGATCGAGTCATTGCGCCCCGAAACCGAGAAGGGCACAACGACGCTCAAAGCCCAGATGCGGCACAAGGACGGCAGAACGCTCCTGCTGCAACTGGCGCTGGTAGTTTCCGTGGTCGATGGCGAGAGACTCGTGACGGCGGTGATCAACCGACTTTAAGCCGCCACAGAGCGGACCGTCTTCGCCTCGCCCCCTACGGCATGGCTGGACGCCGTGCCTCAGGAAAACTGCGGCATTCCATAGATCAGCAGCGTGGTGTCGGCCATTGCCGTCAGTTCGGCCTCTTCATCTGCGTCGAACTGGCAGCCGTCGTGCTTCTGGCATACCTCGCTGCCGTTTATCGACATGGCCCCGTCTACAACGAAGTACAAGGAAATCTGTCCCTCTGCCTTTCGCATGTGGCTGCCGCCCTTCCTGATGCGCAGCATCTTGGCGTAGGTATTGCGCTCGTTGAACACGCCGAGCAGCTTCTCCTCCACCAAGGGGCCGATCTCCCGCCACTTGTAGTTGTCGGGGAAGATCAGGATCGGGTCCTGGTATCGCGGCGCGGGCATTTCCACTTCCTTGCCGGTGGCGCGCTTCCATACCGCCTTGTGCGAGTCGTCGTTATGCTTCTTGCCATCGCGGTCGGCCCAGCTGTAGATTCCCTTCTCGAAGGTTCCCTCGGCCGCCAGCGCCTTTTGCGCAACGCCAAGGTCCTGCCGGTGCACGAAGCCCTGCCCGCTTGGCCCGCCGAACTGGCAGGAGAGGAACACCGTCTTCGGGTCGATCTTGAACGGGCCGTAGGGCGTGCCCTCCGGGAAGTAGCCCAGGCAACCTTCCGGAATCACCTGTCCCGGGTTGTATTCGATATCCCCCTTGATCGCATATCGGAACTGGTCGAACACATGCTTGTGCCGCGGCGAGCCATTGCCCTCGTTCTTGAACGTGGCGATGCCGTACTCGAAATTGAGCGGCGTTCCCTTCTTGCCCTGAAGCAGGGTTCGGTGCAGCGCATTCTCGCCGCGTATGCCCGGCCAGCTATCAAAGGCGATTTCTGCATGGTGCGCAACTTTCATGGTGCCTCCTTCTCGGTTGTCTCATTTGGACGGGCGCGGACCTGCAAACGCTCTCCCGTCCGCGAATCGTTTCCACATATCGCAGATTCTATGCACTTTCCGCTTGCATGGACATCTGGCAAACCCCGTCTTACACTGCTGGCGGTGAACGGATCCCGAGCCCAGCATTGAAGCAGGAAGACGCCCGGCGGATCCAAAACCGTCCAATCCACTGAGCCAGGAGGTCAGACCATGAAGGCAGATCGCAAGACATTGCACCGCTTCAACCCGGGACGCGCCATCGCGAAGTCAACTCGAATGCTGGTCGCCCTGGCCGCCACGCTGGTGACCGGTCATGCACTTGCGCAAGCCAATCTCGATGCGCTGATCAAGGCAGCGCGAGCCGAAGGTGAGGTCGTTGCCTACTGGGCGCCGACGGAGAACGTCGCCAAGCGCGCGGGGGACGCCTTCACCGCCAAATACGGCATCAAGACTTCGTTCATCCGCTTCCCCGGCGACGGCGGCTTGCAGCGCTTCGGCTCGGAGGCCGAGGCGAATACCTTTGCTGCGGACCTGCTGCTCAATTCGGGCACCAATTCGTTCCGGT
Source organism: Betaproteobacteria bacterium (assembly GCA_947478805.1). Taxonomy (GTDB): domain Bacteria; phylum Pseudomonadota; class Gammaproteobacteria; order Burkholderiales; family SG8-39; genus CAIYPG01. Next base: position 11,937 of record CANJXQ010000088.1, on the reverse strand, counting down.
TCGCCGAGGACGCCATCAAGAAGGGCTGGCTGGACCCGGTCGGCTCCGCCGGCCTTCCGGTCATCGCCAGTGGCGAATTCCCGGCAAAATTCAATCGCGGCGCCACCGCGCTGCTGCAGCTTGCGCCCTGGCAGATGACCTTCAACACCGACAAGATCAAGCCAGCCGACTTCCCGAAGGACTGGCCGGACCTGCTGAACCCGAAGTGGAAGGGCCAGATCCTGTTCGCCAACCCGCGCTGCTGCTCGGTGTTCCAGGAGTTCTGGAAGGCCATGCAGGACAAGTACGGAGAGAAGTTCCTGTCTGACCTGGCCGCACAGACCGGACGCCAGTATCCGAGCGGCGTGCCTGCCGTACAGGGCCTCGCAGCCGGCGAAGGCGCGATCACGCTGCCCACCATCGTGCCGCAGGTGCAGGCGGTCAAGTCGAAGGGCGCCCCGGTCGACAGCATCATGCCCGCCTACACGACTGGCATCGAGTTGCATGTGCTGCTGACCGCCCGGGCCAAGGCCAAGCACCCGAATGCGGCGAGGCTGTATGCCAATTACCTGATGAGCCAGGAAGGCAACAAGGTGCTCAACGACGATCCGGGCGGATTCACCATGTACGACACCGCCAAGCTGCCTGCACAGTACGTCCCGGCGGACATCAATGCCACGAAAGTTGTCGATCCGATGGCCAAGGCCTTGGGCTTCCCCAATTAACATGGGCCTGCGGTGACCGGCCATTGCCGGTCACCGCAACTTTGTGAGTTTCAGCAACTTCGCAGGTCACAGGTCATACCACGCAACAAGGATAACGATGCCCGAATCCGCACTCGATGTTCAGGCACGCCAGCAGGCCGCCACGCTGCCCATCGACGAGTTCAACCCCTTTAGCGCGGAATTCGTCCAGTGCCCCTACCCGTTCTATGCGCGTCTGGTGAAAGAGGCGCCGGTGTGGAAGGCGCCCATCCAGGGCTTCTACCTCATCACCGGCTATGAAGAGGTGATGGAGGCTTGCCGCCACCCGGAGATCTTCTCCAGCGACTACCGGCACCTGTTCAACCGCAAGCCCGAGATCCAGGCCATTCTCGCGCAGGGCGTGCCCGAGGTGCCGACGCTGGGCACGGGCGACCCGCCCATGCACAAGCGCTACCGGGCGCTGCTTGCCAAGGCCTTCACCGCGCCGCGCGTCAATGCCATGGGCGACACCATCAACGCCACCGTGAACCAGTTGATCGACGCCTTCGCCGGCCGCGGCGAGGTCGAACTGCACGCCGAATTCGGCATGCCGCTCACCATGCAGATCACCGCCGACCAGCTCGGCGTGCCGCGCGAGGATTTCCGCAAGTTCCGCGAGTGGTCGGAGGCGCGCATCGTGCAGTTCAGCTTCATGGTGCCGCTCGAAGCCGAGATCGAAGCGACGAAGAAGCGCCTCGATTTCCAGAAGTACTTCACCCAACGCTTCGCGGAGAAACAGGCCAATCCCACCAACGACATCATCTCCGTGCTCGCCACCGCCAAGCTGGAAGACGACGACGGCAAGGAAATGCGCAGCCTCACCCTGCCGGAGTTCCTGTCCATCGCCGAACAGCTGATGACCGCCGGTAACCTCACCACAACGCACGCCATCTGCGCAGGCATGGTGATGCTGATCGAGAACCCGCGCGTGCGCGAGGAAATCACCGCCGACCCGACGAAGGTGAAGCTATTCGTCGAAGAAATGGTGCGGCTCTCCTCGCCCGGCCCGGGCTACTGGCGCGTCACCAAGGAGGAAGTGACGCTCGCCGGCGTCACCATCCCCAAGGGGGCGCCGGTGCACCTGCGGTTCGCCGCGGGAAACCGCGACACACGCGTATTCAAGGATCCGGACAGGCTCGACATCCATCGCGAGAACCTGTCGTCGCAGATGGCCTTCAGCTACGGCGAGCACTACTGCGCCGGCGCGGTGCTGGCCAAGAAGGAACTGGAACTCGCCTTCAAGGCGCTGCTTGCACGCCTGCCCAACGTGCGCTTTGCGCCCGGCAAGAACGACTGGTCGAACATCCAGAGCTTTGCCGTGCACGGGCTGAACCATCTATACCTCGAGTTTGACAAGGCATGAGCGTCCTGCAATGAACATCCTGCTCACCGGCGCGGCCCGCGGCATGGGCCTGGGCATCTGCGCGCAGCTCGCCGCGCGCGGCGACACCGTGTACGCCACCTGCCGCAAGGCGAATGACGATATCAACGCCATCGTGGCGCGGCACCCCGGCCGGGTGCGGGTGATCGACGGCGTGGACGTAGCCGAGGAAGCCGCCATCGACCGCATGAAGGCCGGCGTCGGCGACGCGCCGCTGGATGCCGTGATCTGCAACGCCGCCGTCAATGCCTCCTTCGACACCGACGGCGTGCTCGACCTGGACCTGGGCATCTCGCTGCACGAATACCAGACCAATGCCCTGGGCGCGGTGCGCACCGTGAAAGCGGCCCTGCCCCGGCTTTCACCGGGCGGGAAGATCGTCTTCATCACCACCGGCCCCCAGGCGCTGGGAAAGAAGGCGCCCGCTCCCGGCGTGTACGGCTACCGCATGTCCAAGGGAGCCATGCACACCTTCGCCAACCTGTTGACACTGGAGCTCAAGCCCCGCGGCATCGCCGTGCAGATCGTCACGCCCGGCTCCATTGACACGAAGATGCTGTGGGCCGTCTGGGAAGCCGGCCGCACGCCCAATCCGCCCAAAGACGCGCTGTCTATCGACGAAGGCGCGCAGCGGATCATCGCGCGCATGGATGCGTTGACCCTCGAGCAGACCGGGACCTGGGTCAGCAATCTGGGCGTGCCCGAACCCTACTGACCAATACTGGCGGGAACAGGCGGGACAAGCCATGCCGCAGTACACTGAACCGCATTCAAGGAGAAAACACCATGAAACTCGTGAGTCCTGAAGCCACCGACGAAATGCTGGTGGATCGCGCCGAAGGCCGCAACATCATCCACAATTATTTCGGCGTGCAGCAGCGCATCGCCGAAGGCCCGCAGGCCTACCTGGTGGACATGCCCGACGAGGGCTCGCGGATCAGCCCCCATTACCACGATGTGGACCAATATCAGGTGGTGGTGGGCGGCGACGGCGTCATCGGCCCGCATCCGCTGCGCCCGGTGACCTTCCAGTACGCAGATGCCTACACCCCCTACGGCCCGATCATTGCCCACAAGGATGGCCTCACCTTCTACACGCTGCGAATGGCCCCCAGCGGCGGCCACTTCGACATGCCGGCGGCGCGCCACCTGATGAAGGCCAAGCCGGGACGCAGCATCGCAGGCAGCTTCTCGCTCGGCGGCCCCTACAGCACGCCAGCCGGCCAATGCACGGTGGAAAACCTGCATGCGACCGAGCCCGACGGCATCACGGCCGCGGGCATCCGCCTCGGCGCCAACGCCACCGGGAAGGGCATCGCCTCGGATGCCGGCGGCCAGTACTGCATCGTCTGTTCCGGTGAAGTCGTGCATGAGGGCAAGCGCTACCCGCGCCTGTCCCTCATTCTCGTCGATGCAGGCGAACCGGCACCGGAATTCACCGCAGGCGCGCTGGGCGCCGAACTCCTGGTGGTCCAGTTCCCCCGCCCGAGCGAGCGGCTCGGCTCCGACCCCCGGCAGTTGGCGACGCGCGACATGCAGGCGCTATACCATTTGCCGAAGACGTGGCTGAAAGAGGACGCCAAGCATTGATCGTACACATGACCAGCCAAGAGATCCTGGCACTTGAAAGCTCGCGCTGGAATGCCGTCCTCGCCGGCGACTGGGACGCGCTGGCATCGATGGTGCACAAGGACCTCATCTACACCCACGCCCACGCGCAGGTCGACACCAAGGACAGTTACATTGCCGGCCTCAAATCTTCCAAGGGCCGCATTCGCAGCGCCAAGCGCTCCGACGAACAGGTTCGCCTCCTCGGCGACACGGCCTTGATCGCCGGCGCGCTCGACAGCGACTTCGAAACCGGCGGCGTCGTGAAACAGATCCGGGTGCGCTTTATCAGCATCTGGACCAAGACACCCGCCGGTTGGATGTTCGTCGGCTGGCAGACCACCGCAAGACCGTAGCAGCGCCCGCGCCAGCCGACGATGCGGGCCTCAGGCCGCGTCGGTATGCGGGAAGAGGTAGGAAGAATTGAAAGGCTCGAAGCTTGTCTTGTTCCGTGCCCAGGAGGTCAATGCCCACAGCGCAGCGAACCCTCCGGCAATCAGGAATGGATAGAACACCACCAGCTCGAACAACGAGTACTTCCAGGCGAGTGAACGCCCCACTCCCAGCATGGCCGCATAAAACCAGGACACGCCGGATATCGACCCGACAAACAGCGCCGCCACGCGCCGGTCGAGCGGCAACTTCAGCAGGGAACCGAAGCGCTCGATGGCGGGCATTACCGTTGAATGCAGCAGGAAGCCATTGAAAGTGAGGATCAACACGATGGCAATCTTGGCCTGCAGCTTCGGATTGGCGAAGTAGTCCAGGCCCTTCACCGACGTGTCCATCGCCACGATGGCCACGCCCGATACCCACAACACCATCAAAGACCACGACACCACGCCCTTCAGGTAGTGCAGGTGCCGGATATTGTCGGACCTGCCCGGGTCGGCCTTGAAAAGCTTCCTGATCGTTGCAATGTCACTGGTCAATACCAAGCCAATGGCAGTGCAACAGGCAATCAGGTGAATATAGATGACGACCAATCGTGCCATTTCCATGGGTGACTCCTATTAGATGACGACGTGAGTACAGCGGCCGCCATGCTAATGTCATAAGGGAGGCGCAACCTGTGAACTAAGTCACCTGATCCTGGAATCAGCTCATGAAAGCGGGAATAAATTCACGCGCGGATGCACAAGACCCGGCAATGTCAGGCCGTCGTACCACCGCAGGAACTCCCCGCACCAGCCGTGCACCCGAGGCAGTGGTCATCGAACCGGATGCGACGAGCGAGCGCCTTGCTGAATTCGAAATCGAAGATGCTGAGCGCCTTGCCACCGGCATCCGTAGCCTGCATGTCGAGCATCTGGTTGAAGTCGCAGTCGTAGATACGGCCATCGTGCCCGACGCTGATCAGCGTGCGGCACATCACGCCCTCGGCCGCCGCAGGATTGAAACTCGCGAGCAGCTTTTCCATATAGGCGTCGTACTGCCCGGACTTGTCCAGGTGCAGCTTGAAGCGGTTGATCGGCATGTTGGTGATGGTAAACAGGCTGTTGAAGCTCAATCGGAACTTGTCCTTGAGTTCACGCGTATATTCAGCCTCCAATCCCGCCTGTGCGGCCGGAAGATACGGTCCAACGGGGTTGTAGACAAGATTCAGCGCCAGGCCCGAGCCGGGAATCCCGTACCCGAACGCATTCAAGCGCCGCATGGCTTCGATGCTCTTCTCGAATACGCCGGTGCCGCGCTGCGCATTGGTGAAATAGGCTTGGTAATACGGCAGCGAGGAGACGACTTCCACGCGGTTTCGGGCGAAGAACGCCGGCAGGTATTCCTTGCTCTCCCCCGTCTGCGGGTTGCCATCAAACTGCACCGTCAGGTTGTGACGAACCATGACTTTCCGTCCCATCTCGACAGCCCGCTCGACGAAGCCATCGAACCCGGGGTGCAACTCGGGCGCCCCCCCGGTGATGTCGAGCGTGGCGATCCGCGGATGCCGCTCGAGGATCTCCAGGCATTTCGCGACGCCCTCGGGCGAGAGCATTTCCGTGCGCGTCGGCGAAGCGTCCACATGGCAATGGCGGCACACCTGGTTGCAAAGCCTGGTGATGTTGACCTGCAGCGTGTCGATGCCCAGCGGCGGCAAGTCGATGCCGCGCCGGCGCAGCTGTCCCTCGAAATCGTATTTCGACGGTGTCGGCGCCGAGGGCACCAGCTTGAGCCGCACGACCGGGTTCACAGCACCAGCTTCTTCAGGTGGTTCTGCATCTGCACCGAGTGCACCAGCGTGATCCCGGCCTGCATCACGGCCGCCACGTGCACGGCCTCCATCATCTGCTCGGGATTGGAGCCCGTTTCCAGGCACTGCGTGGTATAGGCATCGATGCAGTAGGGGCACTTCTGCGCATGCGCCACGGCCAGCGCGATCAGCGATTTTTCCCGCTTGGTCAGCGCGCCATCGACGCCCGTGACATCGGTGTAGTACTTGAAGAAATCGTCCGCGAGTTTCTGCCCGTGCTGCCCGATGTCGCCGAATTTCTTCAGGTCTTCGGATTCAAAATAATTGCTCATGAACGCCCTTTCATTGCAGACAGATTGCCGCCTCGGTTGAAGATACGTCGGCGGCGCGAAACCGGCAAGCGCGCCCGCGGTGCACACCCGCTCAGCTGTTCAAGGGTGTGACGCGGCGATTGCTTGCATAGAGCAGGAGCAGGGTCACGAACGAGAAGGCCATCAGCACGATGGCCAGTTCATGTGCCCGCCCGTAGTCCAGCGTCTCCACATAGCCGTAGATCTGCACCGAGACGACGCGGGTCTCGCCCGGAATATTGCCTCCCACCATCAGCGCAACGCCGAATTCACCCACCGTATGCGTGAAGCCCAGCATCGCGGCAGTGACGAATCCCGGCCGGGCCAGCGGCAGCGCCACGGTGAGGAAACCCCGCCAGGGGCTTGAGCCCGAAGCTGCCGCAGCCTCCAGCAGTCGGCGGTCCACCGCGGCAAAGGCGTTCTGGATCGGCTGCACGACGAATGGCAGCGAATAGAACAGCGACGCCACCACCAGTCCGGCAAAGGTAAAGGGCAGCGTACCCAGGCCAAGCGCCTGCGTGAATTGCCCCACGGGCCCCTGCGGCCCCATCGCGACCAGCAGGTAGAAGCCGAGTACCGAGGGCGGCAGCACGATCGGCAGGGCAACGATGGCTTCAACCGTGGGCTTGATCCGCGCTCGGGTGTTGGCCAGCCACCATGCCAGGGGGGTGGCGATCAGCAACAACAATACCGTCACCACGGCCGCAAGTTTTGCCGTCAGCCACAGAACGGAGATATTTTCTGCGCTGATCAACCCCGCACCGTCCATCATGCGCGCATTCCGACCCGGATCTCGATCACGAGGATCATGGCCGGTATCCAAAGCCCTGGATCAGCGCCACCGTTGCCGGCGCGCGCAGATGGCGCAGCAGTGCGCCTGCGGCGACATTGCCTCGCCCCGCCATGAGAAGAACAGCGTCCTGGCGGATCTCGCGATGCATCGACGACGGCACGACCCATGCCGAACCCGAGGCAATCCGTCCCTCCTTCATCACCTGCGACAACGCGACAAAACCCAGCTCCGCATTCCCGGTGCTGACGAACTGGTAAGCCTGCGCAACATTCTCGCCCAGCACGAATTTCGGCTGCAGCGCGCTGACAAGACCGAATTTCTCCAGCGTTTCCATGGCCGCAGCGCCATAGGGCGCGATCTTCGGGTTGGCCAGCGCCAGCCGCGTGAATCCGCCCTGCCTCAGCACGGCGCCGTTGCCGTCGACGAATCCCGGACGCGCAGACCACAGCACCAGCGAGCCGATGGCGTAGGTGAAGCGCGAACCTGCCTCCGCCAAGCCTTCCCTCTCCAGCCGCGCCGGCACATCGTCGTCCGCCGCGAGCAGCGCATGGAATGGCGCACCGTTCCTGATCTGCGCATAGAACGCCCCCGTCGCGCCAAAGGACATGAGCGTCTTGTGCCCGGTCGCGCGCTCGAACGCGGCCGCAACCGCCTGCATGGGCGCAGCGAAGTTCGCCGCCACCGCAACGCGCACCGCATCCGCACGCGCACTGCCCCCGATGAGGCATGCCAGCGCCAGTATTGCCCGGCAAAGCGTCACGGCCAGCCGAAAGGTCCGAAGTCCCATCGTTATATTCTACCGGATATAACGATGCGCACTGCGCCCGGTCGAGTTGCATGATCGGCTCTATTCGATCATTCAGCCGCGCTCGATGCGGCGCCTGCGACGGGAAGATAGATCGTGAACGTCGCGCCGCGGCCCGGCTCGCTCTCGACTTCGACCACGCCACCGTGTGCCGACACGATGCCGTGCACCACCGAGAGCCCCAGCCCGGTACCCTCGCCCACCGGCTTGGTGGTGAAGAAAGGCTCGAATATCCTTGCGCGCACCTCCTCGCTCATCCCTGGCCCCGTGTCAGACACCGACAGGCGCACCGTGTTTCCGGGATGCTGCTCTTGCAGCGCATACAGCGCGGGATGCGCAACCACCATTGCCGCATCGAGAAACACCGTATCGAGGCGGATATCGATGACCCCGCGCATGTCGCGCATCGCCTGCAGCGCATTGGTTGCCAAGTTGAGCACGACCTGCTGGATCTGTGTTGCATCGGCCAGGATTGACGGCACGTCGGTGGCGCAATCCACAAGGAGCTTCACGCGCGCAGGCAAGGTCGATCGCAACAGGCGCGCCGCCTCCTCAAGCACCGGACAAAGGGCGATCCGTTTGAACTCGCTGGGCTGCCGGCGACTGTAGGACAGGATTTGCCGCACCAGTTCGCGTCCGCGTCGCGCGGCCTTGGTGATCTCATCAAGGCTCTCCAGCGCCTTCGCGTTATTTGCCGCATCCTCGCGCGCGAGTTCCGCGTTTCCCAGAATGGTGGCAATGATGTTGTTGAAATCGTGGGCGATCCCGCCGGCGAGCGTCCCCAGCGCCTGCATCTTCTGCACTTCCCGCAGCTGCGCCTCGGCCACCTCGCGCTCGACGATTTCAAGCCTGGCGCGATCGAGGGCTTCGTCGGAGATGCCGCGGCTGAAGGCAATGATGGTTCCCGTCGCCACCGAAAATACCGTGATCGCGAGCCAGAAGGAAAAAAGCGGAACCCTTTCCGGAACCCCGAGAAGCCCATTGGCCTCCGCCAGCGCGAGGCAGCCCAACATAAGGACACCACCGGCCATCGTGAGGATCATCCCGCGCTTGCCGAACACCAGCCCGCCCAGCGCGCAGGCAACAATCAGGAGCGACGTCCCGGGTACCTGCACCGTGCCGCGCGCCAGCACCACGGCCACGACGAGCACGAACAAGGTCAGCAACAGGCCCAGGGCAGCCTCGCCCGTGTAACCCCGCTTGATCAGATACAGCAACGCTACCAAGCCGACGAGGGCGATAAACACCACCCATATATTTGGCGTGACCCGCCCTTCGGCGACGCGGCTGACGACGATCAGCATCCCCGCCAGGACGATGGTGAAATACACGAATGCCGAGGTTATCCACGACAATCGAGCGTTCACCTGAGCATCCAGATCGATGGGCTTCGACGTTCTCTGTTCGTTACTATCGGCCATGGCACGCCACGCTGAACTCTTGATCAGCGTAACCCCCTACAGTTGATGACAATTCGTCTGTGAACTAAACGTGTCCGTCAATGGCGACGCCATCCTTTGCGGCCGCTCCAGCGGCGAAAACGGCAGTCAGGAACCTATCATGGACAGGCCGGCGCTGAAACGCTCATCAGCCGCCAAAAGACGGCATCACCTCTTCGGCAAACTGCTGCATCGCCTCCAGCGTGGGCTCCAGCGTGGTGATGCTCTCGTCGCGCGCAGTTCGGAATCGCAGCTCGATGCAGTGCATGCCTGCATCCCTTAGCTTGCCGACACGGTCGGTGATTTCCGCGATGGTGCCGATCAGGCCTTTCTCCGGCGGGGCGAAGAGGCCGGTCTGTGGTTTCGCAGCACCGGGGGCGAGAATGTCGGCCTCCAGTCCCACGGCGAACACAAGTTTGCCCGGGTCACGCCCGGCGGCTTCCGCCGCCTGCTTCACTTTGGCGATGGCGGGCGGCAACTCCGCAGGCCCGACGCGCGTGCCCAGCCAGCCGTCACCGAGGGTGCCCGCCCGTCGCAGCGCCGCATCGCTGTTGCCCCCCACCCAGATTGGAATGGGCTTGGCCGGCTGCGGCGAGAAATGAATGGGACCGAATGAATAGTGCTCGCCCTTGTAGGAGGGGCTCTTCTCCGACCAGCAGGCGCGCATGATCCGGATCCACTCGTCGGTGACCTTGCCGCGCTTCTTGAAGTCGGGCGCTTGCAGGCGCTCGAATTCCTCGGAAAGCCAGCCGATGCCGGTGCCGAGGATGGCGCGACCGCCGGACAGGTCATCCAGCGTCGCCAGCATCTTCGCCGCCAGCAATGGGTTGCGCAGCGGCAGCACCATGATGGAGGTGCCCAGCTTCACCCGCTTCGTCATTCCCGCCGCAAAGGCGAGGCTGATCAGCGCATCGCCGTTCTGCTTCACAAGGAACTCGTTGTTGGCCTTGTGCGCCTCATCGACGGTGATGTCCTTGGGAATCACGACATGGTCAGCCACCCACACCGAGTCATAACCAAGGCTCTCGGCGGCGACGGCCATGCGGCCCACACCATCCTGCAGCGGCAGCCGCTCGCAATTGGCCAGCTTGATTCCGAACTGCATGCATACTCTCCCGGTTATTTCTTGAAAATCGCGTTCCACCGCGCCGTCTGGGTCTTGACCAGCGCATCGGTATAGGGAACGAGGTCCACTGGCGACAGCGTCCTGTTGTCGAGGCTGCCGGGAATGTTCGGCAGCGGGCTGGCCGACTCGCCGCCGCCGTTCCATGCCGCCTGGCCCTTGGGCGACATCAGGAAGTCGGCCAACAGCAGCGCCGCATTCGGCCGCTTGGACCAGCCGAGCGCGCCCATCGGCCAGCGGATGGAGAAGGTCGGGTTGGGCAGCACCACCTTCACCGGGGCTCCCGAAGCCACCGTGGCGGCCGCCGTCGACATGTTGATGAAATGCGCCAGCGCGACTTCACCGGAGGCCACCGACTGCGCGCCGACCACCACGCTCGGATAGATCTTCGGCTGCTGCGCAGCCAGTGCAGGCAGGTGCTCGCTGCCGTAGGATTTCTCCAGCCAGTCGTAGAAGGCAACCATGGTGGTCGAGACCGAATCGAGGATCGCCATCCTGCCCTTGAACTCGGGGCGCAGCGCGTCCCTGTAGCCGGTGACGGGCGTCTTGACGAGGTTGGTGTTGTACAGCATGACCTCGGGCTCGAGCGCCACGATGGCCACCGCCCCGTCGAACAACACCGTCGAAGGCCATGCCGCTGCGGCAGGCCCGTTGAGCGGCTTAAGTTGCCCCTCCTTGGCCTTGGCGCGGAACCACATGAACTCGGTGTGAACTGCCACATCGGCGCCGTCCGCGCCGGTCGAGCGCTCCTGCTCCAACTTCGAGGTCAGGGGGCCGCTTGCAGCGCGCTGCCACTCGAACACGATGCCCGGATATGCTTTCTCGAACTCGGCCTTGACCTTGTTGGCAATGGCCGGCGCAGTCGCCGTGTACATCACCACGCGCCCTTCCTTCTGCGCCGCTGCCACCACCGCCTTCCAGGCATCAGGGCTCATCGCCGCTGCTGCCCCCTGGGCCGCGGCCTCGCCTGCCCCCCCCATTGCGACAAGCACGAGTCCCGCCGCAGCAAGCACGCTTCGCGCGGCGCGGGCAAAGCGCATCCTTCGGACTTTCAGATTCTCTCGCATGATTCCCCCAATGGATGGTGCATCCTGAACGTCAAAAACTACGCGCTTTGTCATCGATGCGCAATAGCTGTGACAAGCCCTGTGTCATGCAGTAATCTGCGGGGCTTGCGCAAATCATGGTCACGCCCGGCTCGAGCCGCACGGACATTGGCGCGCCTGGCAGTCCTTGGATAACTCCGTCCCCCATCACCTTCACCTTCACCGCAGGATCGTGCATGACCCCGACACACGCATCAGACCCGACAACCGCCATGGCCGACAGCGTCTCACTCGAGATCACGCGCAACGGCCTGGCCGCCATTGCCGATGAAATGGCGATCAGCCATGTGCGCTCAGCCTATTCGTCCGTGGCGCGCGACATGCTCGATTTTTCCACCGCCGTGTGCGACAGCCGGGGCCGCGTGGTGGCGCAGGGCCTGTCGCTGGCCATCCAGCTGGGCGCCATTCCGCGATTGATGAAGATG
>CANJXQ010000087.1 GCA_947478805.1 Betaproteobacteria bacterium | reverse complement strand
GCATAGCTGAGCACCACGCCGATCAGGACCGGCCCGAGGATGATGGCTGCATGCAGCAGCACCCCCGTGACGGGCAGCGCGGAGAGCTTGCAGGCGATGAGCGCGCACAGCATGAACACGCCGGCGTGCGCGATGTTGAGGCAGCGCATCACGCCGAACATCAGCGAATATCCGGCGCTGAACATGGCATACACCAGGCCGACGCACAGTCCGGTGATGAGCCATTGCAGGATGAGGGTCATGTCGATCCCTTTAAAAACTCAGGTAGGCCGCGACGATGTCGTCGCGCGCCGACAGTTCGGCCGGCGTCCCGGACAGCAGGATGCGGCCCTCGCTCATCACGTAGATGCGGTCGCAAATCTCCATGGCGGCAGCGGCGTTCTGCTCGACGATGAGCATGGTCACGCCGGTCTCGGTGCCGATGCGATAGAGCAGCGCGAACAGTTCCTTCATCGCGGCAGGCGCCAGGCCCGCACTGGGCTCGTCGAGCAGGATGATGGAGCAACCAGCCACCAGCACCTGCGCGAGCCCGAGGAAGGCGCGCTCACCGCCCGAGAGCGAGCTCGCCATGGCTCCCTTTCGCTCGGCCAGGCGCGGGAACATGCGGTACGCTTCTTCGGGGCTGATCGCCGTGCGCGCGCCCTTGCTCTTCAAGTCCCCGGCCAACTGCAGATGCTCGTCGATGGTCAGCGAGTTGAACACCGGATGGCCCTGCGGGGTCATGCGCAACCCGCTCATGGCCACCGCATGCGCTTCGCGCGGCAACGCCTTGTCATCGAGGCGGATGGTGCCGGACCAGGGCGTCTCGATGCCGGCGATGAGCTTGAGCACCGTCGACTTGCCCGCGCCATTGCCGCCGATGATGGCCACGCGCTCGCCTTCGGCCACCGCGAGCGAAATGCCGCTCACGGTGGGCGCCGCGCCGTAGCCGAATTCGATGTCAGTGACGCTGAGCAAGGCCCGCTTCCTTTTGCTGGCCCGTGCGCTGGCCGGACCCACCGGCGGCCTTGATGCCCACCGCACCACCGAGATACGCCTCGATCACGCGCGCATCGCGCATCACTTCCGCGGGCGTTCCCTGCGCGATGATCTCGCCGTGATGCAGCACGATCACGCGATGCGCCACTTCGCCGACGAATTTCAGGTTGTGCTCGACCAGCAGCACGCCAACCCCGCGCCCGGCTGCCGACTTCACCACCGGCACGATGTCCTTGATCACGCCCGAATGCAGGCCGGATGTGGGTTCATCCAGCAACAGGATCTTCGGCTCGCCCACCAGCGCGCGCGCGAGTTCCACGCGGCGGCCCTGACCATGCGACAGCGCGGAGCCCGCGTCGCCATTCTTCTCCTCGAGATGCACCGCTCCCAGCGCGGACACGGCACGCGCAGCGGCTTCCTTGCGGTAGCGCTGGTGCGAGGGGAAATGCAGCAGGGAGGCAAGGAACCCCGGATGGCTCTTGCCGCTCGCGCCCAGCTGCACATTGGCGCCCACCGTCAGGTCGGGAAACAGGCGCACCAGCTGGAACGAGCGTGCGATACCCTTGCGGGCGCGTCGCCAGGCCGGGAGCCGGGTGACATCCTCGCCATCGACGATGACTTCGCCGCCGCGCATGGCCACCAGGCCGCTCACGGCGTTCAAGAGCGTGGTCTTGCCCGCGCCGTTGGGGCCCACCAGCGCCACCACTTCGCCCGCCGCCACGGACAGGGATACATCGGCGACCGAACGCAGGCCGCCGTAGGCACACTCAATATGGCGTAGCTCGAGAACTTTGCGCGTTGCCACAGGCTCCCCGGAGGGGCCGGCGGCCGACTGCCTTACTTCCACTCCTGCCAACGCAGGTTCTCATCGAGGATGAGCGTGAAACCGTCGTACTGCAGCACGCGGTTGACGAAGGCCGCGGTGCCGCTCGAACCCATCACGCTGGGCTGTGAGCCGAGGTTGCCCAGCGCCACGCGCAGGTTGTCCGCCGTCGCGGCCTGGCCGGCGTCGAGCATGCGGCCCATGGCCTCGCCCGTCAGGCGCATCGCCTGGTAACCGAGGGCCGCCGGGCCCGTAGCCGGGATGTTGTACTTGCCCTGGAATGCGGCGAGGAAGGCCTTCAGCGGGGCACTGCTGCCGCCCGGGAAGAACGCCGAATTGGCGACATGGCCGATGACTTCCTTGCCGCCCGCGGAAGTGAAGGAATTGCTCATGTCGCCGACATGGCCCATGGTCTTCGGCTTGTAGCCGAGCGAGTGCGCCTGCTTGATGACCGCGGCGTTCTGGGCCGAATTGAAGTTCGGCAGCAGCAGGTCGGCGCCGGCGTTCATCGCCTTCCTCAATTGCGCGGTGAAATCCGAATCCAGCGCCTTCATCGGCTCATCGACCACCAGCGCGATGCCATTGGCCTTGAGCGCCTCGATGAAATCGTCGCGAAAGCCCACCGTGGTCGGGTTGTCCTGCGCCCACAAGAGCGCGGCCTTGGTCGGCTTGCTCTTCTTCGCCGCCAGTGCCACCGCGGCCTTGTTGAAGGCGCCCGTGGGCTGGCTCACCTGGAACACCATGTCGCCCACGTCGGTGAGGCCGGGCGTGAACGCGTTGACGATCACGAACGGCACCTTGGCGCGCTGCGCCATGGGCAGCGCCGCGCGCACGGCATTGCTCACCGTGCCGCCGACGATGCCGATCACGCCCTCCGATGCCAGGCGCTGCACGGCGGTGACGGCGCGATTGGAGTCCGAAGCGTCGTCGGCTTCCACCAGATTCACCTTGGTGGTCTTGAAGCGCCCGGCGCGGTTCATCTCTTCGAGCGCGAGTTCGATGCCGCGCTTGCTGTCGCGGCCCGACTCGGCGTTGTTGCCGGTCAGGGAGAGCGCAATGCCGAGCTTGATTTCTGCCGGGCGCGCCGACTGCGCGATGCTGGCGGCGGAAAACCCCAGGGCCAGCGCTCCGGCGGCGAGCGTCGACAGGGCCAGCTGTCGGCGCGATTGGTTTGCAATGGTTGTCATGTCCTCACTCCTTGATCATTCTCGATTTGAATTCCTGTCCAGCCGCATATCGGATGCGCAGCCCACGGGCAATCGGTACTGCACCAGCGGGGCCTTCGCCAGCGCGCAATTATGGCTCAATCGCGCCGAATCACGATGGGCATGGGACCGGCGCACCGGCCATCATCCGGCTGCACCAAAAATCGCCCCTGGCAATGCCGCGGCGCTCGCATTGAGCATGCGCTCCCACAGCCCGCCCCCATCGGTAGCACCGTCCCCCGCGGCCCAACCACCGGCCCGCAGGCAGTCCGCGAACTTGCGCAACAGCGCCGCGTCGTCCCAGCGTACCGCAAGCTCGTGCTCGATCGGCCAGACCTGCCCCGCGGCACCGTGCACGACAAGCGCGCCGACGGGCTGCCCCGGCCGGTCCGGCCGGTCCTCGTGCACGCGCACCTTCGCGGCCAGCGCCAGCACCCGCACATCGGCGAGTGCCGCTTCGTTCAGCACGGAAAGATCCGCGCGCTGCCTGGCCAGCGCGAAGGCCGTCAGCCAAGGCACGCTGTACTTGGCGTCCGACAGGGTCTGCGGGCGGATGCGCGCCGCGAGCGGCCGGCACAGCGTGGCCGCCGACGCGTTGACATGGATGTCCACTGCGGTGATCTCGGCATCGCCGATGCGCGCCGCGAGTTCCAGCGCCGCGCCGACGAAGGGGTGCGACAGCCGGCAGCAGGGCCAGGGCTTGAGATCGGTGCCGAGCCACGGCCAGTCGAGATCCAGCATGCGGGTCGCCGCCTCTTCCGACAGGTCACGATCCAGGTAGACGCGGTAAAAGGACGCGCGCCCATCCAGCGACGAGGCCGGGGCGGTCATGCCCGCCTGCGCCAGCAGCGCCGCCTGCACGCCACCGGCCGCAGCAAATCCCGGATAGATGGCGCGCACGTTGGAGCCCGTGCCCATCGCCGTTTCCTTGCCACCGGCCGCCTGCATGTAGGCGAGGCCCAGCGCCGACACCAGCGCATCCTGATCGAGTTCGAGCACGATACCCGCGGCCACTGCCGCCCCGAGATAGCCGATCAACTGGGTGAGCAGCCACTTGGAGGCGGAACCCGTGGCATCCGCCTCCACCGAGATGCCGAGCCGGCACATGGTGTCGTTGCCCAGCGCCACGGCATGCAGCAGGCGCGCAGCGCCCGCCGGGTGCACATCCGCCGCGGCCAGCGCCGCGGGCAGCGTGACCGCGCTCACGTGCAGGCGCGCGAGGTCGTGCACGTCGTCGAAATCCAGCGCGTGGGCTGCCGCCGAGTTGACGAAGGCCGCCTGCACCGGCGGTAACATGGCCGCCGACCCGATGACGCGGGCGCGACCGCTGGCGCCGCCGGCGAGTGCCGCGCGCAACGCTGCGGCCACCTCGGCCGAGCCGCGCATGGCCACCAGCGAAATGCCCAGCGTGTCGGCGATGTGCCGGCGCGCCTTGGCCTCCACGTTGGCCGGCAGCGCCAACCGCGTCGCCGCGATGATGCGTGCCGCCAGCCTTTGCGCGAGGAGCAAGTGGTGCCTCTTTCTGCCCGGGTGATCGAAGGGGATCCGCTACGCGAGCAGGGGCTCGGTTGGCGCAGCCAGCAGCTTTTTCGCTGGCTTGAACCGCGGCTCGGGCAATCCCGGCACATCGACGCGCATCGAGAACAAGGAACCCGCCTGCGTTTCCACGGCCAGTTGCTCCGGGGACAACGGACGAATCCCCGAAGTGATGTACAGGGTCTGCAGGTCATCCCCGCCGAACGCCACCATGGTCGGGCACTTGGTGGGCATGGCGATTTCGCGCTCCACGCTGCCGTCGGGCCGGTGGCGGATGATGCTGCCACGATGCACGCGCGTGCCCCAGTAGTGGCCTTCGGCATCCACCGCGGCGCCATCGGCAAGGCCGCCCTCCGCACCGACGTTCACGAACACGCGGCGATTGGCGAGGTTGCCCGTGGCCGGGTCATGGTCGAACTGCCACACCACGTAACTGCGCGTGTCAGCGTAATAGAGGATGCGATTGTCCGGCGAGAAGGCGATGCCGTTGGAGGAGATGGTGCCCTCGGCCATGCGACGGCAGCTGCCGTCGGCGCCGAACCGGTACAGCGCGCCGATGGGCAGCTTCTTGCCGAGGTCCGTCGAACCGGTCCAGAAAGCCAGGCCGCTGCGATCGCAGCGCCCGTCATTGAGATAGACGCCCGCGTCGGCGAGCGGCGGACGCGACACCCAGGCGCGCGTGCCCTTGTCCGGCCAGAAGAGCGCAAAACCGCTGTGGAAGGAGCCGGCCATGCAACCCACTTGGCTGCCCGCTACCCCGCCATTCTCACCGCCACCGTCACAAAAGGCGAAGCTCGCCAGCCGCTCCTTGAGCTTCCACTCCCGGTCCTCGCCTGTTGCGGCGTCGTAGCGATGCAGTTTCTGTGAGTAGATGTCGGTCCAGTAGAGCGCGCGCTCTTCCGCCTTCCACACCGGGCTCTCGCCGTTCTGCGCCTTGGCGTCATGCAACTGCGCAATAGTGCCCATGCCATGCTCCCCCCGTTCACCTCGTCAGCGCCAATGCTATCCGATTTGCATTGGACTGACGGTCCGCCTCGGGTGCGCAAGGACCGGCCGATGTGCATTTGCGATAATGTGCGCACCATGACGCCATTCACCCGTTTCCGACTCCACAAGGTTTCACTTCGCGACGCCCTGGCCATTGGCCTGCCGGCGCTGGCGGTCGTGCTCATTGCGTTCTGGATTGCCTACCAGTTCGTCAAGCCCGCGCCACCGGACAGCTTCGTGATGTCCACCGGCAGCGAGGAAGGGGCTTATCACGGATTCGCGAAACGCTATCAGGAGGTGCTGGGGAGAAACCATGTCAGCCTGGAATTGCGCCCATCGGCCGGCGCGGTCGATAACCTGCGTCGCCTGGCCGACGAGGACTCGGATGTCGAGATCGCGCTGGTGCAGGCAGGCACCGGCGACCAGAACGACTACCCGGGACTGATCACGCTGGGCAGCGTGTATTACGAGCCGGTGTGGATCTTCTATCGCGGCGCGCCGCTGGGCGACCGGCTGCGCGCGCTGCGCGGCAAGCGCATTGCCGTGGGCGCCATCGGCAGCGGCACGCGCAGGCTCGCCACCCAGCTGCTGCTGGTCAACGAGGCCTGGTCAGCGCCGACGAAGATCGTGGCGCTCGGCGGCGATGCCGCGGCCACCGCCCTGAAAAAGGGCAGCATCGATGCCGCCTTCATCATCGGCCCGCCCGAGTTGCCCATGATCCGCGACCTCCTGCAGCATGAGCACATCCGGCTGATGAGTTTCGATCGGGCGCCTGCCTACACCAAGGCCTTCCCGTTCCTGTCGAAAGTCACGCTGCCCGAGGGCTCCATCAACCTGATGCGCAACATCCCGCCGCGCGACGTGACGCTGCTCGCGCCCACCGCCAACATCGTGGCCAAGGAAGACCTGCACCCCGCATTGATCGACCTCACGATGCAGGCACTGGCCGAGGTGCATGGGGGCAGCGGCATCCTCCAGAAAGCGGGGGAATTTCCCGCGGCGCGCGACGAGGAGTTTCCCTTGTCCGACGAATCCCGGCGCTTCTACAAGTCAGGCCCGCCCTTCCTGCAGCGCTACCTGCCCTTCTGGGCCGCGACGCTGGTGGACCGCATCGTGGTGCTGCTGGTACCCATCCTCGCCGTGCTGATCCCGGTGCTGCGCTTCGCGCCGACCCTGTACAACTGGCGCCTGCGCTCGCGCATCTATCGCTGGTACGGCGAGCTGAAGTTCCTCGAGCTCGAATTGCGCGAGCAGTACGACCCGGCGAAGGCGGACGACTACCTGAAACGGCTCGACAACCTGGAAGAGCGCGCGCATACGCGGCCGCTGCCCGCTGCTTTCACTGCCGAGGTGTACACGCTGCGCGGCCACATCGACATGGTGCGCGGATTGCTCAAGCGCCGCATGGAGGACGCGAGCGCCGGGGCCGCCTGAGCCGCGCCGCCCCGTTCACGCTCCGTCACCGGCTCCTTTGCCGGTCGAAAAATATGATCACGTTGACGATAATATCCTTACCTGTCGGACATGCAGCGGATGAATGTGATCACTCGTTACGGCATCAGGGCAGCACCTTCACGTCCTTCACCATGTCCAGCGTGTAGGCCTTCCTGTAGTCCACCTTGGCATCCACCATCTTCGCGCCGAGCATGAAGTCCCAGGTTTTCTTCCAGCGGTCATCCGTCATGGTGAGGATGCCCTGCTTGCCGGCGTCGCCCCCGGTGACCAGCGCGTATTCCTTCATGCGCGCAATGCCGAAGGCGATGAGGTCGTTCTCCATCTGCGGGTTGTCCTTCTTGATCAGCGCATTGCCCGGCGCCGGGTTGGCCAGGTAGCTCTTCCAGCCCTCGGCGCTGGCCTGAACGAATTTCTTCAGCGCATCGCCGCGCTTGGCAATGGAGTCGCGCGTCGCCACCACCGTCTCGGCGTAGGACGGGTAGCCGTTGTCGGCCAGCAGGAACACCACCGGCTTGACGCCGCCCTTCTCGATGGAATACGGCTCGGAGGTGGCAAAGCCCTGCTGCGACAGGCGCTTGTCGGCAAGGAAAGGCTGCACGCTGAAACCATACGGGCGCTTCTGCGCGTCGGTGAAACCCAGGCTGGCGCGCAGCCACGGCCAGAAGGTGTTGTCGCTGGCAGCGCTGATGGCGATCGGCTTGCCCTTGAGGTCGGCAAGCTTCGATACCCCCGGGTGGCTGATGATCACCGTCGGATCCTTCTGGAAGGTGGCGGCGATCGCCACCACCGGCAGGCCCTGCTCCTGCACCTTGATGGCCTGGATGGCATAACCCATGTAGAGGTCAATCTTGCCCGCCAGCAGCAATTGCAGGCCATTCACCTGCGGCCCGCCCATGGTGATCGACACGTCCAGGCCGTGCTTCTTGTAGGTGCCCTCGGCGATAGCCTGGTAATACCCGCCGTGTTCGGCCTGGGCGAACCAGTCGGTGCCGAACACCAGCTTGGTGAGCGGTTGGGCGGCGGCGCTGCCTGCGGCGAGCGCGGCGAATGCGAGGAACAGGGAACGCAGCAGCTTGAAGCGCGGGGACAGACGCATGGTTTTTCCTTTCCGATGGGATGCAAGCCGCAATCTACCAAAGTTCCCTATTCATCGGGGCTCAACCTTGGCGGGCGGCAGACGCCCTGAACTCAGGGCTCGATCGTCAACTCGCTCTCGTGCCAATCGCCCAGGGCCAGGCGCGACAGCCACACCATGAGCACGAACAGCACGACCCCGGTCAGGGTGATCAGGAACAGCGCGGCGAACAGGCGCGGCACGTTGAGCTGGAAACCGGACACGAGGATCTGGTAGGCGAGCCCTGCGCCGGTGCCGCCGGTGCCGGCCACGAACTCCGCCACCACGGCGCCGATCAGGGACAGCCCCGAAGAGATGCGCAGTCCGCCGAAGAAATACGGCAGCGCGCTGGGAATCCTCAGTCTTGCCAGTGTCTGCCAGCGCGTGGCCTTGTTCATGCGAAAGAGATCGGCCAGCCCCGGACTGACGCTGCGCAGGCCCAGGGTGGTGTTGGAGATGACCGGGAAGATCGCCACGATGGCCGCGCACAGGGTCAACGCCACCCCGGCGTTGTCCACCCAGATGATGATCAGGGGAGCAATGGCCACGATGGGCGTCACCTGCAGGAGCACGGCATAGGGAAAGAGCGAACGCTCGACCCAGCGGCTCTGCACGAACAC
This sequence comes from Betaproteobacteria bacterium, assembly GCA_947478805.1. Taxonomy (GTDB): domain Bacteria; phylum Pseudomonadota; class Gammaproteobacteria; order Burkholderiales; family SG8-39; genus CAIYPG01. Next base: position 8,753 of record CANJXQ010000087.1, on the reverse strand, counting down.
GAAGGCCATGGCGGTGCCGCCCAGCACGGCAATCACGAACGCCGCGAAGGTGACCTTCAGCGTCACCCACAGCGAACCCAGGAGGAGGACGCGATCATCGACCAGCGTCTGCGCCACCAGCAGGGGCGAGGGCACGAGGTACACCGGCACCTCCAACGCGGTGACCAGCCACTGCCAGAGCGCGAGCACGACCACCCCGACCGCGGCCGGTGCGACGACCTTGCCGAGCCAGTCGCGCTTCAAGCCGACGCTCCCGGCTTGCCGGCCATCGCAGCTACGCCCCTTGAAGAAGCACCTGCGGTTCCGTCAGGAGCACCGTCGTTCCCTTGTGGAGCGCCTGCGGTTCCATTGGGAGCACCTGCGTTCCTTGAAGGAGCACCTTCGGTGCTGGCCTCCATCAGGCATTCGGACAGCAGCTTGGCGTAGGCGGCGAATTCCTGGGTGACGCGAAACGCCTCGGTGCGCGGATGCGGCGCATCGATCACGATCTCGCGGAACACCCGCCCCGGGCGCGCCGACATCACCACCACGCGCGTCGACAGGAACACCGCCTCGTAGATGCTGTGGGTCACGAACATCACGGTGAAGCGCTTTCGCCACCACAGCTCGAGCAGGTCGGCGTCCAGTTTGTTGCGCGTGATCTCGTCCAGCGCGCCGAAGGGCTCGTCGAGCAGCAGCAGGTCCGGCTCGGTGACGAGGGCGCGCGCGATCGAGGTTCGCATCTGCATGCCACCGGAGAGCTCGCGCGGGTAATGCCGGTCGAACTTCGCCAGCCCCACCAGCGCGAGCGATGCATCGACGCGCGCGTCGGCCTCGTCGCGCGGCACGCCGGCGAGATCGAGCGGCAGGCGCACGTTGGCGCGCACCCGCGTCCAGGGCATCAGGGTGGCATCCTGGAACACGAACACCAGCTTGCGACCGGGCTCGCCCACATGCCCCGCGTCACCGCCCCACCAGCGCAGCGCGCCCGCCGAGGGCTGTGTCAGGCCGGCAATGGCGCGCAACAGCGTGCTCTTGCCGCAGCCCGACGGCCCGAGGAGCGTCACGAATTCGCCCGGGCGCACCGCGAGGTCGACCGGCGCCAGCGCCTGGGTGCCGTTGGCAAAGCGCTTCTCGACGCCACGCACGTCCACCACCGCAGGCCCTACGGCGCCTTGCAGTGCATCAGTCGCAGGTGTGTCGACAGCCATGTCGGGACCGATCACTATATCAGTACGGATATTGAAAAGCGCTGAAGATCCCCGTGTGTCGGATATCTTCAATATTAAAAGTCATACTTTTCTGCCCTGAGATGAGCCATCGGCGGGGCAGGCCGGGCACCCCGTGGCAGCACAATTAGGTCAGCGTGACCCGCGCAAACTTGCGCTTGCCCACCTGCAGCACCACGGTGCTGCCCGCCGAAAGCGACAGCGCCTTGTCGCTGACCTTCTCGCCGTCCATGCGGATACCACCCTGCTCGATCATGCGCATCGCCTCCGAGGTGCTGGCGTTGAGCCCGGCCGCCTTGAGCACCTGCACGATGGCCATGGCCTTGCCTGCAGAAGCCACACTCACTTCCGGCATGTCCTCGGGCATGGCGCCCTGGCGGAAACGGGCGTCGAAGTCCGCCTCGGCGCGAGCGGCGGCCTCGGCACTGTGAAAGCGCGCCACGATCTCCTTTGCGAACAACACCTTGATGTCGCGCGGGTTGCGCCCGCCCTCGACTTCCTTCTTCCACCCGGCAATGGCATCCAGCGAGGCGAAGGACAGCAGCTCGATGTAACGCCACATGAGCGCGTCGGAGGCCGACATCAGCTTGCCGAACATGGCCTCCGGCGGCTCGTCGATGCCGACGTAGTTGCCCAGCGACTTTGACATCTTGTTGACCCCGTCCAGGCCTTCCAGGAGGGGCGTGGTGAGGATGCACTGCGACGGCTGGCCGTAGTGCTTCTGCAGCTCGCGCCCGACCAGAAGGTTGAATTTCTGGTCGGTGCCGCCCAGCTCAATGTCCGACTTCAAGGCCACCGAGTCGTAACCCTGCATCAAGGGGTAGAGGAATTCGTGGATGGCGATGGGCTGGTTGGCCCGATAGCGCTTGCCGAAATCGTCGCGCTCGAGCATGCGTGCCACGGTGTAGGTGGAGGCGATGCGGATCATGCCGGCGGCGCCGAGCTTGTCGCACCACTCCGAGTTGAAGACGATCTCGGTGCGCTCCGGATCGAGAATCTTGAACACCTGCTTTCGGTAGGTCGCGGCATTGGCCTCGACCTGCTCGCGTGTCAGTGGCGGCCGGGTGGTGTTCTTGCCTGTCGGGTCACCGATCATGCCGGTGAAATCCCCTATCAAAAACAATATCTTGTGGCCAAGGTCCTGGAACTGTCGCAACTTGTTGATGACCACCGTATGGCCCAGGTGCAGGTCGGGGGCGGTAGGATCCATGCCCAGCTTCACCCGCAGGGGGCGCGACAGCTTGAGCTTTTCTACCAATTCGGACTCGACCAGGAGCTCTTCCGTGCCGCGCTTGATGATCTTCAGCTGTTCTTCAATGGTCGGCATGGAAAAAGTGCTCAAAATGTGGGCAAATACGTCAAAAACGCACCGAACTGCAACGAAACGGATAACTTCGGGAAATCCTCGAAAATTTCCGAAACCGTTCGATCAGGATAGGCGCAGGACCCTGTTTTTGCTACACTTCGAGGCTTCTAGCGGCACCGGCCTCCCCGGCCGATTCAGCCGCCGCAGCGCACCAGGAATCCATCGATGACACTGCAGCGGATTGTAACGCATTCCCTTTCTCACCTCGCCTCACTACTGACCAGCGCGCACCCGCCGACGCCGTTGCGCAGCGCGTTCCGCACCACGCTGGGACTGGGCAGCGCCGCAATCGTCGCGTCGCTCTTCGTTGGCGTGGCCGCCTTCGGTACCGTTTCGGATTCGCCCTTCCCGCCGGCCGCCCAGCCGATCGAGCAATTGCTGGCGCCCAAGCTCCAGATGCTGGAAGAGGACGCGACAGCCACCTACGTGCATGAAGAGCGCTTCCAGCGCGGCGACACGCTGTCGGTCCTGCTGGATCGACTGGGTGTCGACGATGCCGAAGTCACCCGATTGCTTGCCGACCGCAATGTGATGCAGCCCCTAGCGGCCCTGCGCCCCGGCATGAGCCTGCAGGCCAAGACCGATCCGGACGGCAACGTACGCGAGTTGATGTTCCTGGCGCCGCGCGACCAGCTGGTTTCCATCCAGCGCGCCGACAGCCAGCCGGCAGACGGGTTCAGGGTCGATACCCGCGCCGCAGCGCTTGCGCAGGAAACGCAGATGAAATCGGGCGAGATTCGCTCCTCCCTGTTTGCCGCGACCGATGCGGCCGGGGTGCCGGACGGCGTGGCAACGCAGATGGCCGACATCTTCGGCGGCGATGTGGACTTCCATCGCGACCTGCGCCGCGGCGACCACTTCACCGTGGTCTACGAAATGATCACGCACCTGGGGCGCCCCTTGCGCTCCGGACGGGTGCTGGCCGCCGAATTCGTCAACCAGGGCCGCGCCTTTCGCGCCGTCTGGTTCCCGGAGGCCGGCGGGTCCGCCAAGGGCGGCTACTACACGCCCGAGGGCAAGAACCTGCGCAAGGCCTTCCTGCGCTCGCCGCTGGAGTTCTCGCGGATCACTTCGGGCGTATCCATGCGCATGCATCCCATCCTGCAGCAGTGGCGCATGCACAAGGGCGTGGACTATGCCGCGCCATCGGGCACGCGCGTCAAGTCCACCAGCGACGGCGTCATCGACTTCGTCGGTCGCGAAGGCGGCTACGGCAACATGGTGATCGTGCGCCACAGCGGCGGCTACTCGACGCGCTATGCCCACCTGTCGGGATTCGCCAGCGGCATCCGCCGCGGCGCCCGCGTGTCTCAGGGCGATGTGGTGGGCTTTGTCGGCCAGACCGGCTGGGCCACGGGGCCGCACCTGCACTACGAATTCCGCGTCAACGACCAGTACCGCAACCCGCTCACCATGGCCTTCCCGGCGGCACAGCCGATTACGCCGGAGCGCCTCGCGGCGTTCCGCACCACGGCCGATGCATTGGCCGCACGCCTGGACCAGCTGCGCACCACCAATCTTGCCGTCCTCGAATAGGCGCGCAACACCGATCGCGGAAAAGCCGCGCCAAGCCGTGGCGCGGCCGCTGATGCACCAACCGCCTTGCCCCCCGCCCTGCTCCCTGCCGTACCCCCTGGCCTGCTGCATGACGAGCACCCAGGCCTGAGCCTATGGACACCCGTTCCCACCGCTATGTCGGCCTGATGTCGGGCACCAGCCTGGACGGCGTGGATGCCGCCCTGGTGGATCTGGAAGCCGCTCCCCAACTCGTCGATACGCGCTACACCGCCTTCCCCCCGGACCTGCGCGAGGAGCTGCTCGCGCTGCATGCAGACGGGCAGGCCGAACTGCATCGCGCCGCCTTGGTCTCCAATCGCCTGGCCATGCTCTACGCGGAATGCGTGCAGCGGTTGCTGTCGCAGACGAATGCCTCGCCCAGGGACATCGCCGCCATCGGTTGCCACGGGCAGACGGTGCGGCACCGCCCCGACGAGGGCTATACGCTGCAGCTGAACAATGCCTCGCTGCTGGCCGAATACACGGGCATCACCGTGGTGTCCGATTTCCGCAGCCGCGACATCGCGGCCGGCGGCAACGGCGCGCCGCTGGTGCCCGCTTTCCATGCGGCGTGCTTTCGCGATGCGAGCAACCATCGCGCCATCGTCAACATCGGCGGCATCGCCAATGTCACGGCCCTCGCGCCCCGCGAGGGAGCACCCGCAGGCGAGGATGAGACCACGGGCTTCGACACCGGCCCCGGCAACATGCTGCTCGACGCATGGGCGCAACAGCACCTGCGAGCGGAACGCGACGAGGGCGGCCGCTTTGCCGCATCGGGCGTGGTGATCGACACGCTGTTGAAAGCCTTCCTGGCCGATCGCTATTTCGACACCGCGCCGCCCAAGAGCACCGGGCGCGATCGCTTCAACATGGCGTGGCTGCGCGAGAAGATCGGCGCGCAGGCCACCGCAGCGTTGCGGCCGCAGGATGTGCAGGCGACGCTGGCAGAACTCACCGCGCAAAGCATTGCCGAAGCGCTGCAGCGCTGGTGTCCGAACACGCAGGAAGCCTACGTGTGCGGCGGCGGCGTGCACAACGAGGACCTGTGCCGGCGCTTGTCACGGCGCCTGTCGGCCGGACCGAAGCGCGTGACCCTCGCGTCTACTGAAGTGCTTGGCATGCATCCGGACTGGGTTGAAGCCATGGCCTTCGCGTGGCTGGCACAGCAGGCGATCGAGCGGCGCCCGGCCAATCTGCCGAAAGTCACCGGCGCACGCGGGCTGCGAATTCTCGGGGCGATTCACTACGCATAGAGCGACCCACAGAGAAAGGTCCGCGCCATCAGCCGCACGGGCATCAAATAAAAACGGGGGCCGAGGCCCCCGTTTTTATTTGCGACTACTGGAACGACTGTGTCGTGGTTGACCGACGCTCAGGCCGAGAACGACGAGCCGCAACCGCAGGTGCTGGTTGCGTTCGGATTCTTGATGACGAACTGCGCACCCTCGAGGCCGTCGGTGTAATCGATTTCGGCGCCCACCAAATACTGGTAGCTCATCGCATCGATCAAGAGCTGCACGCCGTTTTTTTCCATCACGGTATCGTCTTCGGCCTTCTCTTCATCGAAGGTGAATCCGTATTGAAACCCGGAGCAGCCGCCGCCGGTAACGAACACGCGCAGCTTGAGCTCTGTGTTGCCTTCCTCGTCGATCAGTGACTTGACCTTGTTGGCCGCGTTGTCGGTGAACACCAACGGGGCCGGCATTTCTGCAACTGCATTCATGTGTCTCTCCTGGAGAATCCTCTGCGCGAATTATCCGGTCCCCTGTAGGGGGGGTCAACCCGTAGAGCAGTAGGGTTATGGTCGCGCGATGGCGTGAATGCCCTGCATTCGCAAAGGTCATTCCACAATCAATATGGGGGCGGGCGCCGCCAGCGCAAGCCCCCACACGGCCATGGCGCGCCCGTGCGCGCGAGCGCTCAGCCGGAAGACTTGCTTGCGGCGATCTTGAGCTCGACGGCAGCAGGCTTGGCCTCGCTGGAACGATGCACCAGCCGGCCTTCCACGATGGCGCCCAGGTGCATTTCCAGCGTGTTGTAGTGCACATCGCCGATGACGCGCGAGCGCGACTGCAATTCGAGGAATTCCGTGGTGTACACGGGGCCGCTGATGGCCCCATTGACCACCAGGTGCGAGACGCGGATCTCGCCCTCGATGCGCGCGGCTTCGCTCACCACCAGCGTGGAGGGCTGGTCGGGCACCGCCGTGACATTGCCGACGATCTCGCCATCGACGCGCAATCCGCCGGTAAAGCTGATGTTGCCTTCGATCTTGGTGCCGACGCCGATCAAGCTGTCGATGCGGCTCTGCGGCTTGTTGGGTTGCTTGCTGCGAAACATGGTTTTCCCCTTGTTCCCGCGCTGCCTGCGGACTGCGACAGCCTGCAGACTGCGGTGCTGAACAATCTGGTGCGCTCGGAACCGAGTGCAAGATCCTGATGCCGATCGGCGAAAGCTTGGTGCCGTCCTACGGGTGCTTCACTACGCACTACGAGAGCTTCACGCTCTGCGTAACCCTCGGCTCGTCACTCCCGTTCTCGAACACCTTCACCTGCACTGCGCGAACCTTGGCCGACGCCGGCACGCGAAAACTGCCCTCGACACGCCGGAAAAACCGGAAATTGAGCTTGCGAACGCCGTTTTCCGAGGCGTCGCCGCCGGTCGCAGGGATAATATCACTGCGACCCTTGTCCTGCAGGTCGACCAGCACCTGGATTGAGCCCTGGAATTCCTTGTCACGCCGCCCGCCCTGCATGACGAGCAGCCGGTAGCGGTACTCCCCCGACAGCGGTCCCGGCTCCACCTTGAGCCGGTGGATGGACAGCGGTTCGTTGCCACGATTGCTCGGCATCAGGCCTTCGAAAAAAGCCAGGTCTTCCTTGAGCCGCGTGTTCTCGGTCTCCAGCTGTTTCACTTGCGCGCTCAGCTGCGCCTGCGCGCTTTGCTCGATCTTCAGGCGCGCATCGGCGCCGTTGGTCACGGCCCTGAGTTTTTCGGATTCCCCCTCGAGGCGCGCGACGGTGCTGCGCAGGTTCGCGAGTTCCTCCTGGATTTCGCTCTGGTCAAATCCGGCGAAGCGCCGGCCGGCGTCGTACATCCATGCCGCCATGGCGAGCGACACTGCTGCCACCACCGAAATTCCCAGCCAGCGCCAGTACCACGCCAGGTGCGTGCGCACCGTCATCCGCGGCGCCGAGATGCCGAAGCGGCGGCGGATGTTCCTGATGACGGTGCGCATGGGCGCCCGCGCTACGGGACTACCGGAACATGGCCCAGCGCGGTTGCCTCGGGCAGGCCGAACATGATGTTCATGTTCTGCACGGCCTGGCCGGCGGCGCCCTTGACCAGGTTGTCGATGACCGACAGCACCACCAGCGTGTCGGAGCCGGCGCTGCTCTCGCGCGGGCGATGCACGGCGATGCGGCACAGGTTGGCCGCGCGCACAGAACGCGTGTCGGGCGTGCTGCCGGGAGGCATCACGTCGACGAAGGGCTCGTTGCGATAGCGATCCTCGAAGAGCTTCTGGAAGTCCGCGTCCTTTGCCGCACTGTTTATCCTCGCGTAGAGCGTGGCGTGGATGCCGCGAATCATCGGCGTGAGGTGCGGGATGAAGACCAGCCCCACCTCGCCGCCTGCCGCACGCGCCAGCCCCTGGCGGATTTCCGGCCAGTGCCGGTGCCCCGCAACGCCATAGGCGGAAAAATTATCCGCCGCTTCGGCGAAGAGGAACTTCACCTCCTCCTTGCGCCCCGCCCCGCTGACGCCGGATTTGGCGTCCGCAATGAGATGGCCGCGGTCGACGAGGCCCGCCTCCAGGAGCGGCAGCAAACCCAGTTGCACCGCCGTCGGATAACAGCCCGGATTGGCCACCACGCGGGCGCCTCGAATCTGGTCACGATTGACTTCCGGCAGCCCGTACACGGCCTCGGCGACCAGTTCGGGCGACGCGTGCTTGGCCTTGTACCACTGCTCCCATTCGGCGATGTCCTTCAACCGGAAGTCCGCCGACAGGTCGATCAGGCGCGCGCCGGCATCGACCAGCGAGCGCGCCTGCGACATCGCCACGGCATTGGGCGTGGCGAAGAACACCGCATCGCATTGCTCGAGCCCCGACTTCGCCGGGTCGCTGAAGGCAAGCGACACGTGACCGCGCAGGCTGGGGAACATCTCGGCGACCGGCATGCCGGCCTCCTTGCGCGAGGTGATGGCGGCGAGCTCTACATTGGGGTGCACGGCGAGGATGCGCAGCAACTCCACGCCCGTGTAACCGGTTCCGCCGACGATACCGACCTTGATCCGCTTGGCATTCATGATGATCCACCCATCCTAGTGCAGATTGGAATCATGATCACATTTCATCGCCGCAACCCGGAGCAATGAGTGGCGAAATATGAAACTGATACTAATACAAAATCCGATCCGGCAATCGCATCCGACATTCGCGCAATGGCACGACGCCCATTGCCTGCCACAGACAAAAAAGCCGCCTGAAGAAGGCGGCTTTTCCGGAGTTGCTCTCGATTAACGCTTGGAGAACTGCTTGCGTCGACGAGCCTTGTGGAGGCCGACCTTCTTGCGCTCGACTTCTCGCGCATCGCGCGTCACCAGTCCCGCCTTGC
>CANJXQ010000086.1 GCA_947478805.1 Betaproteobacteria bacterium | reverse complement strand
TGATGTCGAGCAGGCTGGCCTGACGTGTGATGGGCAGCATGTGGTCTCGGTCGATCATGGCTTTGCGCTCAGCAATCCCGCCTTGGTGAGCGCGCTTTCTAAAAAATCATTCTCCAACGCCAATTGACCGATCTTGGCGTGCAACGGCGCCAGATTCACCGGCTCGGCCCGGGCGCCCGCGTCAAACACTTCGGCGGCGCGCTCAAGCAGCTGTCGCTTCCATTCGGTAATCTGGTTCGGATGCAATTCGAACTGCTCGCACAGCTCGGCCATGGTCTTGTCTTCCCGCAACGCGGCCAGCGCCACGCGGGCCTTGAGCGTCGGATTGTGGGTACGGCGGGTGCGCCGCCCCGATGCTTTCTTCTTGACCATCAAAAACTCCATTTCGCCAGGCTTTCCGCCCAGCATCATGCACGGAGTTTCCACTTATCGCGCTGTTCAGATTTACGGAGCCACTTCTGACCTCTGTGTAGAATGTTGGGGCAGGACTTCACTAACGACGTTGTTTGGTTTTCTCGACCACTTCTCTTGCTATAATCTGCTGTGTATTCAAACATATGGGCTAATCACTCAAGGTGCCAAACGCAACAATTTCAGCATCAAGCAGGATTTTGCGGATTGCGATCGCAGGTTATGGCATAGTCGGAAAGCGTCGTCATGCGTTTATTGACCAGCATCCGGCGCTTGAGGTCGTGGCGGTATGCGATCGGCGTTTCGATGGTGCCGGACGATTTGACGATGGCGTTCGCTATTTTCCACGCTACGAGCAACTGTTGCAGGAACAAATTGACGTGCTGTTTGTCTGTTTGCCGAATGACTTGGCACCCGAAGTCACGATTGCAGGCTTGGAGCGTGGTTTGCATGTGTTCTGCGAGAAGCCGCCCGCCAAGGACATGGCCGGAATCACCGCTGTCATCGAGTGCGCAGGTCGCCACCCGCACCAGAAGTTGAAGTATGGTTTCAATCACCGATACCACGATTCGGTTCGCGAGGCGCTGCGAATCATCGCTTCCGGTGAATTGGGAACTGTCATCAACATGCGTGGCGTATACGGAAAGTCTGCAATCATCAGTTTTGAGTCCGACTGGCGGACTCAACGCGCCATCGCGGGAGGGGGAATCCTTCTGGACCAGGGCATTCACATGGTCGATATGATGCGGTTGTTTGCAGGCGAGTTTACGGAAGTGAAGAGTTTCGTCGGCAACAGTCACTGGAATCATGACGTCGAAGACAACGCCTATGCACTGATGCGCACCCGCTCGGGGGTGGTCGCCATGCTGCATTCGACGGCAACGCAGTGGAGGCACACTTTCAATCTTGATATTTCCCTTAGCAAGGGCGCGCTTGTGCTGGCAGGTATTCTTTCCGGAACCAAGTCGTACGGCCAGGAGACGCTGACCGTCCACTTTCGCGGCGAATCAGATCAGGGTAGCCCGCGCCACCAGACCACCAGTTACATTGAAGACAATTCCTGGAAGGACGAGATCTTTGAATTCGCGGACTGCATACTAAAAAATAGGGACGTCCTGTCCGGAACGAGTGAGGATGCGTACCAGAGCATGGATTTGGTCTATCGCATCTATGGCGCCGATGACGCGTGGTCCAAGCGTTACGCACTGTGAATTACGAAGCATATATAAGGCGTATTTGGCATGAATAACATCGACCGCTTCTTTACTCGTGATCCAGTTGTATTTGCCGGCGCCTACATCGACTATCTCACTCGGGTGATGAAGGGCATCGATGTGAAAGAGATTGGGCGCTTCGTCGACACGCTTCTCGATGCCCGTGAGCGAGGCGCGACTGTATTCTTCATCGGGAACGGTGGAAGCGCCGCGACCGCCAGTCACTTCGCCAACGATTTGGCCATTGGGACGCAATCGTACGACAAGCCATTTCGCTGCATCAGTTTGACTGACAATCAGGCAATCATCACGGCCATCGGCAATGATTTTGGCTATCAGGACATTTTCGTGCGTCAGTTGCGCGTTCTGGGCAAGTCAGGAGATGTGGTGGTCGGAATTTCAGCTTCCGGCAATTCGCCCAATCTCCTTCATGCGTTCGACTACGCTCGTTCTGCTGGCATCAAGTGCGTGGCACTTACCTCGTTTGACGGGGGCCGCATGAAAGAGGTGGCCGATGAGGGAATTCATGTGCGCACAGCTCCCAAGGAGTATGGGCCCGCGGAGGATGCCCACATGATGATTGATCACCTCGTGGGCGCATTCCTGATTCGCCTGGTCCAGGCCAGAACGTAAGTCGGCGCTGGTGCTCATGTCCCCTCAACTCGGCAACAAGAAGGCATTTGTCACAGGTGCCACTCGTGGCATCGGCCGCGCTATCGCCAAGTGCTTGAAAGACAACGGTGCCTATGTAATTGGCAGTGGCACTGGCGAAAACAAGTCAGGTGCATACGATGAATATTTCCAGGCCGACTTTACTGATATCGAGCAAATTCGTTCCTGCGCCAAATTCATCCGTGCCAACGAGCCGGACATACTTATCAACAACGCCGGAATCAATAAGATTGCGCCTTTTTCCGAAATAGACCTTGAAGATTTCCGAAGAATCCAGCAGGTCAATGTTGTCGCGCCATTTGCCTTGTGCCAGGCGGCAATTGCTGGCATGAAACGCAATGGCTGGGGACGCATTGTCAATGTTTCATCAGTCTGGGGAAAAATCAGTAAGGAATATCGTGCTTCCTATTCCGCAAGCAAGTTCGCCCTGGATGGCATGACCTTGGCGCTGGCGGCGGAATATTCTGGCAATGGCGTCTTGGCCAATTGTGTGGCCCCCGGTTTCATCGATACTGAGCTTACTCGGCAAGTCCTCGGGATCGAAGGGATGCGGCAGATTGCGGCGATGGTGCCAATGCATCGTCTGGGTACAATCGAAGAGATTGCGCGGTTCGTAGTCTGGCTGAGCAGTCCCGAAAACACCTATCTAACTGGGCAAAACGTCGCTATTGATGGAGGTTTCACACGTGTCTGAAGGGCTCACCATCAAATCCCACAAGGGTCCATATTCCGTATTTTTTAACGATGAGCTTTTAGCGAATCCCGAACAGTTACTCGATGGTCAACCCAACTTCATTGTAGATGCCAATGTCGCTCGGCTTTATTCGAACCAGCTATCGGCGGTGCTCAACCGTTCGAGTACATTGGTGATCGATGCCACCGAGGAGAGCAAGTCGATTGCGCGCATTATCCCGGTAATCGAGAAACTGGTGGCGAACAAGGTGCGACGGGATCACGGGTTGATAGGAATAGGCGGGGGAATAATTCAGGATATCACCTGTTTTATAGCGAGCACCTTGTTGCGCGGCATGAATTGGAAGTTTGTGCCGACGACCCTGCTTGCGCAGGCCGATTCGTGCATCGGCTCAAAGAGCTCGATCAACCTGGGGTACACGAAGAATATTTTAGGAACCTTCAATCCACCCAATGAAATCTTTGTCTGCGCCGCTTTTCTCGAGACCCTCGAGGAACAGGAGGTATGCTCCGGAATCGGAGAAATGCTCAAGGTGCATGCGATTGACTCCGTCGCCGCCTTTGACCGACTCGCGGCGGACTACGACGCCCTGCGTGGCGACAGACGTTTGCTGATGGCCTACGTCCGGCAGTCTCTGCTCATCAAGAAGCAGTACATCGAGGACGACGAATTCGACCGAGGAATTCGCAACGTATTCAACTATGGCCATAGCTTCGGCCATGCGATTGAAAGCGCAACGGACTTTGGCGTGCCGCATGGCGTCGCAGTTACCATGGGAATGGCCATGGCGAATCGCATCGCAGTCTTGCGCGGACTGCTGCCTGAGCGACACTTTGTGCGTATGCGGCCGGCATTGCGCAAGAATTACGCTCGCTTCGCGGCGACTGGAATACCGCTGGATGCATTGCTATCTGCGCTCTTGAAAGACAAGAAAAATACAAGCAGCAAGTTGGTGCTGATATTTCCGACTGGCGAAGATGCGCAAATCGGTCGCCATGAAGTGGTTCCCGACGATGCTTTCCGCGACCAATGCCAGATGGTTGTTGGCGAGATGGCAGCGTGAATCGAACCGATAGGGTCGCCGTTTGTTCGCGCTCGTTTTCCCGTAATCCGGCGCTGCGTGCGGAACTGCTCTCGCGTTACGAATGCGTTACCTTCAATGACGCCGGCCGCCAGTTGGACGGGGACAGTCTGATCGATTTTCTCCGTGGTCACGACAAGGCCATTACGGCGTTGGAACGAATCGATGACTACGTGCTCTCGCGCCTTCCGGAGTTGAAGGCCATTGGCAAGTATGGCGTTGGTCTTGATATGGTAGATGTCAAAGCAATGCGCCGGCATGGCAAGCGATTGGGGTGGATCAGCGGCGTAAATCGCCGGTCGGTGGCAGAGCTGACATTGGCATTTGCCATCGTCATGTTGCGCCATGTGCCGGCTTCCAGCCAGGAAGTGCGGGCCGGCACTTGGCGGCAGCACGAGGGCGGACTGCTCTCTGGACGCACCATTGGAATCATCGGCTGCGGACACATCGGCAAGGATCTCGTCAGGCTTCTTCAGCCTCTTGGCTGCCCGGTCCTGGCGAACGACATCTGCAATTACAGAGATTTCTATGCTGAATTCGGTGTTGAGTCTGTCAGCCTGGATGTACTGCTGGCGCGCGCGGACGTGGTGACGCTGCATGTGCCCCTCGATGACAGCACTCGCGGATTGTTGAATGCGCAACGTTTGGCGCTGCTGAAGCGTAGCGCCGTCCTGATCAACGCGGCGCGCGGTGGCCTGGTGGATGAGCAGGCTTTGAAACTGGCGCTGTTGGAAAAGCGACTGGCCGGTGCTGCCTTTGACGTATTTGCCGAAGAACCACCCAGTGACATGGAACTATTGAGTTTGCCCAATTTTCTGGCCACCCCACACATCGGGGGAAGTGCAGCAGAAGCAATTTTGGCGATGGGAAAGGCGGCGATACAGGGTTTGGACGAGAATGAAATACCCTAGTGGAGCCTGTAAGTCTTTGTACTTGTCGAATGCCAATCCGACCGATGTGCTGGTATTTCCCGATCAGGAAACACTGGCGCATACACTGGCAGATGCGCTGGAGCAGCAGATTTGCGCTTCAGTGGTTGCCAGGGGTGCATGTAGATTGGTATTCCCGGGCGGCCGTTCGCCGCGTCGGGTTTTCGAGCTGTTGCGGGAACGGAACATGCCATGGCAGGCATTGCATTTTTATCCCAGCGACGAGCGTTGCGTTCCGGTCGGTGATCCGCAACGCAATGATCGAATAATTGAAGAAGTGTTTCTTCGGGAAGTGCCATTACCACTGGAAAATTTGCATTCAATTCCAGCGGAACTGGGGCCCGAAGACGGTGCCGCGTGGTTTAGCCAGTTACTCCTGCGGACACCACCTTTTGACATTGTCCTTCTGGGAGTCGGGCCAGACGGACATACAGCCAGCCTCTTCCCGGAAAGCCCGGCGTTGCGCGATGATCGCGCAGCGGTGCCGGTCTTCAATGCACCCAAGCCGCCTTCCGAACGGGTATCAATTGGCATGAGGCGCCTGAGAGATGCATCGGAGCGGTTGGTAATTGTAACCGGAAACGAAAAAAAGGTTTTGATTGCGCGACTAGAAAGTGGCGAGAAGTTTCCCGTCACACAGGTTCATCCGACGAAGTGGTTTGTGGAGAAATCCCTGGTCTCTGGTGCACAGGGTGAATGAAACGCGCTCTTTTGGCGCAGGCTGGCAACCCATTCGAAAGCGAACTGCTAGAGGATTTATCTTATTGAAAGGCGCCATCCAGATGGATCTTTGTCATGAGTTACCAGGATCAAAATGCAGGAACGACTAAGAAGCGTATTCGCAAATGCTCGAGTATTGGTGACCGGGCATACAGGATTCAAGGGCTCTTGGTTGAGTTTGTGGCTATCGAATCTGGGCGCGCACGTGTCGGGGGTGTCCCTCGGTGTACCAACCGAACCCTCACATTTCCAGTCTGCGCGGCTTGTCAATTTGTTGCAGGATCATCGGCAGGATATCCGGGATGGCGCAGCTCTGAAGGCCATAGTTCGGAACGTCCAGCCGGATTTTATTTTTCATCTCGCGGCGCAACCGCTTGTACGTCGCGCCTATTCTGACCCAGTTGAAACCTGGCAGACAAACACCATGGGCACGGTGAACGTCCTGGAAGCCCTGCGAGGTCTCGAGAAACCGTGCGTGGCCGTGCTGATAACCAGCGACAAGTGCTACGATAATATGGATTGGGTATGGGGCTACCGGGAAACAGACTATCTGGGCGGACCGGATCCTTACAGCGCTTCCAAGGGGGCGGCTGAGCTGGCAATCCGGTCCTACGTGCGTTCGTATTTTCCTAAGAACGGATCGGTCCGCATTGGCGTGGGGCGCGCGGGGAACGTCATCGGCGGCGGAGATTGGGCTGACGATCGCATCGTGCCGGACTGCGTGCGCGCCTGGTCACAGGATGGCACGGTGCAATTGCGCAACCCGCTTGCTACCCGTCCGTGGCAGCACGTGCTGGAGCCCTTGAGTGGCTATCTCGTTCTCGCCGAGGCATTGCACGCAAATGATAATCTGCATGGTGAGCCATTCAATTTCGGTCCCGCAGCCCAGCAGGATCATTCGGTGGGCGAACTTGTGTCGGCGATGTCTCAGCACTGGGATCAGGTGCGATGGGAAGATGTTTCGGCGCAATATGGCGGCCCTTATGAGTCCAGCCTGCTGAAGCTCAATTGTGACAAGGCCTTGCATCACTTGCGTTGGAGTGCCGCTTGGGATTTCGAAGCAACTGTGCGTGCAACGGTGTTGTGGTACCGGCGATTTTATGAGGCCCCACAAACGTCAATTGCGGAATTCTCCTTGGGGCAGATCGAAGACTACGTCTCCCAGGCGCAACAAAGGGGACTGCTGTGGGCGAAATAGACCTGTCGCGAATTCGCATAACTTCCCTGAAACGCATTTCCGTTGATGGAGGGGACGTTCTGCACGCGATCAAGCGTACAGATGAGGAGTTTGTCGGATTTGGAGAAGCCTATTTTTCGATGGTCGAAGCAGGTGCCGTCAAGGCTTGGAAACTACACCGGCAAATGACGCTGAATCTCGTCGTGCCGATCGGTGAAGTACGTTTTGTGTTTTTCTCCGATTCAGGCAAGGCAAGACGCGAAGAATCAATCGGCGTTTCCAACTATTGCCGCCTGACGGTTCCGCCTGGAATCTGGTTTGGATTTCAGGGACTCGCCGAGCACTCTAGCTTGATCCTGAATGTTGCCAGTATTCCGCATGATCCGGATGAAGTGGAGCGAAAATCTCAAGAAGAAATTGAATACGCATGGGAGACTGGGAAATGAAGGTAATACTGCTGGCGGGTGGCTTTGGCACGCGGTTGTCCGAGTACACAGAGGCGATTCCAAAACCCATGGTGACCGTGGGTGGCCGGCCGCTGCTGTGGCATATCATGCGCACCTATGCGCACTATGGTCACAAGGAATTCTTCGTTGCTCTGGGCTACCTTGCCGAAGTGATCAAGGAATATTTCCTGCATTACCGGTCGTTGAACGCTGATTTCACGGTTGACCTGACGACTGGAGCTGTCACTTCTCATCAGACGGATGCCGCGGACTGGCGAGTGACGCTCGTGCACACCGGTCTTGAGTCCATGACCGGCGGGCGGATCAAACGACTGCAATCTTATATTGGCAACGAGACCTTTATGCTGACGTACGGAGACGGGGTGGCGAATATTGACCTTGAGCGGTTGCTGTCCTTTCACCGCGGGCACGGGAAGATGGTGACGGTGACTGCAGTGCATCCGGGTGCGCGGTTTGGTGAGCTTCTCATCGAGGGTGATCAGGTCGCAAATTTTAAGGAAAAGCCGCAGATGGGGCAGGGCTGGATCAACGGCGGATATTTTGTCATTGAACCCGCGTTCTTTGACCTGATCGGGGGTGATTCAACCGTACTTGAACGCGATCCACTCGAACAGGCGGCGAATATGGGTGAATTAATGGCGTATCGGCACGATGGATTCTGGCAGTGCATGGATACCAAGCGGGATCGGGACTCGCTGGAGGAGCTTTGGGCGGGAGGGGGCGCGCCGTGGCGGGTATGAGGTCGGACCGCATGATTCGGCTTTCCAGGTCATGCCTGGGAGACGCCGAGAAGCAGGCTGTCATGGGGGTACTAGACCGTGGGTTCCTCGGCATGGGTGTCGAGGTGCAGCAATTCGAACACGACTTGAGCGAGTTTTTCGGCCGCCCGGCAGTGTGCCTGGTGAATGGGACGGCGGCACTGCATCTGGCGCTGCAGGCCTGTGACATTGGCCGGGGAGATGAGGTACTCGTCCCGTCCCTGACTTATGTCGCATCCTTTCAGGCGATTTCAGCGACGGGAGCAAAGGCCGTCGCCTGTGACGTGGACGCCCGCACCCTGACGCTGGATTGGCGCGATGCGGAGTCACGCGTTACGCCGGCTACCCGTGCCGTGATGGCCGTGCATTATGCCGGCGGCGTCGGTGATATTGAAGGCATTTATGCCTTTGCCCAGCGAAATGGACTTAGGGTCGTTGAAGACGCCTCGCACGCCTTCGGAACAACTGTGCAGCAAATACGTATTGGCAGCTTTGGCGATATTTCATGTTTCAGTTTCGACGGCATCAAGAACATTACCTCCGGCGAAGGGGGCTGCGTCGTGACCGACAATGAGCAGGTGCTGCAGCGCGTGCGCGATACGCGGCTGCTGGGCGTAGAAAAGGACACTGAAAATCGCTACCTGGGGCAGCGTAGTTGGGAGTTTGACGTGGCGGAGCAGGGCTGGCGCTACCACATGAGCAATATCATGGCGGCTATCGGCGTTGAGCAACTGAAACGCTTCAATGATTTGGCTGAGCGCCGCCGCCACCTTGCGAGGCGGTATGACGGCCTGTTGGCGACGCACGAGCGCGTCATTCGCCTGCCTCTCGATTACGGTGCCGTGATTCCTCACATCTATGCAATCCGCATTCAGGGGCTCAAAAGCCAGTCAACGCTGCGTGCCAGGATGCTTGAGGCGGGCATACAGACCGGCACGCACTATCAACCCAACCACTGGTTGACGTATTACCGTGATACAACGGCGCGCCCGTTACCAGTGACCGATGCAGTGTTTCCGGAATTGCTTACGCTGCCACTGCATCCGGGTCTTGAGGACGAGGATACGGACTACGTGTGCGAAAAACTGCTGGAATTCATTGATGAGCATTAGCTCTCAAACGGGGATGGTTTCACCGTTGGTCAGTGTAATCATCAATTGCCGCAATGGCAGAGAATACCTGCCCGCGGCCATAGGATCGGTGCTTGCACAGACCTATGGTAATTGGGAGATTGTCCTGTGGGATAACGCGTCTGAACAGGACATCAAATCGATCGCCCTGTCCTATGGCGACGCGCGAATTCGGTATTGCCGGGGAGAGACCACTGTCCGCCTGGGACATGCCAGAAATCTTGCGATCGAGCGGGCAAGGGGGGAACTGATTGCCTTTCTCGATAGTGACGACCTGTGGCGCCCGGAAAAACTACAGAAAATGGTCCCGTTGTTCAATGACCCGGAAGTCAGTCTGGCCGTAAGTGATGTCGAATCGTTCAATGAGCGCGGTTTGCGAAAGCGCCTGGGGACCACAAAGAAATTCGTGCGGGGGCTCTGCTTCGGGAATCTTCTGGCGGACTACTTCCTGGTGTTGTCGAGTGCCATGGTTCGGGGCTCGACGCTCAAGAAGCACGCGTTGCGATTCCCCGACGATTTTGAAATGGTCGAGGAACTCGATCTTTTCTTGCGTCTCGCCTACATCAGCAAAATCGACTTTTCGGCTGAGGTCCTCGCCGAATGGCGCGTCCATGGCGGCTCCACCACCTGGCAGCGATTTCATCTTCTCGCCGACGAAACGGAGCACATGCTTGGGGGGATGATAAAAAGCTGGCCGGAAATCGAGCGACGTTTTGCGAATGAAATCCATTCCCGGAGGGTCTGGATAGTCCGGCAACGGGCGCTGGCGCTCTGGATGCGAGGAGACGGCCAGGGAACACGCACCTGTCTTCGGAATTTCCCCGGGGTATTACCGTGGAAAATATATTCGCTTTATCTGCTGAGCCGGCTTGATGCCAAACGCTGGTTGCCGATTATCTACCGCTTGTTTGCTTCAAATGTTTCACCGTAATCGCTTGACTCTGATTCGAGCCCAGGTGAAAAAGATAGGAAGGCAGCCAACCGGCTGATGCGAATTGTATGGTTGCTTCCACAGGCCCGGTAGATGATTCCGGCACACCTATGCCTCCCACGGCCAAAAATCCCCTGGATTCTCTGAAGAAGGGCCTCAGAACAGATAGTCGTAGAAAATTCGTCGAGAATTTCTTCGTCCTTTGCGTCTTGTATCAATTCCTGATCCATGTTTGCTTATCTCTAGTCGGGCAAAAGGACCAACTGAAACCAATTTTCGATTACCTAAGTCCATATGCGGCCTTTGTTCTCTTTGCTACCGCATATCTTCCTATAGCGGCATTACGTGGGCGTCATTTTCTCGTTGCTCTGGCAGCGGCATTAGTCATTCTGACAAGTTTCTCATTTTTTAAACATTGGTCTGACGATGCATTTCTCGGCAACTCAATAAAAAGCATTCAATATTTCTATGGGGTAGTAATTGTATTTATTGGAAGCGTGGCGATACTTGAAATCAGTCGTATTAACGCAGTCCTTCTTAGTCGGGAGCTGATAAGAAAGATTCTTATTTTTGCTTCGATTGTCACGATCTATGAGTTTCTAGTTTTGAATTTCGTATTCGACCCTGCTAGTTCATTTTTTTATAAGTACTTGGACGTAATTATTAACGACAGTTCGATTTTTAGGATACGACCGGTTGGAATTGCTTTGTATGCGCAACCTAACTCGGTATTTCTCGTCTATTTGCTTGCGCTTTACATGTGGCATTGGGGAAGTATTTCCACCATTGGTTATTTAGGCATTCTCGCTGTCGCAGCTTCAATGGGAGGCACCGGCATTTCATCCCTTGCAATGCTGATTCTCATGAGAAATCTAAAGTTATCGTGGAGGGCTGTGATCGGTCTCAGTTTAGTGTTTGCTGGCGTTATTGCCGCTGCCATTTTTGTCCAACCAATTGCAGAGAAGTTTGATCTTAGATACTTGGCGATATTGCTGGAATACCTGATCAGGGCGTATGACGCCTATTTGGCAAATTTTACCCCGGCGCAAATAGTGTGGGGTACGAGCGAAATTCAAGTTGATTACAGTCCTGGCGTAACACATGACTGGGCGTACTTCGATGTTTTTTACGAATATGGTTTAATAGGACTTCTTTCGTATTTTGCAATCTACTTTTTTATAATCTCATATGCGCTTCCACGCAACACTTCCCGGCCCATTAAATGGCTGATTGTCTTGTTTTTCTTTGGAACAAATTTCCATTATTCTGCCCTTAATTACTACTCAGGCCAGCTGTTTTTCGGAATTGTTGGTGCCATCGGGTACTACCGAAAATGCTATGCCACATCGCTACGAGGAGGCGAGCTTGCTGCATTAAGACATGGAGTCTGATGCTGCCGGCTGGAATTGGATCACGTGTTGAGCAGATGCGATGCTGCCTAGATCGCAAGTGCAAGTCGACAATTCACATTTGGCTACCAGTTCGTCCCTTGGGTACACGAGTCGACTATTATCTCGACCTCCGTCAATCATGAAAATTTGATATGCGTATGCTTCGTGGGATCCTGGAGATAGTTGTTGGCGGGAGCTACTGGCTCGCCTTCATGGGTGGAGGACATTTCTTTCGCCGCGGACTGCTGAAGCGGCGCGGGACGGCGGTGAAGATCTCACCCACCGTCTTTTTCAAGTACCCTGAAAATATTTCGATAGGGAACAACAGCTTCATTAACCATCACTGTTGCATTTGGGCGGCACCCAGGGGATCGATCTCGATCGGCAACGATGTGTTGTTCGGGCCTAATGTATGCCTTGTTGCGTCGAACCACGGTATAGCGCCCGGGACCCTTATTCGAGAGCAGCTGGGAGTAGATGCTCCGATTGTCATCGGTAATGACGTATGGCTGGGGGCCAACGTGGTGGTGGCGGCAGGAGTGGAAATCGGCGACGGCTGTGTGATTGGAGCCGGTGCAGTGGTCACGAACAACCTCCCGCCTTACAGTGTTTGTGGCGGAGTTCCAGCGAAAGTATTGCGTTCACGATCGACATCCGTATGACAGAATCGACGGAAATAATCTCTATCAGGACGATTGGAAAAATGAGGATGACTTTTGGTTGTCTGCACGTTGCCGGTGGTGGCGCTCGCGCTGTGGATCAGGCCGCTCTGGCTATCCACGCCGATGTGCAGCTTCATGCCAAAGTGACATTGGTTACCCTTCTTGCTCTGGTGCATCTCCGGGGCGCGCTCGCCCGCCGCGTTCTTGGTCGAGGGCGGTGCCGTGATAGGCGTGGCATTGAAAGTCGTTTCACCGGACAGTTTCATCCCGTGGGCCAGCAGCAACTCGTCGATCTTGGCGAAGAGCACTGCGCCAAACCGGTGTTCCTCAAGAAGAAGGCGGAAATTGAGCAGCGTGGTGGTATCGGGCGCTCGCTCGCGGCCTAGGTTAATTCCACAGAAATAACGAGATACTCGGTATCGTAGAACTCATCCTCGCAGGCCTCGTTAGACAGGTTGAACCAGATGGCAATGTAGTATATCCGCAGTATCCGCTCCATGCATCTGGGCGGGCGACCGCCGCCGGCTTTAGGGTAATACGGTTTGATCAACGCACAGAACTCAGCTCAAGGAACCAGCGCCTCCATGCGCGCAAGAAACTCCGCCTTGCGGGGGGGGCTCTACTATGCACCTCGAATCCCTTCGCCGCAGCCAGTGTCATTTGCTTCATCGTCATCCCCTTCGATTGTTCGCTCCATTCATAACGCACAAGCGTCACGATGGGCAGACCGAATCGGGGACTTATTCAGTGTTTCTCTAAGGGAGTCACCTTTGCGTAAGCGCTACATTGCGGTTTCGATTTATCTTGTTTTCTTCGCGCCTTCTGCATTTGCATATATCGACCCTAATACGGGCGGCTACCTTTTCCAGTTGCTGGCGCCGCTGGCTGCAATTGCGCTATCGGTGTGGATGTTTTTTACCAACCACGTAAAGGCAATGTGGCGTTCGTTCCTGAATATCCTTACCCGCAAGAAGGCGCGCAGGAAATGACATTCGCCGGGATTTTTGCAGCCTTCCCGCGTTTGGTAATGCGGATATTTTTTGATCTGGCAGTCGCCTTGATCCTGTTTTTCCTGCCTCTTGAGGTTCTGTTCCGCCTAAGCTCGTGGATTCTTTTCATGCCTGCAGAAGACATTATCAGCGAAGTTGCGATGATGATTCTTCTGCTTTCCCTTGGGTCAGCGTGCCTGGCCGTTCTTGTCGCCGGAGTTGTTTGCGGTTGGATGGGATTGCATTCCCGATGGACAACTGCAAAGAAGGTGGATGCGGTATACGCCGCGATCGGGGTCGGGACATTGGCCCTAATCGTTTGCATCTACATGATGCTGCTCACTAGATGGCTGGGGCAGGTGACGGGAATAGATATCTCCACCAGCGCAATGAACGCTGCATCGCTACTGGTGATCATCGCAGCATTGTTTGTTAGTGTCTGGAAATATGGGGTACTGCGTGCAGGGAAGGCAATTCAGACGCACCTCGACAAAGGCAATAAATTTGTAGCTATTTTTGTTTTATTGTCTGTTATTTTGGTGGTGGCAAAAGGTGTTGCGCTTCACGACGATCACGAGATAAGGGCGAATCCAATCGCAGCCCCGCGAAAGGCAATGCCAAATGTGATTCTGCTAACCATCGATGCGCTTGCCGCAGAAGACATGTCGCTTTACGGCTATCGACTGCAGACTACGCCAAGACTGGACGATTTCGGGCGAGAAAGCTATGTTTTTGACAATTTCTTCGCCAGCTCTAATTGGACTACCCCCTCAGTAGCTTCGTTGATTTCTGGCTTGTATCCGGCATCGTCCGGCGTTAGTCAGTATGGAAGCTATTTTCTTGAACCCGACCGCGATAAGAACCTAGCAGCCACACTTATGGCAAATGGTTACCAGACTGCTGCCGTCATATCGAACGTCCGTGCCCATCCACTATTCCTGCGAATCTCAGAGAGCTTTTCTACGATAACAGAGCCGCCACTAAGACCCGCAAAGGTTGATTCGATCTATACGGGATTCCGCCGGTACAGGTTGAAAAATTACTGGACGCGCAATTGGGCGAACGACATTTTCCAACCTGCATTCCAGATTCTGGGTCTTCTTCAAAGCCCGTCCACAGAGAGGATGGGCTCACTTTACCCGCCGGAGCTTGTTTTCGATCGGACGCTCCCATTGTTCGAATTGATGAAACGTCCAGCATTCATCTGGGCGCATATATTTCCGCCGCATGATCCTTATCGACCGTCCCCGCCGTTCAAGGGCAAGTTCGGAGTCTTCAACGACAAGGATTCCGAAGTGCGTGCTGGAAGATACGCGCCTGCATTTCAGCCTGCGGTGGATCAGCAACGGGTTCGCTACGACGAGTTCATCCTGGACACC
The DNA here is from genome assembly GCA_947478805.1 of Betaproteobacteria bacterium. Lineage (GTDB taxonomy): Bacteria > Pseudomonadota > Gammaproteobacteria > Burkholderiales > SG8-39 > CAIYPG01. The sequence goes on along the minus strand of CANJXQ010000086.1, from coordinate 2,970 downwards.
GATGCCCGTGTGGGCATTTTCCTGGATCAGTTGAAAGCAGCGGGGCGTTTCGACGACTCCATCATCATCATCACGGCGGATCACGGCGAATCGTTCAGCAAGAACTTCTTTCAGCATGGCGGCCCTTACCTGCACCAGCCACTGGTTCATATTCCTCTCATCGTTCACCTTCCGGGCCAGCATAAAGGCAAGCGCATTCCTTTTTATGCAGGCCAGGTGGATTTGCTGCCAACGGTGATGGACTTGCTTGAATTACCGATACCGACATGGTCGGATGGGGAGTCACTAAAAGCGGCAATGCTGGAAGGAAAGCCGACATCGAAACCAAAGTTTTCAATGAATCTGGATCGGGACAGCCGCTTTGCCCCGTCCAACAAGGGCTCGATTGCCGTGATGCAGAATGGATGGAAACTGGTACGTTACCTGGGATCGGACACACAGGAACTTTACGATTTGGCATTGGATCCCAAAGAAACTGCAGAACTTGCAAGTGCCAATCCTGAGCAGGCGATAAAGATGCGGGATCTCATTGACGCCCGCTTCAATTTGGTCAAGTAGGCGCAGCGTAGCCGTACTTTTCGAAAATGTGGTGCCAGGCGCGGTGGACATTGCTGGCCTCCCGAGCGGCGAGATCGAATCGATTTTTCTCGAATTGCGCGTGCCCTGCGAGGTGGGACTCGATATGTGGCACCGCCTGCTCGAAGCCTCCTAGCGCAAGTTCGGAGTAGATTCGCTGCATTTCCGCGACTGGACTGGCGGTAAGCGCTTCATAGTGAACTCGCGCGTAATTGCTCTTTCCTAGGCTCGGAATGGCTGCATCCAGTTTCTCTTCCATGCGGATCCAGTTGCGAATGACTTGTGTTGCTATTGCGTTGTCTTCGGGCATGCCAGTCAGTGCATAGAGTGAGCACAGTTTCTTCCACATACTGATCGTGGAACTGTAGACGTTGAGTGGGTTGCGAATCAAGTGCACAAATTTGGCATTCGGGAAAAGGCGCGATAAGATTTTGATGCGATAACTGTGAGTCGGCGACTTGAGTACCATCGGGTAACCCGGTTTGCGCGCTGCAACCTGGCCTAGAAATCGGAGAAACACTCCCACCCAGTCGTGTTGCTGAGGTTCGTCGAGATCGTCGGGGTCCGCAGTCGCCATGGCCCGGTCCAGTGCCTTCGGGAAAAGCAAGCCTTCATATGGAGATGCGGCGCCAAGCGCCAAGAGTGCGAATTCATCTTCCTGCGGGGACGCCAGAGAAATGGACATTCGGTCCATCGGGCGCATGATCGAGCGCGATCCGGCGCGTTGCAGGACTGCGGTCTCCGTTATGGGAAATACCTGCGGATTCATGCAGGCATAGGTCGTGGTGTAATTAAAGCGCGGATCGCTGCATAGAAGCTCATGAAGCAAGGTTGTTCCAGACCGCCAGTGCCCGATAATAAAAATTATCTCCAGGCTTTCGGCATGCGTCATCTGCGGGCCATACGCCACCCGTTGCAAGGCCGCTAGCCAAAACCCTGCAATGCGGCTTTGCAGGTCAGCAACAATGGATATTGGTTGATCCGAGTAGTTCACTCGAAGTCGCCGCCATGCGTCGGAGTTGAGGTTCAGTCTGAGGTGCTTTCGAACGCGGTCATGGGGCTCCGCTTCTTGTAGGAGAGGCATTCTTATTGGAAAAACTCAGGTGTCTGCGAGCGCGCTCGCAATTGTGAATTGTTAGCTGTAGAAGGCATCAAGTCGCGAGGGCGGAATAGGGGGCTTGTGCATTACGGCTTTCCGGTTTCATACCGGTAGGCTGCTCGGATCAGCTTCTTCGCGCCCTCATGTGAAAGTGATTTCCCTAAAAGCAGCAGCCGGATCGTGTGGTATGCAATCAGCATGTCGCAGATGAGGATGTTGCCAGATTGGTTCTTATAGACACTGGTGTACAGGCACTCCAGTTCAAGGCGCTGCCCTGGGGTCTGGTTCAATTTTCCGACCACCTGCGATAACCCGGTCAGCCCGGCCGGACTGTCAAAACGGCATTCCCATCCCTTGGTATTCTTCAGTATTTCAATGTTGTCTCGCGGAAGCGGCCTGCTCCCAATTAGGCTCATCCCGCTGAAGATAACGTTGAAAAGCTGAAGCAACTCGACCAGTTGGGTCCTCTCGAGGACTCGTCCTATGGGCGTATAGACCTCACACGAAAGCGGGATGTCCAGGAAGCCATCGCGCATGAATCTTTCTTTGAGGCGGTATTTTTCCGACGTGGCATCCACCACCATCGTTCTGAACTTCACGATAGACACGGCTCGGTCCGCCGCGATGAAGCGGCGCGAGACATAAAAAGCCGGGCGACCTTCAAGAATCAAGATCAGAATGGTAACGACGATCAGCAAGGGAAGCATTAGAGTGAGGATGAGAGTTGCAGCGACGATGTCCAACAGTCGCTTAACGAGGTTTGACATCTTGAAGATTGGCTTGGTCACCGGGTACAGTGTGGGAGAGTCGAGCGGGCTCTCGGCCGAAAAGAAATTGGCGAAAATAAAAAGGACCAGTCCTACGGCGATCGCGCAAAGGACAAGCGTCAAATAGAAGAACCCTGCTTGGTCAGCGCGCAACGAGTCGATTTGCGACACGCCCGGCCGCGCCGTCCCCGGCGCAAAACACGTCAGCCGCTGCCTTGGATCCTTCGTGGATGCCGCGGCCCGCGCCGTTCCTTCGCAAGCCGTCATCGCCAGCTTCCTGTCGGCCGACTGAAACACGATCACGCCGTTGGCAATGGCCACCGATGGCGCGTCGATGGGCTCGGGTGACAGGTACCTGCCCTGCGCCTCGTCGAGGCTGTTGATGCAGGCGGAGCTGCGTATGCGGCACTTCGGGCAGCTCGACGAGATGCCGTTGGCGAAGTTGGAGACCATGCCGTCGCAGGCGGCAGCGGATGTGGCGCTGCGCTGCAGGATGGTCAGCGTCAGGCCCTCGTCGGCGTCGATGAG
>CANJXQ010000085.1 GCA_947478805.1 Betaproteobacteria bacterium | reverse complement strand
TTTAACGAAGCTGCCCGCATATGCGGGCAGCTTCCAGCTAAAACCCCCAACAGGAGCGCCACCTATGCACAATCCATAGTCCTTTATTAAAAGCACTTCGAACCGTTACACTCTCAATTACATTGGTATAGAAAGCTCGGGCTGGTCACGGCGATCTGCGGCGTCATGCTCATGACGAAGCCGACGGCAACCGTGTTGGCAGTCGTATTGAAGGAAACCGTGGGTGCCGCTCCTGCCACCGTTGCCGGCACGACGGTCGAGTCGATCTTGAAATAGACGATGTCATCGACAACGCGCAGTAGCGCCGACTGGTTGTTCATCACGGAAAGCTTCGGACTGGAGAGAACACGCACGTTGCCGAAGGATTCGAGCAGCCTGACTGTTGCCGAAATGTTGCCCAGGCTGAAGGTTGGGTCGGAAATGGTTCCGTTGAAGAACGCACCTGTCGGTGAACCGGGCAGTGCGGCCGCTGATCCCTGCGTGATGCTGAATGGGATTCTGGGCCCCCCGCGGCTGAGGATCGACCAGTCGATGCCCTGCTGATAGTCGTTGTTCAGGGTCACCTCGAGGATCGTGGCCTCGATCAGCACCTGGCGCGTTGCACTGGCAATAACCTGGTCCAGAAATTCCTGGACTTTTTCGTGTTGGCGGGCGGTGGCACGGATGCTCAATACCCCGGATTCCGGGTTGGCAATGACCGAAGCTGCCTCGCGGAATGTCGCGCTCGGCGTTGACGCTGCACTTCCCGTTGCAGCGGGCGCCGGTTGACCCGGAGCGCCGGGTTGTGCGGGAGCAGGGGCTTGAGCGGCGGGGGCAGGCGCGGGCTGCGCGGCGCCTGCCGGAAAAATCTTGTCGGTTTCCTGAAGGAGACTCTTGATGTTGTCGACGAGGACTTTCCAGAACTGACTATCGACCTTGTTGGTGACCGATGAACTCGAGGCATTGCCCCCGCCCCCGCCACCAGAGGCTATGTTTCCAGTGACGCTGACGGTGCTGGTACTGGAGCGTTCCATGTTCAGGTAATCGACACGATAGACCTGCAGATAGGGAGAGTCCGGCATGACCGACAGATTGGGCCCGTTGAGCTCCCAGCGCATGTCTGCCTGCCTTGCGATGCGGGTCAACAGCTGGGGCAAGGTCTGGTCGATGGCATTCATGGTGATCGTGCCATTGATTCCGGCTTGAATGTCCACATTCAATTTCGCATCGCGAGCCAAGGCGAACAGCAGCTCCTGTACGCGGACATTGTTGACCACCACGCTGTAAGTTTCCGGCTTCTGGATAACCTTGGGGCGAGGCAGGTTGGCCGGGACCTGTACCGGCGAAGGAATGGTCCCGCTCGGCGGCGGTGTCGTTTGGGTAACGTGGTTTTCTGACCGCCGCATCGGCGGTGTCGAACAAGCCATGACCGCAAGCACCAGCAAGACAGGTGCGTAGCGCGTGTAGCTGCGAGCCGGTTTAGGCATGTGAGGCAGAATCCCTTTTAGAACCTTGAGTCAAGTATAACATTATCATATAAGAGCATGATTTTAATTGAAATAACATCGCTTCATTGTCTGTTCTGACTTTGCATCCGTGCGACGGATCGAATATACGGATTCTGCGACTTGAGTTGCGGCGGCAGTTCAGCCATGGCTGCCCGCGCCTGAGCTGAATCCGAGAATTCCCCATAGGCAGCCCGGTAATGTTGATGTCCGTCAATTTTGACGCTGTAGACGTGCAATTTGTCTGCCTGGACCAAGGTCGAGGCGCGCTGCAGAAAACGCTCCATCCGAGGAAGTTGCTCTTCCCTTACCGTAAGCAATTGAATAGACTGAATTTCCCCAGGGGTCGCCTTGAGCCATTCCTGAGTGGCTTCATAGCGGGTCGTGAACAGTTTCCCCTGCCGCGTCGGGTCCTTGCCGGCGGCGGCCTCCGCCCCCTTCAGAGGCGTACCCGGCGCGGGCGTTGCATCGGTATTCTGTCGAGGTTCCGTGGAGGCGCCAGCAGGTCGTTCTGCCAGCGATTGAGTACGCGCAGGAGATGCTTTTGGGGGCGTTACTGCGGCGTGCTCCCTCGTGTTCAACTGCAATGCTGGCGCCACCGGCGGTGTTTCGGCATTTGAGGGTGGCGAGGACGCTGAACTACCTTGGACGGGGGGCGCGCCAGTCGTCACGGGGTCGCCGGGAGGGGCCGGGGCGTTCGATGACGACGGGACGGTGGCCGCAACCGGTGGCGACTGCGTACGGAGTTCGACATGCGGCTCAACCGTTGATCGTTGGGCGAACCAGCCGGCAGCAAGGCCCGCGGCCAATCCGGCGACAACTCCCAACGTGATCAGTTGCCAGCGCTTCCACCTGGTTTGAGGCTTGAAAAAATCCGAGTCGCGGATCGCTGCCCTCGCTTCTTTTTCGGTGACGCCATGCGTGTTGTGGGCAAACGCGGCGAGCAATGACTTGTCAGCAAGGATATTGACGCGCCGCGTCAGTCCCTCGGAGGCCGCGGCGATCAATCGCGTTGCTCCGGGGGAGAACACATTGGGTCCCCGATAGCCGGCCGCCCGCATGCGAAAATCGATATAGCTGGCAATGTCATCCCGCACCAGCGGTTCGAGTCGAAAGCTATGGGTGATTCGCTCTTTCAGTTGCCGCATGTCGGCCGCGTTGAGTTGCTCGTCGAGTTCAGGCTGGCCGAACAGGACGATCTGCAGCAACTTGTGGCGTCCCGACTCCAGGTTCGACAGTAAGCGGACTTCCTCCAATGTTTCCTTGGGCATCGCATGCGCTTCGTCGATCAACACCACGACGCGCCGGCCTGATGCGTACAGCTTGATCAGATGATCCAGCAATCCTTTGAGGAGGCGCGTGGTGCGTTCCGCGGTGAGTTCGAGCTTGAGTTCGTCGGCGATGGCATACAGTATCTCTTCCCGAGACAGGGACGGATTGGCCAAATAGATTGTCTCAACCTCTGGCGGGAGTCGCTCCATGAGGACGCGACTGAGCATGGTCTTGCCGCTGCCGACTTCGCCGCTAACCTTGACGATGCCCTCGTCGTGGCTGATTGCGTAGAGCAAGGCTTCGAGCGTTGCTGCGCGGTTGGCGCCACCGAAGAAGAAGTCGGTATGCGGCGTGATGCGGAACGGGGGCTCATTGAGGCCGAAATGGCTGAGGTACATATTATCAATTCTCCATGGTATATACCCATGGGCCAGGCGTTAACCGCCTAATTGTTATCAGAGATTCTGGCCATGTTACTGCCGGGTGCTCATTCCGCCTGCCGCCTTTACGGCTGCTTCTGCGCGGACTCCATGCGTGAATACAGTGTTGTCCGGTTGATGCCAAGCAACTTGGCCGCCTGGCTGACATTGCCCCTGGTAATCTTCATGGCCGCCTCGATGTAACCCAGCTCCCAAGCTTGCAGGACGTTATCGAGATTGAATCCGCGTTCCCGCTCCAAGTGTCGCCGTGCCTGCTCAACGAGGTCGCCGGCGTCTGCAGGCAGTGCCTGCCCGGATGGCGTTTCTGAAGTGGAGTCGAACTCCGGCTCAACCTCTGCCGATGAAAGACGTTGCCCCGCGTGTTTCGTGGTGAGCCGGATGGTGATGTTGCGAAGCTCACGGACGTTCCCGGGAAAGCTGTATCCACGCCATGCGCGAAGGCCGGACTCATCGAGGCTGAACGGCGCGAGCCGTGCCTGTTCAGCATAGAATTTCCGGAAATGCTCGAGCAACAAAACGCTGTCGTCATCCATGTCACGAAGGGGGGGGACTTCAATTGTAAATACCGATAACCGGTGGTACAGGTCGGCGCGAAAATTTCCCTTCTTGATCTCCGCGCGCAAGTCCCGGTTCGTCGCCGCCACCACACGGGCTCGTGAGTACCTCAATTGGGTTTCCCCGACGCGCTGGAATTCGCCATTTTCAAGCACTCGCAGCAGCTTGGCCTGCAGTTCCAGCGGCAGCTCCCCGATTTCATCCAGGAACAGCGTGCCTTCACCGGCATCTTCGAAGTACCCGGACTTGTTCTGGGTCGCCCCGGTAAATGCCCCTTTGACATAGCCAAAGAGCGTGGGTTCTACCAACGTCGGGGCGATGGCTGCGCAATTGAGCGCAAACCACGGTTTGGACTTGCGTATCGAAAGCTTGTGTAACAGGCTTGCGGCTACCTCTTTGCCGCTGCCCGATTCGCCGGCAATCAGCGCGGGGAACGGTGAATCCGCGTATTGGCTGATCTGGCTTTTCAATTTGTGCAACGCCGGGCTTCTGCCAATCAGCGAGTCGCCATCGGCGATTCCCGAGCCCTCCATTTCCGCTGCGCGGAACTGGAGCGCGTGCAACAGTATTTTCTTCAGGTTGTCCGCGTCGCAAGGCTTGGCCACGAATTCCGCGGCTCCCAGCGCTCGCGCATGACGCGCATTGGAGGCATCGTTTTGTCCGGACAGCACCAGGATCTTCATGGCGGGTGAATGGGCCAGCAGATCCTGGATCAAATTGAAGCCTTCATCGGGACGATGGGGCATTGGTGGCAGGCCAAGATCCACCAGGGCAACTTGGGGAGGCTGATCCAGTTGCCTCAGCAGGCTGATGGCATGAGCTCGTGAATCGCTGGTCAGCACGTCGAAATCCCTGCCGAGCGCAAAGGACAACGTGTCGGTGATCAGCGGATCGTCGTCGACGATCAAGAGACTCGGTTTTTCAGCCATGGCTACTTTCTATGCAGCTCAGGAACGCCTGTTCCAGGTTGCTGGCACCAAACCGTGAACGGAATTCCGCGGGGGCGCCGGCAAATGCAATCTGCCCACTGTGAAGCACCAGCATATGGTCGCAGATTTCCTCGATGTCTGCGAGCGAATGGGATGTCATCAGGAGCGTGTTGCCGTTCCCCTTCAATTGTTTGAGCTTGTGCTTGACGCGGACACGAGCCTTGGGGTCGAGGCCGCTCATCGGTTCATCCAGTACTAAGAAGCGACGCTTCGACAATAGGCATGCCGCGAGTCCGAGCTTTTGGGTCATGCCTTTGGAAAGTGCGCGCACCGGCTTGTCAAGCACGTCAGGGGAAAGATCCAAGTCCCCGAAAGTACGAATGACCTGTTCCTCATCATATGGGTGCGCTGCGATGCCTGCCATGGCCTTGATGAACTGTCGCCCTGTCAGAAAATGCGGTGGCACAAATCGCTCGGGAAGAAATGCGAGCTGCTGGCGCGACCGTGGCTCGGAATGTGGCAACCCCAGCAATTCGATTCTTCCAGACTCAAAACTGCAGAAGTCCAGAAGGCACTTGATCATTGTGGTTTTGCCGGCGCCATTTACGCCGACCAGGCCGGCCAGCATGCCTGGCATCAGCTCAAGCGTGACTTCGCTCAAAACCGGGTTTGTCCCGAATTTCTTTGATACTCGCTCGAATCGAACAATCGGGGACGGTTGATTGTCGTTGTTCATGTTGGCGCATGGAATGTAACCGCGACCATGATAGCGCAAGCGCTCGAGCGGTCCGCCAGCTTTACGAGGGATCGTATTGGGCGTGATCGAGTCGTTTGTGCGATACAATTCGCATTTTTTGATTATCCCAGTGGCCAATAGCGTCTCCAACAACCCAATCGATCTCGTCCAGGTGGATGGGGTGACATTCGCCTACGACAAGAACAGGACCGTTTTACGCGACATCAACATGACGATCCCGCGCGGGAAGGTCGTGGCCATCATGGGATTGAGCGGTTGCGGCAAGACAACCCTTCTGCGCCTGATTGGCGGCTGGCTCAGGCCCAGCATCGGCGAGGTTAGAGTCGATGGTGAGGTCGTCAATAACCTGGATCATGCAGGTTTATTTGCTTTGCGGCGCCGAATGGGGATGTTGTTTCAGTTCGGGGCGCTGTTTACCGACATGACGGTGTTCGAGAATGTGGCATTCCAGATGCGTGAACACACAGCGCTGGCGGAGGATCAGATTCGAGACCTGACGCTCCTGAAGCTGCAGGCTGTGGGTCTGCGCGGTGCGGCACAATTGCTGCCATCCGAATTGTCGGGTGGCATGGCACGGCGGGTGGCTTTGGCACGATCAATAGCGCTGGATCCGATGCTGATGATGTACGACGAGCCGTTTGCGGGCCTGGATCCCCTTTCACTGGGTGTCATCGGGCAGTTGATAAGGCGTTTGAACGATGCGTTGGGCGCTACGTCGATCATCGTCACACACGACGTTACAGAGGCGTTAGCTTTGGTCGATTACATCTATTTCATGGCAGACGGCGCCGTGATCACGCATGGAACGCCAGACGAGATTCGCGCCTCCAAGGAGGCGTTCGTCCACCAGTTTGTATATGGCGAAGCGGACGGTCCGTTGCCATTCCAGTATCCGGCAACCGAATATCGTCAAGACCTGTTTGCGAGTGTGCATTGATGTCCAGGGTTGCGGAAATTTTGCGGACCATGGGCGCAAGGGTCACCAATTGGGTGTGGAGGCTCGGGTTTGCCAGCCGCTTCTTCTGGTTGATCATCGCGCATTCGGGAACCAGTTTCCGACGGTTTCATCTGACGATTCGCGAAGTATATTTTGCGGGTGTTTTGTCCCTGGTGATCATCCTGGTGTCGGGGCTGTTTGTCGGCATGGTCCTTGGACTGCAGGGCTACGACACACTGGTGCGCTATGGTTCGTCGGAGGCGCTGGGGGTTCTAGTTTCGCTGTCGTTGATCAGGGAACTGGGGCCGGTGGTTGCGGGTCTGCTGTTTGCGAGTCGCGCCGGGTCGGCGATTACCGCGGAAATTGGCTTGATGAAAGCCACCGAGCAACTGGCGGCAATGGAAATGATGGCTGTCGATCCCATCGCGCGGGTCGTGGCACCACGTTTCTGGGCCGGGGTTATTTCCATGCCGTTGTTGGCTGCCTTGTTTTCCGCGATGGGGGTTTTCGGCGGTTATCTCGTCGGTGTGCGTCTTATCGGCGTGGACGAAGGTTCATTTTGGTCCCAGATGCAAGCAGCGGTCGATTTCAGGGAAGACGTAATGAACGGGGTGGCAAAGAGCGTCGTGTTCGGGATTGCGATTACCTGGATCGCGGTGTTCGAGGGCTATGATGCCCCGCCCACTGCGGAGGGAGTTTCCGGGGCGACGACCCGAACCGTGGTGACGTCATCCTTGGCGGTGTTGGCGCTTGATTTTGTGATGACGGCATTGATGTTTCGAGGAGTATGACCATGATGTCACGCAAGGAATTGGACCTATGGGTTGGCGTATTTGTCGCCATCGGGATTGGAGCACTGTTGTTTTTGTCAATGAAAGTGGCCAATCTGTCCTCATTTTCGGCATCCGAGACGTACCAGATCAAGGCCAAGTTCGATAATATTGGCGGCCTTAAGCCCCGAGCCCCTGTCAAGGCGGCGGGCGTCGTGGTGGGCCGGGTGAGCGACGTGCGGTTCGACAATGAGACGTTCGAAGCGGCAGTCACATTAATGGTGGATACGCGGTACCAATTCCCGCGCGATACATCGGCAAAGATACTGACCTCGGGATTGTTGGGGGAGCAATACATTGGCCTGTCGGCTGGGGGAGACTCCGTGAACCTGAAAACTGGAGATACGCTGAAGATCACGCAGTCAGCGGTGGTGTTGGAGAACTTGATTAGTCAGTTCCTGTATAGTAAAGCTGCCGACAGCGGCACCAATGACAACAAGAAATAAGAATTCGATGAAAAATCGCTTGAAATTGGCTTCTGCGCTGACTGCTTTGCGTCGGATTGTGGCTATTGGTGCAGCGGCCACCCTTTTTGGCTGTGCGACAGCCGGTAATCCGCGGGATCCGCTGGAGCCGGTAAATCGGGCATTTTTCAGCTTTAACGATGGTTTCGATAAGGCAATCGCAAAGCCTCTGGCCGAGGGCTATCGCTCCGTGGTTCCCAGCTTTGCCAGGACCGGGGTGACCAATTTCTTCTCGAATATAGAAGACTTATGGATTGCAATCAATGACTTACTTCAAGGCAAGCCCGCCAAGGCGCTGGACGATTGGACTCGGCTATTTTTGAATACGACGATCGGCATTGCAGGACTGTTTGACGTCGCGAGCGACTTGGGGCTTGAGAAGCGCAACGAGGATTTCGGCCAGACCCTGGGAGCATGGGGTGTAGGTACTGGTCCCTACCTAGTTATTCCGTTCTTGGGGTCCAGCACACTCAGGGATGCGTTGAGCCATGGGTTGGTGGATGTTCACGCTGATCTGGTCGTGCAGCACAGGAAGGTGCCAGTACGAAACACACTTTTTGCGCTGCGTACCATCAACCTAAGGGCGAATCTTCTGGACGCATCCCGAATCGTCGAAGAGGCCGCGCTCGATAAGTACACCTTTACGCGCGACGCTTATCTGCAGCGCCGCCAGAGCTTGGTCTACGACGGTAATCCTCCGCGCGATTCACAGTCATCATTGGACAGTGATGAAGCGGATAACGCGCCGGTCTCGGAGCCTCTCTCAGTGCCGGATGACAAGAATTCGGCTGACTCTCCAGTTCCTTCAATTCCACTGGCGGGGCTGCCGATCTCCACCCCGCAATAGCGTGTGAGTAAAGCATGAAGTACTTTCAACTGCTGATTTGCCTTTTTATCGCCCCTGCGTTCGCGCAAGAGGTTGCACCAGACGCCTTGGTGAAGGGGATCACCCAGGAAGTCGTTTCCATCATAAAGCAGGACAAGGAAATTCAGTCGGGTAATTCCAGAAGAATTGCAGAGCTTGTCGATGCCAAAGTTCTTCCCCATTTCAATTTTCAACGCATGACGCAGTTGGCTGTGGCGGTTAACTGGCGCAAAGCGTCCCCTGAGCAGCAAAAATCGCTCACTCAGGAATTCCGAGCGCTTCTGGTTCGTACCTATTCCAGCGCCTTATCAAGTTATCGAGACCAGGCGATCGAAATCAAGCCGCTCCGTGCACGGGCGGAGGATACAGAAGTTACGGTGAGGTCAGAGGTCAAGCAGAAAGGCGCTCAGGCCGTCACTATCGATTACGATATGGAAAAGACAGCCTCTGGTTGGAAGGTGTTTGATGTCAAGGTGGGTGGGGTCAGCCTAATAACCACCTATAAGGAAGAGTTCGCCAATCAAGTTCGCGACGTCGGGTTAGACGGCTTGATCAAGACCCTCAGCGGGAAAAACCGCCAGGCGGAAAGCCGCAGCCGTACATGACTCAAGGGGAAGCCCTGATTCTCGAAGGGCCGGTGAACATTCATACTGTTCCGGTATTGGTCGGACAGATACCCTCTTTGCTGAACTCGGGGGTACGACGAGTCGATTTTTCCAAGGTGACACTGGTTGACTCGGCGGCAGTCGCCCTGGCTCTCGAATGGCAGCGGCTGGCCTCGGCGCGCAATCTGCCAATCTCGTTCCTCAATGTTCCGGAGACGCTGCAGAATCTCGCCAACCTCTATGGCGTGACGGATGTGATCACGCCGTCTGCGGCTTGATCAAATTGCGCGGGCTGAAACCTATCTGCCGCAATCAGCGCGGGCGCTAGCACAACATGACGGCAGCAATCGAGCTTGCAGGCGTCAACAAGCAATTTGGAACGCTGCAGGCGCTCGCCGATGTCGATCTCACGGTCCAACAAGGCGAGTTTTTCGGGCTGTTGGGTCCGAATGGTGCGGGCAAGACTACCTTGATCAGTATCCTCGCCGGCCTAGCTCGCGCCGATTCCGGAGTTGCGAAAATTCTTGGGCACAATGTACGCACGCAATATCGGCTCGCGCGTCGATTGCTCGGTGTCGTCCCCCAGGAACTGGTCTTCGATCCCTTTTTCACCGTTCGCGAGGCACTGAGAATTCAGTCAGGGTATTTCGGCCTGAGGCAAAACGATGACTGGATTGAAGAGGTGATGCATAACCTCGATCTGACGCCGAAGGCAGATTCGAACATGCGAGCGTTGTCCGGGGGCATGAAGCGCAGGGTATTGGTGGCGCAGGCCCTGGTTCACAAACCACCCGTCATCGTGCTTGACGAGCCGACTGCCGGCGTGGATGTCGAGTTGCGCAGGGGGTTGTGGGCTTTCATCAAGCGTTTGAATGCTGATGGGCATACAGTCGTGCTGACGACGCACTATCTGGAGGAGGCCGAGACATTGTGCGGGCGCATTGCCATGCTCAAGGAGGGTCGTGTCATCGCGCTGGATTCAGCTGCCAATTTGGTCCGCACGCTGCATAGTTTGCAGCTAAAGGTGCGAATAGAGGGGGTGTTCCCAGAGCAGCTACGAATTGAGGGCGTAGCCAGCCTGGGAGATTTTCATGTGATTCCGTTGCGCGACTACGATGAGCTGGAGCCGACTCTCAGCGTGCTTCGGACCTGTGGGTGTCGAATCGTCGAACTCGACCTCCAGCAGCCCGACCTCGAGGACGTATTCATCCATTTGATGAGTCGGGACCACTGAATGCAGCATTTGCGCTGTCCTTCCATCAAAAAGAGCGTGTCTAGGTCGGGATTTGGCTGGGTTTATTTCCTTTGGCTGTCATGATGACCGGCTTCCCCACCCTTTTTTACAAGGAAGTGCTGCGGTTCTGGAAGGTCGCATTGCAGACCGTTGCCGCGCCCGTGCTGACGTCTTTACTTTATGTGCTGATATTCGCCAATTTGCTTGACCGGCGACTTGAGGTTTACCCCGGTGTTCCCTATGCGATGTTCTTAATACCTGGCCTTGCCATGATGTCGGCCTTGCAGAATGCATTTGCAAATTCATCCTCTTCGCTGATTCAGTCGAAGATGACGGGTAACGTTGTCTTTGTTTTGCTTGCGCCTTTGTCGCACTTGGAGTTTCTCGGTGCCTACGTTCTAGCGGCAATTCTGCGCGGAGTCATCGTCGGTGCCGGCGTATTGCTTGTCGCGGTTCCATTCTGGGCTCCGACCGTGCGGGAACCTGTTTGGCTGATTGCATTCTGTGTCGTGGGTACGGGTACTTTTGGTGCGTTCGGGCTCATTGCCGCGCTGGTTGTGGACAAAATCGACCAGATGGCGGCGTTCCAGAATTTCGTGATCATGCCACTGACGTTCTTGTCGGGGGTCTTCTTTTCGATCCATTCGCTATCCGAGTTTTGGCAAAAGGCGTCTCACTTGAATCCGGTCTTCTACATGATTGATGGGTTCCGCTACGGATTCTTCGGTGTATCCGATGTGGCGCCTCAGATCAGCATCTCGATCACGCTGGCATGCTTTGCAACGATATTCGCCATTGCCTTTGTTCTGGTTGCACGGGGGCACAAGCTTCGCGCGTGACGTCACTGCGAGCGTTCGCCAGTCTTCGTATGTAGTTTCAATGCCGAAATGAGATGGTTGCAACTGATCTTGTGCGTGCAAATGGCGACTCCGTTTCATCGATATGGGCAATTGCGGGTTCATTAATCAAGGGGAATCAAGTGGTAACACCGGAAAAATTGCAGGGCTATATTGCCGACGCTCTGTCCTGTGAACACCTGCAGGTTGTGGGCGATGGCCAGCATTTTGAGGCTGTCATTGTCAGTGTTGCGTTTCAAGGCAAGAATCGGGTGCAGCGACATCAGGTGGTTTACGCCGCGCTTGGCGACAGGATGAGGGAGGAAGTGCACGCCTTGTCGATGAAGACCCTGACCCCGGAAGAGTGGGCGCAGAACGGTGGATAAGCTGCTCATCCAGGGGGGGGTTCCGATTCGTGGCGAGGTGCGCATCTCCGGGGCCAAGAATGCGGCGTTGCCGCTGATGTGCGCATCCCTTCTGAGTAGCGAACCGCTCGAGCTATCGAACCTTCCACATCTTCGTGACGTCACCACGATGCTGCGGCTACTTGGGCAGATGGGCGTGCAAGTGTCTCTCGATGATCGAGCCGGCGTCGAACTGCGGGCTTGTGACGTAGCCAATCCTGTCGCTCCCTATGAGCTTGTAAAAACGATGCGTGCCTCAGTGCTTGTCTTGGGGCCGTTGGTGGCGAGGTTTGGCGAGGCGCGGGTGTCGCTGCCGGGCGGGTGCGCGATCGGGCTTCGCCCGGTCGATCAGCATCTCAAGGGCCTGCAGGCCATGGGAACGGAAATACGCGTTGAGCACGGAGATATCCTCGCGCGTGCGGGCCGGCTCAAGGGGGCGCGCATCGTCATGGATCTCGTAACCGTCACGGGCACCGAAAATCTGATGATGGCCGCTTGCTTGGCCGACGGAACGACGACGCTGGAGAATGCTGCGCGAGAGCCAGAAGTGGTCGACCTTGCCAATTGCCTCATTGCCATGGGGGCGCATATTTCCGGAGCGGGGACTGACGTGATCGTGATACGGGGCGTCGATAGCTTGCATGGCGCTAGCCATCGGACGATGCCGGACCGGATCGAGTCAGGGACGTTTCTCGTTGCGGCGGCCGCCACCCAGGGAAACATCCGCCTGATAGGGGCAGATGCCCGGATACTTGATTCAGTCTTGGAAAAGCTGCGCGAAGCCGGTGCAGATGTCGGTGCGGATGACGGGGGCATCCACTTGGCCATGACGCGCCGGCCAAACAGCGTCAACTTGAGGACAGCGCCGTACCCAGCGTTTCCGACGGACATGCAGGCGCAATTCATGGCATTGAATGCCATCGCGAAGGGGACCGCAGTCATGACGGAAACGATATTCGAGAATCGTTTCATGCATGCGATTGAGTTGCAGCGACTGGGCGCTGAAATCGAAACCTCAGGGAATACGGCGGTGGTACGAGGCGTAACGGGCTTGCAGGGAGCGCGCGTCATGGCTACAGACTTACGCGCCTCGGCGAGTCTGGTGATCGCGGGGCTGGTTGCCGACGGGGAAACAGTTATCGACCGAATCTATCATTTGGATCGCGGTTATGAGTGCATTGAGGAAAAGCTGTCGGCGGTCGGTGCGCGTATTCGAAGGGCCAGTTAATGCCCGAGCCAACGGAAAAAATCCTCGTAACCCGATTCGGCGTCTGGAGTGTTTCGCAAGATATTGTTTTTGCTGGCACTATTGGATTTTCGGCAGTACAATTGCGGTTTTATAGGCGCGTTCAACGTGATTACCATTGCCTTGTCAAAAGGCCGAATTTTTGACGAAACGCTCCCGCTACTGGCGGCGGCCGGCATTACGCCTCGCGAGAGTCCCGAAACATCCCGCAAGCTGATCATCGGGACCGACCGGCAGGATGTTCGTTTGGTGATCGTTAGAGCGTCAGATACCCCCACCTATGTTCAATATGGTGCTGCTGAGCTGGGGATCGCCGGAAAAGATGTGTTGTTGGAACATGGCGGCACCGGCTTGTATCAGCCGCAGGATCTGCAGATTGCGACCTGCAGGTTGATGGTGGCGGCGAGGGCCGATTTTGACTATGCGCGCGCGGTGCAACAGGGAGCGCGAATACGCGTGGCGACAAAATACATTCAGACGGCTAGGCAACATTTCGCCAGCAAGGGCGTTCATGTTGACTTGATCAAGTTATATGGCTCCATGGAACTTGCGCCATTGGTTGGGTTGGCTGACGCGATCGTCGATTTGGTGTCCAGTGGTGGCACATTGCGCGCAAACAACCTTCGTGTTGTGGAAGAAATTCGACCAATCAGCGCAAGGCTGATCGTCAATCAAGCGGCATTGAAACTCAAGCGGGATCGAGTACAGCCCTTGCTGGACGCCTTTGCTGCAGCGACAACCCGGCGGGCTTGAGGTGGGCGCCTTGATCCGCAGGATGCGTTCACGCGACACCGGGTTTACTGAGGCATTCGCAGCGCTATCAAGCCCGAATTCAGTTCAGGATGAAAGCGTTGACGCTGCCGTTCGGGAGATCCTCGCGGATGTGCGTTTGCGGGGTGATGCAGCCGTGCTGGAGTACACAAATCGCTTCGACCGGCTCGATGCGCATCGCGTCGTTGATCTGGAAATTCCTCGGGTTGAGCTCCTCTCGGCACTTGAGAGTCTGCAATCCGAACGACGTGCTGCACTTGAGGCCGCAGCGGCTCGAATCACGTCATTTCATGATCGCCAGAAGGTTGCCAGTTGGCGATTCACGGACGATGATGGTTCGGTGTTGGGCCAGCGCGTTACCCCGCTCGATCGGGTCGGGATCTATGTGCCGGGTGGCAAGGCAGCCTATCCTTCGTCAGTGTTGATGAATGCCTTGCCTGCAAAAGTTGCAGGCGTCCCGGAAATCTTGATGGTGGTGCCGACGCCAGGTGGCGATCGTAATCCGCTCGTTCTGGCCGCGGCGGCATTGGCTGGTGTCGACAGGGTTTTTGCAATCGGCGGGGCTCAGGCCATTGGAGCGCTCGCATTTGGTACCCAAACGATCCCGCAGGTAGACAAGATCGTGGGGCCGGGTAACGCCTATGTGGCTGCCGCCAAGCGACAGGTTTTTGGACGTGTTGGCATCGACATGATTGCAGGCCCTTCGGAGATTCTCGTGATTTGCGATGGCAAGACGGAGCCTGATTGGATTGCCATGGATATTTTTTCGCAAGCCGAGCACGATTCATTGGCCCAATCCATCTTGATGTCGCCTGACACAGGTTTTCTCGACCGCGTAGAAGCGAGTATGGCCCGTTTGATCGATTCCCTGCCGCGCAGGGATACGGTGCGCGCGTCCCTTGTCGGGCGAGGAGCATTGATCGAGGTGGAAAGTCTGGAAGAGGCGTGCATACTGGCGAACAGGCTTGCGCCGGAACATCTTGAACTTTCAGTCGATGATCCGGAGGCGCTCCTCGGATCGATTCGTCATGCCGGGGCGGTATTTTTGGGGAGATATTCTTCCGAGTCGCTCGGGGATTACTGCGCGGGGCCCAATCATGTCCTGCCGACTTCGGGCACGGCACGGTTTTCCTCGCCATTGGGTGTTTACGATTTTCAAAAGCGCACGAGCATCCTTGGTGTTTCTCGTTCTGGCGCGCAGCGCCTGGGGCGTATTGCCGGTACCTTGGCGCGGGGCGAAGGGCTTCTGGCGCACGCCCTGTCCGCCGAATACCGCTTGGACAATCAATGAAGGGACTGAGACCGGATCAGGTCATTCGCGACGAGATTCAGAAGATCTCCGCGTACCATGTGCAATCGGCTGCGGGGTTGGTGAAGCTCGACGCCATGGAAAATCCGTATTCCCTGCCGGAAACCCTACGGGACGAGATTGCACAGATGCTCGGGTCGGTCGAACTCAACCGATATCCCGATGCGGGTGCCATTCAGCTCAAGAAAGCGCTGCGAAGGGCCATGAAAATCCCGGAGGAGTTCGATTTGCTTCTTGGCAACGGCTCGGACGAATTGCTGCAAATTGTCATCAATGCGTGTGCCCGGCCCGGCGCCACCGTGCTTGCGCCGAGCCCGGGCTTTGTGATGTATCGAATGTACTCGCTGATAGCGGACCTGCGATTTGTCGAAGTTTCCGTGGAGGCGGATTTTTCGCTTGATCCGGACAAAATGATTGCAGCGATTCGGGAGTATCGGCCATCGGTAGTCTTGATTGCATATCCCAACAATCCGACCGGGAACCTCTTTTCAGTCGAAGCAATGACCGCCATTCTTGAAGAGGCGCCCGGACTGGTCGTGGTTGACGAGGCCTACCAGCCTTTCGCAGAGAGTTCGTTTCTGGAGCGGTTGGGAAAATATCCGAATCTCCTGGTGCTCAGAACACTTTCAAAACTTGGCCTCGCGGGGATTCGGCTGGGATATGCGGTAGCTCGCCCCGAATGGGTGCGTGAACTGGACAAAGTGCGTTCACCCTACAACGTCAATTCGCTGACGCAATTGGTGGCGGAGCGTGTTCTGGCGAATTTCGATGTGCTGGAGCTCCAAGCAGCCGCTATTCGGGCCGACCGGGCCACCCTCATTGCGCGAATGGGCGAGTTACCAAAAGTGATTGCATACCCAAGTGCCGCCAATTTTATCCTTGTTCGTGTGCCCGATGCGGCAACGATTTTCGATGGGCTCAAGCGCAGGGGCATTCTGGTCAAAAATCTCCATGGTTCCCATGCGGTACTCGAGCAGTGCCTGCGTATTACCGTAGGTACGCCGTCTGAGAACGAGCAGTTGCTCCTCGCACTTTCCGCATGTCTGGACGACCTGGGCAATGGCGTGGCACCAAAGCTTCGTGTAGGCTAACGAGGCTATTACCCTTGGGCAATGAGATGCGTACAGCAAGCAAGCAGCGCAGCACCAACGAGACGCAAATAAGCGTTACCGTCAATCTCGATGGCACTGGCAAATCCAGTATCGCGACTGGCGTATCTTTTCTCGACCACATGATTGATCAGGTGGCGCGTCACGGGATGCTCGACTTGGAGATCGAGGCGAAGGGCGATTTGCACATCGATGGCCACCATACCGTCGAAGACGTCGGCATTGTGCTGGGACAGGCTGTAGCGGCGGCGTTGGGCGATAAACGAGGTATTCGGCGCTATGGGCATGCCTATGTTCCTCTGGACGAGGCCCTATCGCGCGTGGTCATCGATTTTTCGGGGCGACCGGGCTTGGTCTACGCTGTGACCTATTCGCGCGCATTGATCGGTGAATTCGACGTGGATCTGGCGCACGAGTTTTTCCAGGGCTTCACGAACCACGCACTGGCGACGGTCCATATCGACAACATTCGCGGTGATAACGCGCATCATCAGTGCGAAACGATATTCAAGGCATTTGGAAGGGCGATATGCATGGCTGTAGAGCGCGATCTACGGATCCCTGATTCCGTACCATCAACCAAGGGCAGCCTGTAGGTCCATCCGTCCGCAGGGTTCTAAATTGAATATGAGCAATTCCTGTGGGATGCCAGTCGCATCGGTGTGGCGCTGAGAGACGCATGAAGATCGCCGTAGTCGATTATGGAATGGGCAACCTGCGCTCTGTCTCGAAGGCGCTGGAACACGTTGCCCCGCAAGCTACAGTCGTGGTGACCTCTGATCCTGATCAGGTGGTGAAGGCCGACAGGGTGGTTTTCCCCGGCCAGGGTGCCATGCCTGATTGCATTAGAGAGCTTGATCGGCGGGGTTTGCGCGCCGCGGTCATTGAGTGCACGAGAAGAAGGCCGTTTCTGGGGATCTGCATCGGGCTGCAGATGTTGTTTGAACGAAGCGAGGAAGGGGACGTTGCCGGACTCCAGGTGTTCCACGGAACCGTGCGGCGTTTTCGCGCCGAAGATATGGGCGCCGGTCGATATAAAGTCCCTCACATGGGTTGGAACGGTGTGCAGCAGACCGCGCAGCATCCCATGTGGCAGGGGATTCCCGATGGTGCGCGCTTCTACTTTGTGCATAGTTACTATGCAATCCCCGGGGAAGCCCGGCTGACTTGTGGTGCAACGCATTACGGATTAGCTTTTTGCTCGGCAGTAGCGCGGGAAAACATTTTTGCGGTACAGTTTCACCCGGAGAAGAGCCAATCGTCCGGACTTAGGCTGTTGTCCAATTTCATTGAATGGAATCCTTGATATCTGCAATTCGCCGCAGTTACACATCGCACTCCGGACCAATACTCATTTGACATGCTGATCATCCCTGCAATCGACATCAAGGAAGGCCATTGCGTTCGCCTGAAGCAAGGCGACATGAACGACGCAACGGTTTATTCGGAGGATCCGTTCAGCATGGCCCGCCATTGGCTCGGGCAAGGTGCGCGACGACTGCATGTTGTCGATCTCAACGGAGCGGTTGCGGGAAAGCCGAAAAACGAACCCGCGATCCGATCGATCGTCAAGGCGGTTGGCGACAGCATTCCCGTCCAACTGGGGGGGGGAATTAGAGATCTGGACACCATTGAGCACTACCTCGATCTCGGCGTCTCGTACATCATCATTGGCACGGCGGCGGTCAAGAATCCCGGATTTCTGCAAGATGCCTGTACTGCTTTTAAGGGCCACATCATTGTGGGACTAGATGCGAAGGACG
>CANJXQ010000084.1 GCA_947478805.1 Betaproteobacteria bacterium | reverse complement strand
GACTACTATCAGCCCGAGGCCTACGTTCCCTCGCGAGACCTGTTCATCGAGAAAGACTCCTCGATCAACGAGCATATCGAGCAGATGCGGCTGTCTGCAACAAAGTCATTGCTTGAGCGCAAGGATACCGTGATTGTCGGCACGGTTTCCTGCATTTACGGTATCGGTGACCCTTCCGACTATCACGGGATGATCCTGCATCTGCGCAAAGGGGAGCGCTATTCGCAGCGCGATATCATCGCCCGCCTGGCTGCAATGCAATACGAGCGAAATGAACTGGATTTTCGCAGGGGAACATTCAGGGTTCGCGGCGATGTGCTTGATATTTTTCCTGCCGAGAATTCGGAGACTGCGCTGCGAATCGAGCTCTTTGATGACGAGGTGGAGACCCTGTCGATGTTCGATCCGCTGACCGGGCAAAACCACCACCCTGTCACGAGATTTACCGTTTATCCGTCCAGCCATTATGTAACACCGCGTGAGACTACCCTGAGGGCAGTCGAGGCAATCAAGGCGGAATTACGCGAGCGGATCGAGTATTTCCAGAAGGGCGGGAAGCTCATTGAGGCGCAGCGCATCGAGCAGCGCACGCGTTTCGATTTGGAGATGCTGGCCGAGTTGGGGTTTTGCAAAGGCATTGAAAATTACTCGCGCCACCTGTCGGGACGCGCCGCGGGAGAGCCGCCTCCAACCCTGATTGACTACCTGCCGGACGACGCATTGATGATCATCGACGAAAGTCACGTCACCATCGGGCAATTGGGCGGAATGTACAAGGGCGATCGTTCGCGCAAGGAAAATCTCGTCGAATACGGATTTCGCTTGCCGTCTGCCCTCGACAATCGACCGCTCAAATTCGGTGAATTCGAGCAACTGTTGCGTCAGACCGTGTTCGTGTCTGCCACGCCGGCCGACTATGAACGACAGCGCTCGGGGCAGATCGTGGAGCAAGTCGTTCGCCCGACTGGCCTTGTGGATCCGATCATTGATGTCAAGCCTGCGGCAACCCAGGTGGATGATCTGTTGTCCGAGATTAGCGGGCGGACTGCCGTTGGTGAGCGCGTTCTCGTGACCACCTTGACCAAACGAATGGCGGAGGAGTTGACCGACTATCTGTCCGAGCATGGGGTGAGGGTGCGCTACCTGCACTCGGAGATAGAAACGGTGGAGCGAGTGGAAATCATCCGTGATCTTCGCTTGGGGGTGTTTGATGTGCTGGTCGGGATCAACCTTCTGAGGGAAGGACTGGACATACCCGAAGTGTCGCTGGTCGCGATTCTGGATGCGGACAAGGAGGGATTTCTCCGTTCCGAACGATCTTTGATCCAGACCATCGGGCGGGCCGCCAGACATCTGAATGGAAGGGCGATCCTGTATGCGGATGTCGTGACAGAGTCGATGAAACGGGCGATCGGCGAGACGGAGCGACGCCGCAACAAACAACTGGCATTCAACAAGGTACATGACATCACTCCGAAGGGGATCATCAAAAATGTTCGCGAAATGATCGACGGGGTCTACAACCCGCAGGATGTTCGCGAACAATTGAAGGCTGCCCAGGAGCAGGTACGCTATGAAGCAATGTCGGAGAAGCAAATGGCAAGAGAAATCAAGCTGCTTGAAAAACAGATGATCGAGGCCGCAAGAAACCTAGAGTTTGAAAAGGCAGCGCAAGCGCGCGACAGGCTTGCGGAACTGAAGCGGATTTTCTTTGGCGCAGCACCGGGGGACGAGGCACTGTCAGGCAAGCGCATGGCAGGATAGACCCGTGAGGCGATCGACGCGCTTCGGCTCAGTGATTTTTGTCTGCACGGGAAATATTTGCCGATCGCCAACGGCTGAGGGCGTCATGTTGAAGCGGATTGCCGACGCCGGGCTGGAAGGCCAGGTCGTAGTCGACTCCGCGGGTACGCACGACTATCACGTGGGCGAGGCCCCTGATCCACGGACCCTGTACCATGCGGCCCGCCGAGGATACGATCTGTCGACCCTGCGAGCCCGGCAATTCCAAGTTCTGGACTACGATCGTTTTGATTTGGTCCTGGCGATGGATCGGGGGCACCACGGCAGACTGCTCGAGGGTGCCCGGCAACATCAAGCCGGGAAGTTGCAGTTGTTCCTCGACTACGCCCCGGGACTTCAAGGCCATGAAGTTCCGGATCCATACTACGGCGGATCCGCGGACTTTGAACGCGTATTGGATCTTGTGGAATCTGCAGTATCCGGCTTGCTCTTGCGCCTGAGGGCCGTTGACCTTTCTAACGGGGGCGTCTGACAAACTCGTCGCGCGCAAGCGAATGCGCTGCACAGGACTCTGGGGGGCGGGACGCCGTCACGCAGAAATAGCGAAGCCGCCTTGAAGGCGGCTTCGTTCACTACAAAATGCCAAAAATTCGTTAGGTCGGTTGGTTCTGATCCGGACGGGTCTGTACTTGCACCATTGGCGTTTCTGGCGGGGGGGCTCGGCGTTCCCGTTTGGCCGGCCGGAATTCCGGTTCAAGGGGAAGCTCAACCTTCACATCTGGACGAGTCTGAACCAGGACCAAGCCGCTACTTTGCAGGATGCTTTCCACGGGAACGGTTTCCGTTTTCGGTGCCGGAGCCTGCGGCGTTGGCTCCGGACGGGCCACCTTCTCCGCTTGAGCGCGCGGTTCCTCGGCCGCGGGCTGGATCGTCAGCGTTACGGGCGCTTCGGCGCGAACAGGCTCGCGTACGGGCTGCACGGATGCTTCTTGTACGGGCGTGTGCACCGCGGCAGGGATTTCCCTTGGCGCTTCAAATGAGATTTCCGTTTGTGGCGCCTGTGGCGGGATACTGACCGATGTGCTGACCGTTGGCGTGAAAGCTTCCGAGGTGGGTGCCGGAGCGACGTTATCGGATTGCCCTTCCGTAGCAGGGGCGTGGGTGCCGCCCGATCCGGCAGCGGAACCCTCGGCCGTCTGTGGTGGGCGATTTGAGTCCCTTGGCTCTCTTCCCTCGCGGTTGCGATCGCGCCCTCCACGGCGGCGACGGCGACGTTCAGCCTCTGGCTGATTGGATGCGACACCGTCCGGACGCAATGTCTCTGCGGGAGTCTCAGCGGGGGCTGCAATTCCCGCGACGGACGATGGAGCACCGGCTACCGGCGTATTCTGATTGTCGCGACGAGGCTCGCGTGGCGGGCGGTCAGGGCGCGGACCGCGTTCAGGCCTGTCCCCGCGAGCTTCATTCCTGGGGCCGCGATCCGGACGTGGCGGGCGGTCGCCACGAGGCTCGCCCCTTTGGCCATCTCGCGGTGGCCTTCCGTCCTGTGCGTCACGACGCCCTCTGGAGTCACGTCCTCCAGAGCGCTCGGGGCGGTCCCTGCGTCCTTCGCGCACGCCATCCTTGGGCTTTGGCCTGACCGTTGGAGTTTCTGTCTGTGGAGCGGGTTGTGCGTCTCGCTTGAACCAGCTGACGATGCGGCCGATGATGCCGGCACGTCCCGGCTCCGACGGACCTGCAGGGATTGCGGCAGCAGGACTCTCCGGCATGGGGGCCGACGGCATGGGCGCTGGCTGTCCCGGCGTAAAGTTCTGAACGGCCGCTTGAGTCCGCTGCGGTTTTGCTTCCGCGCCGGAAGGCAGCTCGGCTTCCTTTTCTGACGGCACGGAAACCAGTTCATAGGAGGCCGGCAATGCACCTTCCTGGTTCAGATCATCGTGCCGACGCCGCTCGACCTGGTAGTTTGGTGTTTCAAGGTGGATATTCGGGATGAGGATGACATTGACCTTGAGCCGTGCCTCAATGGAGTGAATGTCGGCGCGCTTCTCATTGAGCAGGAACGTCGCCACGTCCACAGGCACCTGTGCATGCACGGCAGCGCTGTTCTCCTTCATGGCCTCTTCCTGGATGATTCGCAGGATATGGAGTGCTGTCGACTCGGTGCCGCGAATGTGCCCGGTGCCGTTGCAGCGCGGGCAAGTGATGTTGCTGCCTTCTCCGAGCGAGGGGCGCAGCCGTTGACGCGACAATTCCATCAGGCCGAAGCGCGAAATCTTTCCCATCTGGACACGGGCGCGGTCGTAGTGAAGGGCATCACGCAAGCGGTTCTCGACTTCGCGCTGGTTGCGTTGGCTCTCCATGTCGATGAAGTCGATCACGATCAGGCCGCCGAGGTCGCGAAGACGGAGCTGCCGTGCGATTTCGTCGGCGGCTTCCAGATTGGTCCGGAAAGCCGTCTCTTCAATGTCGCTGCCCTTGGTGGCTCGTGCGGAGTTCACATCAACCGAAACCAGTGCCTCGGTGTGATCGATGACGATGGCACCGCCGGACGGGAGGCTTACCTGGCGGGAATAGGCTGTTTCAATCTGGTGCTCGATCTGAAACCTTGAAAACAGCGGGACATCGTCCTGATAGCGCTTCACGCGGCTGACGTTGTCCGGCATCACGTGCGCCATGAACACCTGCGCCTGCTCGAATATGGCATCCGTGTCGATCAGGATTTCCCCGATTTCCGGGTGAAAGTAGTCGCGAATCGCGCGAATGACCAGGCTGCCTTCCTGGTAGATTAGAAATGCGCCTTTCTGGGAGTTGGCAGCTTCTTCGATGGCATGCCACAACTGCAGCAAGTAGTTGAGGTCCCACTGGAGTTCCTCGTAGGAGCGGCCGATTCCGGCGGTTCTTCCGATGATGCTCATGCCCTGTTCGATGGGCAGTTTGTCCATTAGATCGCGCAACTCATTGCGATCCTCGCCTTCAACCCGACGCGACACGCCGCCGCCGCGAGGATTATTTGGCATGAGAACCAAATAACGGCCCGCCAGGCTGATGAAGGTGGTCAGTGCGGCACCCTTGTTGCCGCGCTCATCCTTTTCAACCTGGACGATCAGTTCCTGGCCCTCGAACAAGGCGTCCTGGATGCGGGCCTTGCCGACGTCGACGCCAGCCTTGAAAAAGGCTCGCGCGACCTCCTTAAAGGGAAGAAAGCCGTGGCGTTCGGTACCGTAGTCTACGAAAGCGGCTTCGAGGCTGGGCTCGATGCGGGTGATGATGCCTTTGTAGATATTGCTCTTGCGTTGTTCCTTGGAGGCCGACTCAATGTCTAGGTCGATTAGTTTTTGACCGTCAACAATGGCAACGCGGAGTTCCTCGGCCTGCGTTGCGTTGAATAGCATGCGCTTCATTATTTTGTTCTCCCGCGCGCACGGGTACAAACCTCAAGCCTTGTTTCATGAGGCGTCGATCACATTTTCGCAATGACTACGGAAACGGGATGTTTTGGGTTCGTCATATCGGTTATGAGCGGCTGTCCTTGCTCTAGCTTTGTCACACAGGACATCTGCCGGAATATTTGCCGATGCTTTTGGCGCGCTGTTTAAAGTAACATCAATGGTCAACTAGACCAGCCTGTTTCCCGCCTCGGGTCCTCTTGCGGCATGCCGGTCTACAATCCCGGCGCTTTGCCACGCTTTGGCCGGGGGACAGAGTTGCCGCCATGCCTTCCGACGATTTCATCGAAAAAATGCCATGACCGGTTGTCCCGCAACGACGGCGGTCCGGAGATTATAAGGAAAATGAAGGATTTAAACAATGTGTCTAATGTCTTGGTTGCTGCAGAAGAAGCAGACCAACGCGTGGACAACTACCTTCTCCGGGTCTGTAAAGGGGTCCCGCGCAGTCATATTTATCGGATATTGAGAAGTGGTGAAGTGCGGGTGAACAGCAAGCGGGTGGCGGCCACATATCGGCTACGCGAGGCCGACAGCATCAGGATTCCCCCAATGCGCATTTCTGCACCGGCCAAAATGAAGGCAAAACCCGAGGAATTCCCTGTGATTTTCGAGGATGAGGGCCTGATCATCATCGACAAGCCAGCGGGTACCGCGGTACATGGCGGGAGCGGCGTGAGTTATGGGGTCATCGAAAGCCTTAGAGCTGCCAGACCGCATGCGCAAATGCTGGAACTCGTGCATCGGCTGGACCGGGATACCTCCGGACTTTTGCTGATCGCCAAGAAGCGCTCGGTCTTGACGGGGATGCATGAGCAAATGCGAGATGGTGCGATTTTTAAGCGCTACTTGGCGCTGGTTTTGGGGAAATGGGAAGGCGGGGCGAAGACCGTCTCGTTGCCGCTTCGCAAATACCTGAATCAATCGGGTGAGCGGCGGGTGAGTGTGGACAGAGCCGAAGGCGTTGAGGCGAGGACAGAATTTGCGCCTGAACGGGCATTTTCAGGGTTTACATTGCTGTCGGCACGACTGTGCACGGGCCGAACCCATCAGATACGCGTTCACCTTGCGCATTTGGGTTATCCCATCGCTGGCGACGCAAAGTACGGGATTTTTGAGCGCAATCGCATGCTGTCCAAGGAAGGCCTTTCACGGATGTTTCTGCATGCCACGGAATTGAGATTCCTTCATCCGACGACTGGGGTCGTGATGCGGTACGAATGCCCACTTCCCGCGCAACTGGAGCGCTTCCTGGAAACATTGTCTTGATGCACGCAAAGCGCTACCGGCTCGTCGTTTTCGACTGGGATGGGACGCTGATGGACTCCACGGCGGTCATTGCATCTTCCATACAGGCGGCAGCCCGTGATTTGGGCTATCCGGTACCGGATATCGAAATTGCAAAGCACGTCATTGGATTGGGACTGAACGACGCACTCCAGATCGCCATACCGCAGCTTCCTGCAAGCGAGTATCGCCGCATGGCGGATCGATACCGAGTTCACTTCCTGGCAAAAGACCCTGCCACGCCTTTGTTTCAGGGGGCAGCCCAGTTGCTCGAGGAGTTGAGTGAGCGAGGTCACCTGCTGGCGGTGGCCACGGGAAAAAGCAGCGCCGGCCTTGCCCGGTCGTTGAAAGCAACGGGAATGCAGGACCTGTTCTCTGCCACCCGTTGCGCGGACCAAACGGCATCCAAGCCCGCGCCCGACATGCTGACAGAGCTTATGGACGAGTTGGAAGTAACCTGTGATGTGACTGTAATGATCGGTGACACAACCCATGACCTACAGATGGCGGCACATGCCGGTGTCGATGCGGTGGCGATTACCCATGGAGCGCATTCCCGCAGCGAACTGCAAGCGCTGAATCCCCTGACGTGCGTGGACAGCATTCGGGATCTTGGTATATGGCTCAGATCGAACGCGTAGTGTGCGCCAGCGCTGCGCTGGAAGAGGGCGGGCCAGGCGTCCGGTTTGAGGTCATTCGTGGCGGGAGGGCGACGCCTGCATTCGTGGTCAGATATGGAGGGCTCCCTCGCGCATTCATCAATCGATGTGCGCATCTTCCCAACGAATTGGATTGGACGCCGGGTCACTTCTTCGATGAGAGCAAGACACTTTTGGTATGCTCACTTCACGGTGCTCTGTATTACCCCGATTCGGGAAAGTGCTATTTGGGACCCTGCCAGCGCGGTGGCTTGTTGTCGCTGGCTTGCAGAGATTCTGGTAACCACGTTGTCGTTATAGAGCCGCCCAATTCATAAGACCCACCTTCACGATCCCATAAGGAATATTCATGCCTGACAACAGCAGCAATTGGGAGCGGCAAGTTTTAGAAAAGCTGGCGACTTCCGCTCTCGCAGAGCAAAGGCGTGCTCGTCGATGGGGGATATTTTTCAAGTTGTTGGGGTTTGGCTATCTGTCATTCCTCATCCTGCTTGCGCTTGATTGGCGCGGCGATACAGAGGGGCTGACTTCGACCAAGCATACTGCACTGGTCGAATTGTCCGGCGTGATCCAGTCGCGCGGGGACGCCAGCGCTGACCACGTCACTTCGGCGTTGCAGTCAGCATTCAAAGACAAGAACACGCAGGGAGTAATTTTGCGTGTCAATTCGCCTGGCGGCAGCCCCGTCCAGGCGGGCATTATTTATGACGAAATTCGCCGGCTTCGAGCCTTGTACCCGAGTATTCCCCTTTATGCGGTTGTGGAGGATATTTGTGCCTCGGGCGGCTACTACGTGGCAGCGGCAACCGATCGGATCTATGTGGACAAGGCCAGCATTATTGGTTCCATCGGCGTCATCATGGACGGTTGGGGATTTACCGGGGCCATGGAAAAGCTGGGTGTGGAAAGGCGAGTACTGAGCGCCGGCCAGAACAAGGCGTTTCTTGATCCTTTTGGCCCTGTCGATGAGTCACAGAAACAGCATGCAAAGTCAATGCTCGCGGAAATTCACGAGCAGTTCATCGATGTGGTTCGCAAAGGCCGGGGAAAACGATTGAAAGAAAGCCCGGAATTGTTTTCGGGTTTGATGTGGACCGGTGCGAAAAGCGTTGATCTGGGATTGGCGGATGCTTTTGGGAGCGTGGACTATGTCGCGCGTGAAGTCATCAAGGCCGAGAGTATCGTCGACTACACGCAGAAGGAAAATATCGCGGAACGGTTTGCAAAGCGTTTTGGCGCAGGCGTTGCTAGCGGTTTGGCGAAATTTTCCGTCCTCGACGGGGTGACGGTGCGATAGCACGTTCGCGTTTCCTTGCCAGGAACAGGAAAACGGCTGGGTGGCCGTCGTCAACTTGTGGCCCCTTTTGCTGCCACTCTCGTACGGGTTTGGTTGAGATTGCTTCGCTGGGCAGAGTTAGATCACATGCAATGCAAAGGAGCGTGTCGGGAGACAGGTTCGAGAGCAGGCGCTTGACTAGGCGTTGGTTTCGATAAGGTGTTTCGATGAAAATCTGGGTGCACTGTTGCTCCGCTGAATCTTGTTCCAAGAGGAGGAGTCTTTGCGCGAGTAACTCATCGTCCACTGGAAGATAGCCGTGGAAATGAAATCGCTGCCCTTCCAGACCTGAGGCCATCAGAGCCATCATTATTGACGAGGGGCCGACAAAGGGAATGACCTGAATGCACAGGTTGTGAGCTCGTCTGGTTAATTCTGCGCCCGGATCCGCAACCGCAGGACAACCAGCCTCAGAGATTATTCCCGCGTCAGTGCCTGAAAGGATCGGGATCAACAAGTCTGCCATCGCAGACGGGGGCGTATTTTTGTCCAGTTTCTCGATCTTCATCGTTTGGATCGGGACAGGCGAACCAATGCGCTTAAGAAAATCGCGGGCGCTTTTGGGATTTTCCGCAATCCAGTAGGTCAGGCGGTGGATGGTGTCTAGATTACCCTGAGGGATAGCGCTGGAAAGATCGCCGCCAAGCCCATTGGGGACGAGATAGAGCCTGCCATGTCTTTCAGAGGACATTGAATCCGCGTTCGGCAAGCAAATCTATCAATGCAATGAGCGGGAGTCCGATCAAGGCGTTAGGGTCGTCACCTGTAATCCTTTCGATCAGGGCAATTCCCAATGACTCGGCTTTTGCGCTTGCGGCGCAATCATATGGCTGCTCCCGTGACAGGTAGGCATCGATGGTTCGCTCGTCAAGCTTCCGAAAACGGACTTCGACAGGAACGACACGTGTGCTGTAGTTGCGGTGTTGACCATCGTAGACGCATAAGGCCGTGTGAAATACGACGGTCTTGCCCGAGGCTTTTTGTAGCTGCCTCTTCGCGTTTTCCGCATTCCCGGGCTTATCCAGGATTTCATTCTCCAGCAGGGCGACCTGATCGGATCCGATGATGAGGCCCGAGGGAAAGCGCGGGGACACTGCTACGGCTTTGGCGACAGCAAGTCGCAATGCCAAATCCTTCGGGTCTTCTCCCGGAAGGCGGGTTTCGTCCACATCAGGTCTCTCGACAAGGAAAGGTATGCCGAGGCGCGCCAGCAGCGCTTTTCGGTAAGGGGAGGTTGACGCGAGAACGAGTTGCAACGTCGGCTTTCGGCTAGTTGGATCGGCAATATCCTGATCAGGACCTATAGCTACGGGCATTCCAGGCGGCCCGTAAGGCACTGAACAATTGGAAGATTCTGTTGACAAGTGTCACCTTTCAATAGTAGCATGCGGGGTTTGGTTGGCGAGCCTTTTAGGGTCTACCAATGCCTCGGCCAATAACTATTGATGGCATGCGTTTCAGTCGGAGCATGTCAACCCTTGCGAGGTCCATCTGTGAGAAGCATTTGCCTCGGCTCGCAGAATTCGGGTGCCGTTCGGCAAAGCTGAAGTACGACATTTCGGGGGCGACCAACGACGCTGGCAGGCCCTGCCTGATATTGGAGTTGTCAGGGACGCTGGAGTTGACTTGTCAGCGCTGTCTCAAGCCGATGCCCTGGGCGATAGCGAGCCGGGCGGAATTGGAGTTGGTTGCAAGCCAAGAGTCGATAGACAATGCGATCGACGATCGCGACCGCGTATTGGCTTCGAAGGAAATGGATGTTGATGGGTTGGTTGAGGATGAAATAATTTTGGCTATCCCGATGATTCCGCGACATGAAGTTTGTTCGGCCGAAGGGGCTTTGGTGGCCTCGGAAGCTCGGTCGCCGTTTGGCGTCCTGGCGGCGCTGAAGCGGGGGCCTGTCCGAGAGTAGTGGCGCCGCAGGATAGAGATGGCACCATCATTTCTGTGTATCTATCGTTGAATCAAGGAGTTGATCATGGCAGTCCAGCAGAACAAGAAATCACCGTCGAAGCGCGGCATGCACCGTGCTCATGACTTTCTGACCAGCCCGTCGCTTGCGGTCGAGCCGACAACGGGCGAAGTTCATCTTCGTCATCATGTCAGCCCCAATGGGTATTATCGTGGGAAGAAAGTCGTCAAAACCAAGGCGGATTGATCGACTTGCAGTCGACCGGAGGATTTTTCGTCGATCAGGCTGACGTTAGCTGATGTTGTCGGCCCGTCTGCTCCTACGCAAGTTTTGGAATGAGCCCGAGGGGGAGCGACATTGCTGACGGTGGTGGCCATCGATTGCATGGGCGGCGACCATGGGCCTAGGGTGACCGTACCCGCTGCGCTGGATTTTCTGTCAGCGCATTCGATGACCAAAGTCGTGCTCGTTGGCGACTCTGCGGAAATCAAAAGGCAACTAAGCCTGCGCGCTGTTACGGACGAGAGCCGAATCCGAATACAGCATTCGACAGAAGTGGTCCGGATGGACGAATCGCCGGCGAGCGCACTCCGGAGCAAGAAGGACTCTTCGATGCGCATCGCGGCAAACCTCGTCAAACTGGGCGAGGCGGATGCATGCGTCAGCGCGGGCAATACTGGTGCGCTGATGGCAATTTCCCGGTTTGTCTTGAAAACGTACCCCGGTATTGACCGGCCTGCCATCGTCTCCGTATTGCCGACAATCATCGGAAGAACATACGTGTTGGACCTGGGGGCCAATGTCGACTGCGGACCGGAGCACTTGCTTCAATTCGGAATGATGGGTGCGTCGCTGGTTGCCGCTGTCGAGAACAAGGAGCGGCCAACGGTAGGGCTGCTCAACATCGGTGAGGAATCAATCAAAGGCAACGAAGTCGTCAAACGCGCGGGTGAACTGTTGTCCGCAAGTGGCCTGAACTTCATCGGTAATGTTGAAGGTGACGACATATTTAGAGGAAAATCCGACGTGGTTGTTTGCGACGGTTTTGTGGGCAATGTGGCGCTAAAGTCGTCCGAAGGCCTCGCGCAAATGTTGGGTGGAGCCCTCAAGGAAGAATTTTCGAAGAACATTTATACAAAGCTCGCTGCTCTTGTCGCATTGCCGGTGCTGGCCGCATTTCGTCGGCGCTTTGATCACCGCCGATACAACGGCGCCACATTGATAGGGCTCAGGGGTATTGTCATCAAGAGCCATGGTTCGGCAGACGCCTATGGATTCATGCGAGCCATAGAGCGGGCGACGGAAGAGGTTCGCAGCAATGTGCTTTCGCGTATGGCAACTCGCTTTGCGGGGGAGGTCGGTTGATCTGGTCACGAATCATTGGAACAGGAAGCTACCTGCCCGAAAGGGTGGTGACGAACGACGTTCTTGCGCAAAGCATGGATACGTCCGATGAGTGGATTCGAGCACGCACGGGGATTGGCCAGCGCCACGTGGCGGCCCCGAACCAGAACTGCAGCGACTTGGCATTTGAAGCGTCGAAAAGAGCTTTGGCATCTGCCGGAATAGCTCACACGGATGTTGATCTGATCATCGTTGCAACCTCCACACCGGATGTCATTTTCCCCAGTTCTGCCTGTCTGCTACAGGCCAAGCTCGGTATCAAGGGATGTCCTGCATTCGATGTTCAAGCGGTCTGTAGCGGGTTTGTTTATGCGTTGACGATCGCCGACAAGTTTCTGAAATCGGGTCAGCACCGAACGGCTCTGGTCGTCGGGTCCGAGGTGTTTTCCCACATACTCGATTGGAACGATCGATCCACTGCGGTGCTCTTCGGGGACGGTGCCGGTGCCGTCGTGCTCAGGGCCGACTCACATCCCGGGATACATGCCACGGCGCTTCACGCCGATGGAGCGCATTCCGGCATTCTGTCTGTTCCCGGCAGCATCTGTGGTGGCAAGGTCGTCGGAACACCATTCTTGCAGATGGATGGACAGGCTGTCTTCAAGTTTGCCGTCAGGGTTCTCGAAGAAGTAGGGCGAGAGACGCTGGCAATGTGCGGGCTCGCGGTCAGCGACGTCGACTGGCTGATCCCGCATCAGGCTAACGTACGCATCCTGGAGGCAACTGCGAAGCGATTAGGTCTGGATCCGGGCAAGCTGATTGTCACGGTCGACGTGCACGCAAACACTTCGGCGGCGTCGGTTCCGCTCGCGCTGGACACAGCGATTGCCGATGGAAGAATAAAGCCAGGCCACAAGGTCTTGCTCGAAGGCGTCGGGGGAGGATTCACGTGGGGAGCGGCACTGGTCGAGATCTAGCCCTCTGCCGCGGGGTTCCGAGCCATGGTTACGGAGGCAGGTCGATGGCGGCGCGCAAGAAATGTCTGACAAGCGATGTTTTGTAGATTCTGTGAACGCGATCAGGATTGAATCATGAAATGTGCTTTTTTGTTTCCCGGACAGGGCTCGCAGTCGGTAGGGATGCTCGCCGCCTATGGCGATATTCCATCCGTACACCGTGTCGTGGCCGAGGCATCTGAGATATTGGGGCAGGATATCGGGCGACTTATTTCTGATGGGCCAGCGAGCGAGCTCAACAGCACGGTCAATACTCAACCCGTGATGGTAACGGTCGGTTATGCCGCATACCGTGCGTGGCTTGAACTGGGTGGCGCACCCCCAGCGATAGCTGCCGGACATAGCCTGGGGGAATATACGGCGCTAGTGGCCGCGGGAGCGCTTACATTGGCCGATTGCTTGCCGCTTGTTCGGCTTCGCGCTCAGGCTATGCAGGATGCCGTGCCGCAGGGTGAGGGGGCCATGGCGGCGCTACTGGGCATTGAAGACGAGAATGCGCGGGCGGCTTGCAAAGAAGCGAGTCAGGGACAAGTCGTAGAGGCCGTCAATTTCAACTCACCGGGCCAGGTGGTGATTGCCGGCCATTCAACAGCAGTTGCGAGAGCGATTGAACTGGCCAAGGCTCGCGGGGCCAAGCGAGCAGTCCTGCTGCCAGTCAGCGCGCCATTCCATTCGTCCTTGATGGCTCCGGCAGCGGAAAAATTACGGACTGCGCTTGAGAAGGTGCAATTCAAGAGCACGGACTTTCCGGTTATTCATAACTATGATGGAAAAGTGCGGGGCAACCCGGCAGAGATCAAGGCGGCGCTCGTCTCGCAGGCGGATCACCCGGTTCTGTGGAGTCAGTGCATCATGGCGATTTCCAACTACGGTGCGGTACGCGCTTTCGAATGTGGCCCCGGCAAGGTGCTTGCGCCCCTGTGCAGGCGGATTTCTCCGGGCCTCGAGGGCATCGCCTTGACTGACAAGAACGCTATTGAACAGGGAGTTATTTCGACGAGGGGAGAGCCGTGATCCTTTCCGGTCAATTTGCGCTTGTCACGGGGGCTTCGCGGGGAATAGGGGCTGCTATTGCGCGCAACCTGGCAGAGCAGGGAGCGAGAGTGGTCGGTACGGCCACGACCAAAGCAGGAGCAGACCATATCACTGAATTCTTGGCCAGGTACGGAAACGGAAGCGCTGGAAAAGTGCTTGATGTTCGTGACGGTAACCAGGTCGACAATTTGCTCACCGAGTTAGAGGCACAATTCGGTTCAGCGGTAGCGATACTGGTGAATAATGCGGGTATCACCCAAGACAATATTGCAGTTCGAATGAAGGAGTCAGAATGGGACTCCGTGATCGACACCAATCTGAAGTCCGTGTTTCGGTTGTCCAAGGGGGTCTTACGGGGGATGATGAAGGCAAAAAAGGGCCGAATCATCAATATCACTTCGGTCGTGGGTTCCAGCGGAAACCCGGGGCAGATGAATTATGCGGCCTCCAAAGCGGGTATTGAAGGATTGTCGCGCTCCTTGGCCAGAGAGATCGGCAGCAGAAATATTACTGTTAATTGTGTTGCTCCAGGCTTTATTGAAACGGATATGACCAATGCCCTGAATCCGGAAGTCAGAACCGGATTGTTATCGCAAATTCCGCTCGGCAGATTGGGCTCTCCGGACGATGTTGCGGCCCTGGTCGGGTTCCTTGCTTCGCCGGCGGCGGGATATATCACGGGGGCTACGATTCACGTCAACGGCGGCATGTATATGAACTAGAGGTTGAATTCCGCGATCTTTGCCTCCTATTGTCGTGGCGGCGCCAGCATTCTGATTCTGCTAAAATTCACATCTTTAGATCCCGGTCTCCGGTACAACAGTAGGAGCAATCCAGCATGGAAAATGTTGATCAGCGCGTCAAGAAAATTGTCGCAGAGCAGCTCGGAGTGAATGAGGCCGAAATCAAGAATGAGTCGTCATTTGTTGATGACCTTGGTGCGGACTCGCTGGACACTGTAGAGCTCGTCATGGCGCTGGAAGAGGAGTTTGAGACTGAAATTCCGGACGAGGATGCGGAGAAGATCACGACTGTCCAGCAAGCCATAAACTATGTAACTGCAAACGCAAAGAAGGGCTGATCTTTCTTTTGAGGTGGTGCAATTTGAGTCGTCGCCGCGTTGTGGTCACGGGACTGGGAATAATTTCCCCAGTCGGAAATTCAGTATCGGATGCATGGGCATCTGTTCTCGCCGGTAAGTCGGGCATCACTCGGATTTCCCGCTTCGATCCATCGGCGTTCCCCACGCAAATTGCCGGAGAAGTGAAGGCGTTTGATGCTGCGCGTTACCTTGCTGCAAAGGAGGTGCGCCGTTTTGATACCTTCATTCACTACGGTCTTGCAGCTGCGATCGATGCGCTCGCAGACTCCGGTATCGATCTCGACAAAGAGGACAGGAATCAAGTCGGGGTTTGTATCGGTAGCGGCATCGGCGGCCTACCGCTGATAGAGGAAACGCATATAGCGTTTTCCGCGGGAGGTCCCCGCAAGATATCGCCCTTCTTTGTTCCTGGGACGATCATCAACATGATCTCAGGTCAGCTTTCCATCATGCTTGGCCTGAAAGGCCCGAACTTGGCTGTTGTGACTGCCTGCACGACAGCCAATCACTCGATTGGCGAGGCGGGGCGGTTAATTGAGTACGGCGACGCGGATGTCATGGTTGCCGGTGGTGCGGAATCAACGATATCGCCTTTGGGACTGGGTGGGTTCAATGCTGCTCGTGCGCTTTCGTCTAGAAATGACGACCCCGCGGCAGCCAGTCGTCCCTGGGACAAGGATCGCGACGGCTTTGTGCTTGGTGAGGGCTCGGGCGTCCTTGTGCTCGAGGAATACGAGCATGCGCGAAAGCGAGGAGCACGAATCTATTGTGAACTCGCCGGCTACGGCATGAGCGCCGACGCACACCATATCACCGCCCCTTGCGAGGATGGGGAGGGTGCGTCGCGATGCATGCGTAACGCATTGCGTAACGCGGGTAAGGCAACGGATAGTGTCCAATATCTGAATGCTCACGGAACCTCTACCCCATTGGGGGACGTTGCTGAGACGCTCGCGGTAAAAGCTTGTTTCGGCGACCATGCTAAACGGCTTGCGGTCAATTCGACGAAGTCGATGACGGGGCATTTGCTTGGAGCTGCTGGTGGAATTGAGGCTGTCTTTACTGCCTTGGCCATACAACATCAAGTTTCACCGCCTACGATCAACTTGCATCAACCTGGCGAAGGTTGTGATCTCGACTACGTTCCGAATACAGCAAGGCAGATGAGCATTGACGTCGCGCTGTCCAATTCTTTCGGGTTCGGCGGAACGAACGGGACACTAGTTTTCTCCAAGGTTTGAATCGATCGTTTCCCATTGATATCAGTGGATGAACGGGTAGGCGACGATATTCTCCTGCCGCTTCATCCTGGAATATGCATCTTCATCAAGCGATGAGAGGGGGATATCTTCTCTCAAAGTGCTCGCTCTCTCCTTTCACAGCCCCTGACGGGACGTGCGCTGGGTTCGGAATTTGAAGGCAGTATTTCTTCCTGAGAAAGCTTGAATCAGGCTACGCTTGGCGGTTTTGGTATCTTGCTTTACTGCTCGCGGCTTGTGGGTGCTCCCGGCTGACAGAATGTTGCCTGATTCGGGACCCGAGCGACTCGAGAATTCGGACCCAGTGGCGTGCAGTGCGGCCTGATCAAAAGATCGACGTCGCTTCGCGAACGGTTAGTCCCTGTGATGGGGCGCTCCTTTTGAGAGCCCCTTGGCCCCGACGTTGATCAGCTGCAGGACTCTTTTGTCGGTGCCAATCGGCTCGCTAAAGATGCGGTAGAGTATCACTCCAGCCGAATATTGAAGTGGTTTCGCCATGCGTCGCATCCGTGGCGTCAATGCCTGTAACTATGTGGAAACCTCTCCAGGACGCATGATGATGAATCGCACGATTGTTTGCTTCGCCGTATTGATGCAGTTTGTCTGGGTGACGGATGTGGGGGCCCAGCAACGGGAGTTGCCAGACTTCACTATGTTGGTCGAGCAACACGGGCCAACTGTGGTCAATGTCAGTACGACACAAGCGCAACGCGAGAGGCGGGCAGCCCCACAGTTGCCAAATATCGACGAAGATGATCCCTTTTACGATTTTTTCAGAAGATTTGTTCCTCGTAATCCCGGTCAGGGACAGGTGCCTCCCCGCGAACCTGAAAGTCGCTCTCTTGGATCCGGCTTCATTATCAGCGGTGATGGCTATGTGCTGACCAATGCACATGTTATTGATAATGCGGAAGAAATAACCGTCAGATTGACTGACAAGCGGGAATTCAAAGCACGGGTTATTGGTACTGATCGGCGCACAGACATCGCCCTGATAAAGATTGAGGCCACGGGGCTTCCCGCTGTTCGCCTAGGGGATCCAACGAAACTGCGGGTAGGTGAGTGGGTATTGGCGATTGGCTCGCCGTTCGGGTTTGAGAATAGCGTGACTGCAGGAATCGTTAGCGCGAAGGGCAGGAACTTGCCCTCGGAGAATCTCGTTCCCTTTATCCAGACCGATGTGGCGATCAACCCGGGTAATTCCGGGGGGCCGTTATTTAACATGAGGGGCGAGGTGATCGGAATTAATTCGCAGATCTACAGCCGTACTGGTGGCTTCATGGGGCTATCGTTTGCAATTCCGATCGATGTTGCGATGGATGTGCAAAACCAACTCCGCCAATCGGGAAGGGTTAGTCGCGGTCGGATTGGCGTCGTTATCCAGGAAGTGTCGCGCGAACTTGCTGAGTCATTCGGGTTGCCCAAACCAGCCGGAGCGCTGGTCAATGCAGTCGAAAAAGGCGGGCCCGCGGAAAAGGCTGGGATCGAGACAGGGGACATCATCCTGAAGTTCGACGGCAAACCTGTTGTCAGTTCGGGAGATCTGCCTCGCTTGGTGGGGGCGACTCGGCCCGGTAGCAAATCTGTTGTAGAGATTTGGCGGAAAGGGGCAAGTCGCGAGATCGGGCTCGTCGTGGGAGAGGTCCCTGAGGATCGGGTTGCCAATCGGGAGCGCAGCCGGACTCGACCGTCAGAACAACAAGCCAACCGGCTGGGAATGGTCGTCAATGACCTCACTGCCGAGCAGAAACGGGATATGAAGCTTTCGGGAGGAGTAATTGTTGAGGACGTGCGCGGACAACCCAGGGGTGACCTTCGGTCGGGGGACATCATTACAGCTGTAACCGCGAGGGGGCAGACTACGGAAATTCGCGGCGCGGATCAG
>CANJXQ010000083.1 GCA_947478805.1 Betaproteobacteria bacterium | reverse complement strand
GGCCTTTTTTGCTAAAGTAGCGCCTTGATGTCATTGCCTTTTGATCAGGTCGGGCGTCCCGATAATTCCAGCACCCGAAACCAGCCCGGTCCATGAACGTGCCCGAGAATCCACAAGACCAGAACGCGAGCGGCGGCGCACCACAGCGCCCGCCCGAGCCCTCCGCATTGCTGAGCGCGCAGGCGCCCGCCGCGCGGTCGGCGGCCAGGGGGGCGGCAAAGGGCGTGTTTGCCCAGCCGCTACTCATTGCGGTGGTGCTGCTGGCGCTCATCGTGCTCTGGCAATGGTGGGACAACCGCGGCAGCATGGCGGCGCTGCGCGAGGAAGTGGCGCTCAAGCTGCATGAAAGCGACACCGACAGCCGCGACGCCCGCGTCACCGCCCGCTCGGCGCAGGAGGCCGTGCGCGAGGCGCAGGCGCGGCTTGCGCAACTCGACGGCAAGCTCACCGAATCGCAGAACCAGCAGGTGGCCCTGGAAGCGCTGTACCAGGAACTGTCGCGCAATCGCGACGAGTGGGCACTGGCCGAGATCGACCAGATCCTCACCATCGCCTCGCAGCAACTGCAACTGGCCGGGAACGTGCAGGCGGCGCTGGTGGCCCTGCAGACGGCCGATGCGCGCCTTGCACGCGGCGACCGCCCGCAGTTCATTCCCCTGCGGAAGGTGCTCGGACGCGACATCGAGCGCCTGAAGGCCACGCCCAACATCGACGTGGCCGGCCTGACGCTCAAGCTCGACCAGGTGAGCGCGTCGATCGACAGCGTGCCGCTGGTGATCGACGAGCGCCTCGCGCCTGCCACCGGGGCGCCGCGACCCGAAGGCGAGGGCTTCTGGGCGCGCCTGGGGTACGAAGTGTGGGACGAGATGAAGTCGCTGGTGCGCATCCAGGTGATGGATCGCCCCGACCCGGGCCTGGTGTCGCCGACGCAGGCGTTCTTCCTGCGCGAGAACCTGAAGCTGCGCCTGTTGAATGCGCGCCTTGCGCTGCTCGCCCGCAATGAAACCGTGTATCGCCAGGACCTCAAGTCGGCGCAGGGCTGGGTGGACCGCTGGTTCGATGCGCGCTCGCGCCAGACCCAGGCGGTGCAGACTTCCCTCAAGCAGCTGGCGGCGGCCTCCGTGCAGATCGAAATCCCGACCATTGCCGAGAGCCTGAATGCGGTGCGCAACTACAAGATCGTCCGCGACCGTGGCGGCCGCTGAGCGGCGCAAGCGCGAGGCCCGGTCATGACGCCCCCGTTCCAGCCGTCGCGCGTTTCTCGCTGCGCCTTGTCCCGCACTTTTTCCAGCGCGGTTTGCAGCGCTTGTTCCGTGACTGAGGTCATGCCGTCCGTCGAGGTGCGCGCGTGAAGGGCCTGTTCTGGGCCATCGGCGCCTTTGCGCTGGCCGTTGGCGTGTCGCTCACGCTGCGCGCCAACGACGGCTACGCCCTGCTGGTGCTGCCGCCCTACCGCGTGGAGGTGTCGCTGGCGCTGTTGGCCGTGCTGCTGGCGGGCGCCTTCGTGGTCGCCTACGGCATCGTGCGTGCCGTGGCGGGCGTGATGGGCATGCCGGAGCGCGTGCGCGCGTTTCGCGAGCGCCAGCGCGAGCACAACGCCTATGGCGCGCTGCTCGGCGCCCTGCAGGCCCTGTTCGAGGGCCGCTTCTCCCGCGCCGAAAAGCTCGCCTCCAAGGCCTGGGACCTCGGCGCGCCCTCCGCGGCGGTGAGCCTGGTGGCTGCGCGCGCCGCGCAGCGCGTGCGCGACACGCCGCGTCGCGACCTGTGGCTGGGTCGTGCTGAAGCCCCTGGGCCGGGCGCCGGCAAGGCCGGGGGCAAGGCCGTCGACGCCCGCGTCGTTTCTGCTGGCGGCGAGGACTGGCGCCGGGCCGCGCGCACCACGCGCGGCGAGTTGCTGGTGGAGGAGCGCGATTTCGAGGCTGCCCGCGCGGTGCTGCGCGACCTGAACCAAGCCGGCCCCAAGCACATCGCCACGCTGCTCCTTCTCTTGCGCGCCGAGCAGGGGCTGGGCAACTGGGAAGAGGTCATCCGCATTGCGCGCCTCCTGGAGAAGCGCTCGGGGCTGCCGCCCGAGGCGCTGGAGACCATCCTCGTGCGCGCGCGCATCGCGCTCTTGCAAAAGCGCACCCACGACCGCAAGGCGCTCGATGAGCACTGGAACGACATCCCCGCGCGCGACCGCCGGCAACCCGCGGTGGCCCTGACCGCGGCGCGCGCCTTCATGCAGCACGGCGACTGCCGCGCCGCGCATGCCATCATCGAAGACGTGCTCGCCCACGCCTGGGCGCCGAACCTGGTGCTGCTCTACGGCGAATGCCACGACGATGACGCCTTGAAGCGCATCGAGCACTGCGAGGCCTGGTTGAAGAAGCGCCCGCGCGACTGGCCGCTCTTGCTTACGCTGGGACGCTTGTGCGCCCAGCGCGGCCTGTGGGGCAAGGCGCAAAGCTACCTCGATGCCAGCATTGCCGTACAACCCACGCGCGCGGCCCACGTCGCCCTGGCCGAACTCTTCGATGGCATCGGGCGCGCAAACGACGCGAACCGGCACTTCCGCGCGGCGGCGGATGCGGGATTGCTGGCGGGGACGGTGGAAGGATAACGGGCCCGCATGGGCGAGGCGCCGGGTCAAGTCGCCGTGCTGAATATGCTGACAGACAGGATTCCGTATTGGCTATGCGCGGATATCTGCAGCCTGAATACTGACAATGAAATAGGCTCGATGCGGTAGCGCATCGGGCCTGGTGGCGACAGAAGGAGCGGGGATGGACTACGACTGCAGGATTGTTGGCGGCACCATCATCGATGGCACCGGGGGCGAACGCTTCAAGGCGGACATCGGCATCAAGGACGGGCGCATCGCGGCGGTGGGCAAGGCCGGCGGAAGCCTTTCAGGCAGCGCTACGCAGACCATCGACGCCGATGGGCTGGTGGTTGCGCCCGGCGTGATCGATGTCCACACCCATTACGATGCGCAGGTGATGTGGGACCGCGCGGTGTCCATCTCGCCCTGGCATGGCGTGACCTCCATGGTGATGGGCAATTGCGGCTTTGGCGTCGCGCCCACGCGCGCGCATGAACACGAGCTCATCATCCAGACCCTGGAGTACGTCGAGGGCATGAGTCCGACGGCCCTGAGGAAGGGGCTCGGATCGAACTGGGGCTTCGAGACCTTCAGGCAGTATCTCGCCAAGATAGAGGCGATGGGCGCCACGGCCAACATCGGCGTGCTCGCGGGCCATACGCCGATCCGCATCCATGTCATGGGCGAAGACGCCTTCGAGCGCGAAGCGCGGCCCGATGAGATCGCAGCCATGCAGGCCCTCCTGCGCGACGCCTTCGCTGCGGGGGCGGTGGGGTTCTCCACTTCGGGCTCGAACAATCACGTCGGCTACATGGGCAAGCCGGTGCCGAGCCGGCACGCAAGCTTCGAGGAAACGCGCGCCCTGGCTGGCGTCATGCGCGAAGTGGGTGCCGGCGTGTTCCAGGCCACCGTGGGCCCGCAGATGTTCTACGAGCAGTTCGAGGCCATCCACGCCGACACCAGCAGGCCGGTGACCTGGAGCGCGTTGCTGGGCAGCTACTGGGGGCCGGGCTCGCACAAGAAGCACCTGGCGCAGTTCATCGACTACCAGGCGCGCAACATTCCCATCGTGCCGCAGGTGGCGTGCCGGCCGATCATGATCGACTTTTCATTCGCCGATCCGGTGCCCTTCATCACGCGCGGCTTCTTCAAGCCGGTGGCCGAGGCCGATGACGCCGGCCGCCGGCGCCTCTATGCCGATCCGGCGTTTCGCGCCGTGCTGAAGGCCGAGTACAACGAGCACACCAAGCGCCAGCTCACGTTGTGGGCGGCCAAGGCCACCATCTCGCTGCATCCCACGCGCCCGGAATTGAACGAGACGCCGCTGGCGGCCGAAGCCGCGCGCCGCGGCGTGGACCCGGTGGACGCGGCCCTCGACATCGCGCTGGAAACCGATCTTGCCGCGCGCTATCGCATTGCCATGTCGAACAGCGTGGAATCGGAGATCGAGGAAATCCTCAGGGTGAAGGGGCCGCTGGTGTCCTTGTCGGATGCCGGGGCG
This sequence comes from Betaproteobacteria bacterium, assembly GCA_947478805.1. Taxonomy (GTDB): domain Bacteria; phylum Pseudomonadota; class Gammaproteobacteria; order Burkholderiales; family SG8-39; genus CAIYPG01. Next base: position 14,068 of record CANJXQ010000083.1, on the reverse strand, counting down.
CATGCCGCGCAATTGTGCGATGCCTGTTACTCGACCACGCTGCTGGGCTACTGGGCGCGCGACAAGGGCGTGCTGACGCTCGAGGATGCGGTGGCGCGCCTCACCAGCCAGCCGGCGGATCTCTTCGGCTTCGGCGATCGCGGGCGGCTGCTCGCGGGCAAGGCCGCCGACATCATGATCTTCGATCCGAAAACCATTGCCGCCTCGCCGCTGCGAAGGCTGAACGACTTGCCCGGCGGCGAAGTGCGCCTGGTGTCGGACGCCATCGGCATGCAGCTCGTCATGGTCAATGGCCAGGTGGTGCGCCGCGACGGCCGGGACACGCTGGCACCCGACGGCCCGCTGCCCGGGCAGATGCTGCGCTCGGCCGCCTATCGCCCGGCCTGAGCGCTCGTACACCCCATTCAACAAAACTTTCCAGAGGTCACACCATGAACATCGCCAGGGAAGCTGCACCGGGCCTATCCCACTCCGCCGCCATCCGGGAGAAGCTCGATCATCCGGTCATCGATTGCGATGGCCACTGCATCGAATTCCTGCCCTACTTCCACGAGTACCTGACCAAGATCGGCGGCAGCGACATGAGCGAGCGCTTTCGCAAGGCGCGCATCGGCGAGCAGATGACCAAGCGCACGCCCTGGCACACGCAGACGGTAACGGAGCGCCTGCGCGAGTCGCGCTGGAAGCGCGCCTTCTGGTCGCTGCCGGCAGGCAATACCGTCGATCGCGCCACCGCCATGCTGCCCGGGCTGCTGTACAAACGGCTCGACGAGTTCGGCATCGATTTCTCCGTGGTGTACCCGACGGCGGGCATCGAAGTGCCTTTCATCAAGGAGCCGGAGCTGCGCCGCGCCGCGGCACGCGCGTTGAACACCATGCAGGCCGACGTGTTCCATGAGTTTCGTGACCGCATGACGCCGGTGGCCGCCATCCCCACCACCGATCCGCAGGAGGCCATCGACGAGCTGGAGTACTGCGTCAAGACATTGGGCCTCAAGGCCATCATGATCACCGGCAACGTGCATCGCGCGATTCCCGTGGTCGATGAGAAAGCGCCGGAGCTCGCGCGTTACGCGCCCTGGTTCGACCACATGGCCATCGACAGCATGCACGACTACGACCCGTTCTGGGCCAAGTGCGCCGAACTCGGCGTTGCACCCACGGCGCATTCGGGTCACCAGGGCGTGGCCAGCCACCGCTCGGTGACCAGCTACGTGTACAACCACATCGGCAGTTTTGCCGAGGCCAACCACGCGTTCTGCAAGGCGGTGTTCCTGGGCGGGGTGACGCATCGGTTCCCGAAGCTGCGCTTCGGCTTCCTCGAGGGCGGGGTGGGCTGGGCCTGCAACCTGCTTGCCGACACCATCGGCCATTGGGAAAAGCGCAACCGCGAGGCGATCAAGCATCTCGACCCGCGCACGCTCGACGTGAAGAAGATGAAGGAACTCTTCCTCGCGCACGGCGGCGCGATGGTGAAGGGCCGCGAGGCGGCGCTCGATGAGCTGCTCGCGCGCTATGCAGTCAACAACGACAACCTCGATGAAATCGACGAATTCGCCGCCTGCGGCGTGAACACCGAAGCGGATATTCACCGCCAGTTCCGCAACTACTTCTTCGGTTGCGAAGCCGACGATTCGATGAACGTGCTCGCGTTCAGGGGCGCGACACGTGACTCGCACCTGCAGGCCATGTTCAGCTCCGACATCTCGCACTGGGACGTGCCCGACATGGCCGAGACGGTCGAGGAGGCCTTCGAGCTGGTGGAGGACCACGGCATGAGTATGCAGTCGTTCCGCGACTTCATGTTCGTCAACCCGGCGCGCCTGCATGCCGGCATGAACCCGGACTTCTTCAAGGGCACGCGCGTCGAGGGCGCGGTGGACAAGCTCAAGGCGGCGGGCGATCTCTGATCGTCGCGCGGACCCGGAGAGAATTCGCGTGAGCGCTGGGACCCCGTCGGGTTGCCTCGATGGCATGGTCGTCATCGAGATCGCCGAGGGCTGGACGGCGGCTGCGGTGTGCGGCCGCCTGCTCTCGGAACTCGGTGCCACGGTCTACAAGATCGAAACCCCGCAGGGTGACCGGCTGCGCGCGAGGCAGCCCGCGCACGGCGAGGGCGATTCCTGCGTGCATCGCAGCCTTGCCACCAACAAGCGCAGCCTGTGCATCGACCCGTTGGGCACGGGCGCGCGGAGCGTGCTTGACGACCTGCTGCGGCGTGCCGATGTGGTGCTGATCGACCCCTTCGCTGTTGACGGCCTCGGCGCGCACGTCGACGAAGCCTGTCGCGCCATCCTGAACCCGCGGCTGATTGCTGCGACCTTCAGCGCCTTTGGCACGAGCGGGCCGCTGGCGGGTCTGCCCGGCGGCGAACTCATTGGCCAGGCCCAGGGCGGCATCATCGCCACCACCGGTCACGCCGACGAGATCCCGCATCGCGCGGGCGCGCCGATCGCCGCGCACGGCAGCGCCGTGTTCGCCACCACGGCAATCCTCGCGGCCCTCTTCGAGCGCGAGGAGAGCGGGATCGGCCAGTCCATCGATGCGGCGCTGTACGATGCCGCGGTGGCCACGCTCTACACCTTCATCCCCGGCTACTTCATTTCGGGCAAGGCGCCGCCGCCCCAAGGCAACCGCTACGCCATGTCGGCGCCCTGGAATGCATTCCCGGCCAGGGACGGCTGGATCACGGTTTCCATGGGCACCGACAAGCAGTGGCAGGGCTTCCTTGCCATGATCGGGCGCGGCGACCTCGTCGACTCGCCGCGCTATCGCACCAACGACGAGCGCACGCAGCCCGGCATCCGCGAGGAGGTGGAGGGTTTCGTCGCTGACTACCTGCAGGAGCGCAGCATGCGCGAGGGCATCGACGCATTCACCGCGCTGGGCATTCCGTCGGGGTCCATCCTCAGCGTGGCGCAGCTGATGAATGATGCGAATTTCCGCAGCCGCGACATGGTGCAGACGATGAGAACCACGGATGGCCAGGACTACATCGCGGTGGGCTCCACGTTCAAGATGAGCGACACGCCGGGGACGTTGCGATCCGCCTCGCCCGCGCTGGGCGCGCACACGATTGAGGCGCTGCGCGAGCTGTGCGGTTACGCCAGTGAGCGCATCGAGACGCTGCGGCGCGCGGGCACCGTGCTCGGCCAGGAGCGCGCGGCATGAGCGGCCCGCTGGCAGGCGTTCGTGTGATCGAGATGGGGGCGTACACCGCCGGGCCCTTGTGCGGGCGCTATCTCTCCAACCTGGGCGCCGAGGTGATCAAGGTCGAGCCGATCAAGGGCGACCCGCTGCGCGGATTCGCCTTCAAGGTGGACGGCGTGAGCTACATGTTCCACCTGCACAACTACAACAAGAAGGGCGTGGCCATCGACACCGGCACCGACGAGGGCCGGCGCCTGGTGCATGCGCTGATCGCCCGCGCCGACGTGCTGATCGAGAACTTCGCCTACGGCAACATGGACAAGTGGGGCTTCGGCTACGAGGCGCTGAAGAAGATCCAGCCCGGCCTGATCTTCTGTTCCTGCAGCGGCTTCGGCCATACCGGGCCGCTGCGCGAGTTGCGCGCCTTCGACAGCATGATCCAGGGCATGTCGGGCGTGGTGAGCCTCACGGGTTACCCGGATGGCCCGCCGGTGAAGGTGGGCATCTCGGCCGCCGATTCGCTCAGCGCGGCTGCCGCGGCGATGAACGTGGTGGCGGCGCTGCTGCACAAGAAACGCACCGGGCGCGGCCAGCTGATCAACCTTTCCATGCAGGACGTGCTGGGATCGACCACGGCGCCGTTCTGGCCCGATGTGGCCGCGGGCAATGCCGTCGAGCGCGACGGCAATCATGACGCGACGCTTGCGCCGCAGAACGTCTATGCCAGCGCCGACGGGCTGGTGGCGATCGAGGTCAGCCGCGATGAAGAACTGGCCGCGCTGCTCGACATCTCCGGTGCCGACGCTGACCTCAGGCCCGCCACGCCAGCCGAGGCAAAGCGTTGCGAAGCCGCGCTGGACGGGCATCTTCGGGCCTGGGTGGCGCCGCAACGCACGGCCGACGTGGTCGCCGCGTGCCGCGCGCGCGGCGTACCGGCTGCGCCGGTGCAGCAGATGGGTGATGTGGCCGAGAACCCGCATACCTGGGTGCGCGGCGCGCTCTGCGAAGTCCCCCGTCCGGGGCAGGGGCCGGAGTCGGAAAGCGGCAAGCTGAAGGTCATGGGCTCGCCGTATCGCTTCTCGCGCTCGGATGCCGTGGTGCAGGATCCGGCGCCGGTCATCGGCGAGCACACCGCCGTGGTGCTGCGCGGCGTGCTGGGTCTCGACGAGGAGGAAATCGCCCGGCTGGTCGCAGCCGGGATTGTCGCGCTGGGCAAGCCGCTCGCAGCCGCAGACAACTATCGAGAATTCCAGAACTCATGACACGCCAGTGTTGGAGCTCATTGATTCGGACGGCGTTCGTAGAACAGATGCTTGGGTGCGTGGCTGGCGACCAAGGGGGCTGACCGGGTGCCGCCGCTCGTGTCCCCCGCCCTGCGGGCTCCTCCTTTACCTCGCTGCGACACCCAATCAGCCGCCCTCGGCGGCGAAGGGTTTTGCCGCACGACGCTCAAATCAGGCTACCGAATCAGGTCGGCGGGGCGCTCAGTGCAGCGGCATCAAGGGGGAGCCCGTAGGGCGGAGGACAGCCGCGGAACTGGGTGCGCCGTCGGCCTGATCCCGTGCCACGCAACCAACGCTTGAATCGTCTTGATTTAGAGTGCCTAACACAATTGAGGGGATACTCCCCTCAAACTCCCCTACTTCAGTGCGCCTAACGGTAATTCTGTTAGGCGCTCTTAGGGAAAGATCAACAGTAGCGCGGCCGAGCCTGCGTAGCAGGCCGCGCGGTCCCACCCACCGTTTTAGCAGTGCGGCCGAGCCTGCGTAGCAGGCCGCACGGTCCTTTCTACGACCGCGGCTTGTAACCCGTCTGCTTGATGGCGTCGGTCCAGAACTTGATCTGGGCGTTGAAGGTGCGCAGCTGTTCTTCCGGGGTCGAGCCGATGGGGTCGGTCCCGAACTTGCGCAGCTGGTCGGCCACCGCCGGCACCCGCGTGCCCGCCGCAGCCTCCGCCGCCAGTCGCTGCACGATCTCGTTGGGTGTGCCAAGCGGCGCCCACAGGCCGTAGTCGAGGCTCAGCTCGAAATTCTGGACGCCCACCTCGGCCGCGGTCGGGATGGCGGGGAACAGCGGGTTGCGCTTGCCCGCGGCGATGAATAGCACGCGCGCCCCGCCGGTGGGGATGTGCGGCACATAGGCGAGGATGCTGCCGATCGACAGGTCCACTTCGCCCGAAAGAATGCCCAGCACGATCTGCGTGGAGCCCTTGTAGGGGATGCTGCGCGTGGCGATGCCGGTGCGCTCGCGCAGGATCTCCATGATCAGGTCCTGCGTCTCGATGCTGTTGCCCTGCGACAGCGGCACGGGGTTCGCCGCCGCGTATTTACGCAGCTCATCGAAGGTCCTGACCGGCAACTTGCCCGAGGCGATGAAGTAGAACGGATTGGAGATCACGTTCGACACCGAGACCAGCTCCGTCCCCGAGTCCACCGCATTGTTCTTGGTGAACAGCGGATGCACGCCGACCGCCGGGCCAAAGAGGAGCGTGTAGCCGTCGGCGGGGGCGGTGGCGACCGACTTGGCGGCAATGGTGCCGCTTGCGCCCGGCTTGAACTCGAGGACGAACTGCTGTCCAAGTTTTTTCTCCATCTCGTTGGCCACCTGCCGGATGGAGCCGTCCACGATGGTTCCGGGCGGAAACCCGACCACGACCTTGATCGGCTTCGACGGCCATGCCTGCGGCCAGGCCGCGCCGGCAAACACCGCGAGGCCCAGCGACAACATGAGAGCGGAAATCGCTTTCTTCATTCAATCCTCCTGTGGATGCAAACCTGTGTTCGATCGATCGGCGCGCAATGGGGCGCCCGCCCGAGCGAGACTTTACACGAGTCGGAAAAGCCGGCGAGTGCCGAGTCGCGATGCTATGCGCGCGGCCGGCATGCCGTGCGCGTCGAACGGGGTTATGGTTGGATCCGTTGGCAGATGTTCCTGGCGAGGGTTCCCGTACCCATGATGGACGGGTGCGCCTTGTTGCGTGACGCGCAACACGCTAACATTGACGCATGATTCAATCGTTCCGGCACAAGGGCTTGGGCAGGTTCTTTGCATCGGGAAGTACTGCGGGAATTCAACCACACCATGCCAAGCGACTTCGCATGCTTTTGGCAGCTTTGGATACCGCTCAGTCCATAGATGACATGGATATTGCGGGATTTCGCTTGCACGCGCTGAAGGGATTTGAACCCCGTCGTTGGTCCGTGTGGGTGAACGGGAACTGGCGCTTGACGTTCGAATTCAGAGACGGGAACGCCTTCGTATTGCACTATGAGGACTACCACTGATGACTATGCATAATCCGCCTCATCCCGGTGAGTTCATTACCGAGGTTTATTTGGAACCCAACGGGCTTAGCGGCCGAGAATTGGCTGCAAAGCTCGGGGTTGCTGCGTCTACCCTGAATCGTGTTCTCACCGGAGCCAGTGGCATCAGCCCCGAAATGGCGCTGCGTTTGTCCAAAGCGCTTGGTCGTTCCCCGGAGAGTTGGCTGGCCATGCAATACAACCGCGATCTGTGGCAGGCCAAACAGCGCGTAGATCTGGGCAAAGTCAGCAAAGTCAGGCTTACTGCGGCCTAAGTTCAGCTGCGTAACGAATCTTGGCGAGTCTCGGGTTCAGTTGATCGATGTCGCTTTCCCGGGTGGAAACGTCGACACGGACCCTGGGCAACGCCAACTTCGCAACAGGAGTAGCGATGAGCAATCCGGTATATGCCTTGAATCTCTTCAATGTCTCGAACCGGGACGAGTACATGGCCTACTCGCGCAGATCCGCGAAAGAGGTTCAAACGCACGGCGGTCGCGTCGTTGCGCTTGGAAAGTTTCGTGAAGTGGCCGTGGGAGAAATCGAGCCCCGTGCAGTGCTTATCCTCGTGGAGTGGGCGTCCAAGGAGGCCTTCGACAGCTACCGCAATGATCCTGCCCTTGCAGACTTGCACCCGCATAGGGTGAACGGCACTCAAAACTATATCTGGCACCTGTTTGACAAGCTTGAAGACCTCAGGCCCATACTGAAAGACCTCAAGTGATGCTGTGGCGGTCTCCCCGGTTACGGAACTGACCAGCACGCCATCTTGTGGCAGGTCGCCGCTTGGTGGCCCGGGGATTAAATTGTCCTCCCGCAGTACAATCGACGCATTGCCCCTTGAAACGGAGTGCGCCATGACCGTTCGCAAACTCGACCACGTCAACATCCTGACGCCGAAGTACGAGGAGACGCTGGCGTTCTACGGCGAGGTGCTCGACATGAAGGTGGGTCCGACGCCGAGCAACCCCCTCACGCGCGGCGCATGGATCTGCGATGACGGCGGCCTGCCGATCGTCCATGTCCAGAAGGTCGATCCCGCGGATCCCTCAAGCAAGTTCGCCGATGTCCGGCGCCGCCTCGGCGACAAGATGGGGCCGACCGCGGTGGACGAACTTCACGGCAGCGGATCGGTCGAGCATGTCGCCCTGCAGTGCGAAGGCTACGACCGGCTCCTCGCCCGGCTCCAGGCGGCCGGATTCGCGCCGCGCACGAACGAGGTGCCGGGCATGCGCCTGCGGCAGATCTTCATTCCCGATCCGAACGGGATCGTGCTGGAACTGAATTTCCCCGGGGATTGAAACATCTTCGGCCGCAGGACTGAGCTGGGCGCGTGTCAGCTATAAACAGTGGCGTGAATAGAAAAAGTCGACTCTGAACCTATTGACCTCAACGACTCTCCATCTGTGCCGCAGATCGTTGCTTGTCGCCATGCTCTTCGGGTTGGCTTTGGCGACTGTCTTCCCCGCTGTCACGGCGGCGCCACTCGCCAAGAACGAAATTGCCTTGATCCTGATGCACGGCAAATGGGGCAAGACGCCCGGCCCGCTGGCACGCTATTTCGAGCGCGAAGGCTATCGGGTGTTCAGCCCCGAGATGCCCTGGAGCGAACGCCGCCTGTACGACACCACCTACCGGGCGGGGCTCGAGGAAGTCCATCGCGAGGTCGAAAGGCTGCGCGCAGCCGGCGCGAAAAAGGTCATCGTCGGGGGCGAGAGTTTCGGGGCCAATGGCGCCCTTGCATACCAGGCGGTGTATGGCGATGCGGACGCCCTGTTGGTTCTCGCGCCGGGACACATGCCAGGCAGCTGGTATCGCTCGGGTCTCACCCGCGACGCGGTCGAGCGCGCCGGTGCGCTGGCCACGGAGGGAAATCGGGACCAGCGCTTCAGCTTTACCGACTCCAACCAGGAGCGCCAGCGCAACCTGAGCGCAACCGTCGATACCTACCTGTCGTTTTTCCGCCCCAATGGCCTTGCCAACATGAACGTCAGCGCGAGAGGGATCAAGCAGCCGGTTCCCGTGCTGGTGGTGAATTCGACCAATGAGGTGAAAACCCAGGGCAGGCAATTCATCTTCGAAGCGCTGCCGCCCCATCCGAAGAGCGTGTACATCGAATCCGCTCTTGACCATGGCAATGCCGCCGAGGGCGCGCGCACCGAAGCCCAGCGATTCATCGACTCGATCGCTGGAGACTGAATCGCGCTATTTGTCGCCGTTGCGCCAGGGTCGGCGCCGGCAATTGTGAGTGCCTTGAACGGGAATGGGCGACACTGATCCCATTCATCGACGGCGAACCGGAATCCAATGCCCGTGAATAGCAGAATCCCTCAAGCGCTGCGTTCGGTTCGGTTCACGCCCTCTGCAGTGCTGCTCGTTGCGGCGAACCTGTTGCCGATTTACGGAGTCCTCGCGTTGCACTGGTCGCTGTTCCCGGTTCTGTTGCTCTTCTGGCTGGAAACGGTGGTCGTCGGGGCGATGAGCTTTCTGAAGATACTCTTCGCCTATCCGACGTCTTTCAGCATCTGGGTCGCGAAGATCTTCTTCTTTCCGTTCAGCGTCCTGCTCCTGATACCTTACGTGACGCTCGTCGCTGGCCTGGGGATGATCGTGGTTGTCGTGTTCGGCAGCGAAATCTTCAAGCACGGTGCCGCGTCGGCCCTTTCATCGGCTGACGGCGCGAACTGGCACCTGACACTGGAGGAGGCCATCCGGCTGTTCCGGGGCGAATTGGACGCGGGCATCCTGCTTTCGGTTGCGGGCCTGGCGGCAAGCCACCTGTTCTCTTTCATCTTGTACTACCTGGTCAAGGGTGAGTGCAACCGAGCAAGCCTGGGGCAACTCGTAATTCAGCCGATTGCGCGCGTCTGGCTCAGTTCGATGGCGCTCACCGTGGGAATGTTCGGCGTGCAGCGCCTGGATGCGCCGCTCTGGCTGTTGGCTCCCTTGTTAGGCGTAAAGGCGGCCATTGATCTTGACGCGCACCTCAGGGAGCACCGGCAGACTGCCGAAGCGGCTGCGCCGGGAACGCCCTTGCCGCCGAAGAGCGGCCCGCAGGGCGAATCGACGTAGGGGACGCACGCATGAGGCCGCGTCAAGGCGCGATGGGGGAGGGGTGAAACCTGTTGTTGCCGGTGCCGCGAACGGAAAAATCTTCGATCCATTGATGATTCCGGTTCTCAGTCTCCCGCCATGAAGATCCCATCCCAGGCATCGCAATGCCGGATGCGCACGCCCGGAGGTGACGCGAGCGCGCCGCCCGGTTGCAACCGCCCGAGCACGGCTTCACATGCAGCCATCACGTCGGACCGGGTGGTCTCGAACACATTGAGATGCTGCGGTTGCTCAGGCACCCCTTCGACGTTCACCGACAGGCTGGCCCGGGCGAACACGCCGCTTGCCATTGCCTCGGATAACAGCCTCTCGCGCCAGGCGCGCGCCTCATCCGCGCGTGCGGCATCGCTGCAGTCGCTGAACACCGCCAGCACGCCGGTCACGCCCGAGCGCGCGGGGCCCGTGGCGCGTTCGATCTTGTAGGTGGCGGCGAGCACGGTGTCGAGCAGCGGGCTCTTGTCGCGCCGCGGGCGCGTGGGGTGGTCGCGCGTCTCGGGCCAGGCGATGGCGGGGTCGGGGGTGACGATGTCGTAGAGCGCGAGGTAGCGCGGCTGCAGGGCGTCCCCCGGTCGCGCCGGGTTGCAGTAGCGCTGCACGTTGACAAGCTGGCGCGGCCACAGGATGTCCACCGCGTAGGCGTCGTACCAGGCGTTGAACTCGGCTTCGCGTGAAGCGTCCGCGCAGTTGGACAGCACCACCCGCAGGCCGGTGACCGGTGGCGCGCTCATGCCGGGCTACTCGGGCTTGATGCCGGCGAGGGCGGCGATCTGGGCGTTCCGCTGCAGGCGCGTGGCGAGCATCTGCGCGAATTCCGCGCGGCTGTTGGCGACGACATCGAACCCCGTCGATTTGAAAATGCGCTCCTTCATCTCAGGCGACTGCAAGGCGCGCACGGCGGCGGCGTTCAGCCGGTCGAGGATGGCTGGGGGAGTTCCGCCGGGCGCGGACAGGCTCAACTGCGTGTTGTCCACGCCCTGCACGCCGAGTTCCTCCATGGTTGGTGCATTGGGAAATGCGGCGGCGCGCCGGTTGCCGGACACCGCCACCACCTGGATGCTCTTGTTGGCGATGCCGGCGTTGGCCGCCGCTGCCCCGCCCAGCGCCATCTGCACTTCATTCACCATTACGGCCTGCGAATAGGCGGCGGCAGCGCCCTTGTAGGGCACATCCACCAGCGTCACGCCGAATTTCTGCCGGATCGCCTGCAGGAAGAGATAGGTGCCGTCCTGCAGGCTGGGCACGCCGGTGTTGAGCTTGCCCGGGTTGGCCTTGGCATAGGCGATCATTTCGTTGAAGTTTTTCCACGGCAGCGCGGTGGTGGTGAAGAGCAGGAGGTGCCCGTCGGCCATCACGGTGATGGGCGCGAGGTCCTTCTGGAAGTCCATGCCCACATCCTTCATGAACACCGGGGCGGTGAGCACGGTGGAGGCCATGCTGAGGAGCGTGTAGCCGTCGGGCGCGGCCTTGGCGACGTATCGGCAGGCCACCAGGCCGCCTGCACCCAGCATGTTCTCCATCACCAGCGGCTGGCCGAGGAGCTTCGACATCTCCGGGGCCATGAGGCGCGTGGCCACGTCGCCGCTGGAGCCGGGCGAGGCCATGATGACGATGCGCACGGGCTTGGTCGGGAATTCCTGCGCTGCGGCCACCGCCGATACGAGCAGGGCCAGTGCGAACGGGATGAATCGGGATGCGATCGACTTCATGGGACTCCTCCTGGTGGATGTTTCACTCACGCTGTGCCGGTCGTCTGGGTGTCCGCGTGCTTCCACCCATACACTTCGAGCGCGCGCTCGGGGACGATCACGCGCAGCGCGCGCGGCCCGCCGCCGGCCATTTCGATGCGCGGACGCGATAGCTCCCACAGGCGGCCGTCCCCGGGGTCGCGGTACAGGCGCCGCCAGCCGCCCTGCTCGGGATGATCGGCGCAGTACTCGAGCACATCGTTCACGAGGTCGCCGATGCGCTGCTCGCTCGGGTCGCCGAGGATGCGGTCCTTGAAGAGGATCCACTTGCCGACGATGAGGTTCTCCTCGGGCTGAAGTTGTAGTGGCGGTTGCGGCGCATTGCTGAGCATCGTCATGCGGCCAAGCGTATCAGATCGGCCGGGGACCGGGCTGCGCAGCAGCGCGGCTTTGCCAGGCCGGCCTGGACTTCAGGGGGACGCCGGACCCGCTTCGCGACGCACCCAGCGCTTGATCGCCTCCACGGTTTCGCGCTCGATGCCGTTGAAGCCATGATGCCCGTAGGGCTCGCAGGGGTCCCCGCTGCGATTGCCTCCCTCCATGACGATGAGCTCGGTGCCGAAGCGTTCATGCGAGGTGCGTGCGGCGGAAAATGGCGTGAATCGGCAACCGTCGTAGCGATGATGAACCGCCAGTTGCCGGTTGCTGACTTGCCTGGGATCAAAGCCGCTGATGGTTTGCGGCGACGAGGTGTGGATGACACCGGCAATGCGCCCTGACAGGTAGGCGGCGAGCCGCATCGTGGCGTCGCTGCCGTTGCTGGTGCCCATGAGGTAGATCTGCGCCGCCGGAAATCGCCGCTTCAGGTCGTCGATCAGGGCCTGGATGCGTTCCTCGCTACGGGTCGAGTTCGTGGAGACCGTCGCGAACTCGCTGTCGACGATCAGGGGCCGCACGCGAATAAGGAAGTTGAGGCGGAACCCGTATTCGAGCCGGCCATTGACCATCTTCGGGTCCATGTTGCCGCTGCCGCCGGGGAAAAGGATGATCACGTAGCGCGGGGCGGAAGTTTCGCTGTTCAGCACATAGGGAATGACTTCGCCATTCGGGTATGCGGCGGAAGTGATGAGTTCTTCTGCGGCAAGGCCCGTGCGCGCGAACAGCGTCAAGACCGCTGCCATCGTGGCGACATGTAGCGCGCCGCGCAGTCCTTTGAAACGTGGACAGATACGACTCATCGTTCGGGCCCGCGCAGCCTACGGCTTGAGCGGCCAGCGCGGCCGCAGCAATTCCGTGCGGTTCACGACTTCGGTGAAGTCGAAGTAGCCCATGCGACCGAGCGGCCGGGCCTTCACGCTGTCCACGCGCCCGTCCGCCACCAGTTCGTCGCTGATGTGGACCGCCACGATGGTGCCGAACACGACCTGGTTGGGGTTCCCGGTGGTGGGGTCGCCCGGCAGCTCGATGATCGAATGCAGGCGGCACTCCAGGTGGATGGGGGACGCTGCGACGCGCGGCGGTCGCACCAGGCGCGACGGCGCCTTGTCCAGTCCGGCCAGGGCGAATTCGTCGATGGCGCGCGGGGCGGGCGCGGAAGTGAGGTTCATCGCTTCCATGAGGTCCGCGGTCACGAAATTCACGACGAATTCCCCGGTGTCGCGAATGTTCTGCACGCTGTCCTTGGCGCCGCCTTCGGCGTGCGGGCCGTTGGCGGCGAACATCACCATCGGCGGCACGCTGGAGACCAGGTTGAAGTAGGAGTAGGGCGCAAGGTTCGCAACCCCGTGGCTGTCGATGCTGCTGATCCAGCCGATCGGGCGCGGCACAACGAGGGCGTTGAGCGGATTGTGGGCCAGGCCCGCCGTACGATGGCCGTCGCCGGCACCGGTTTCGTAGAACACGTCAGCCTCCCTTGTTCGCGGGCGCCATGCGGTCCGCATGCCAGCCGCCTCCCAGCGCGCGCACCAGCGCGGCGCTGGCCATCATGCGCCGGCTCACGATGTCGAGCGCGGTGCGCTCGGCGGCGAGCGCGGCCGCCTGCACGGTGACGACGTTCAGGTAGCTCACCGTGCCGGCCTTGTACTGGTTGGTGGTGAGTGCGACCGACTGGCGGGCTGCGTCGAGGGCTTCGCGTTGCACGGCGGCTTCCTGCTCGAGGATGCGCAGCGTGGCGAGGCTGTCCTCGACTTCCTGAAGGGCCACCAGCACCGACTGCCGGTAGGCGGCGACGGTGGCGTCGTAGGCGGCTTCGGCCTGCGCGGTCTGCGAGCGCCGCAGGCCGCCGTCGAAGAGCGTCAGCGCCAGCGCCGGTCCCAGCGACCAGAAGCGGCTCGGCGCCGTGAGCCACGGCGCGAATGCGGCGCTCTGGAAGCCCGTCGATGCCGACAGGGTGAGCGCGGGGAAGAATGCGGCGCTGGCCACGCCGATCTGTGCATTGGCGGCAGCGACGCGGCGCTCGGCGGCCGCGATGTCGGGGCGCCGCTCCAGCAGCGCGGAGGGCAGGCCCGCGGCGATGACGGGCGGCGTGAGCGTGGCGGAAGTGGCTGCCGGGGCGATGCCGAATTCGGCCGGGGCCTTGCCGACCAGCACGGCGATGGCGTGCTCCAGTTGCGCGCGCTGCACGCCGGTCTCGATGGCCTGGGCCTGGGTGGATTTCAGCTGCGTGGTGGCTTGCAGCGTGTCGACCTTGGCCACCGCGCCGGCGGCGAACTGGTTCTGCGCGAGCTGCAGGGACTTCTGGTAGCCGGCGATGGTGTCCTCGAGCAAGAGCCGTTGCGCATCGAGCACGCGCAGCTGGAAATAGTTCTGCACCAGTTG
>CANJXQ010000082.1 GCA_947478805.1 Betaproteobacteria bacterium | reverse complement strand
TTTAACGAAGCTGCCCGCATATGCGGGCAGCTTCCAGCTAAAACCCCCAACAGGAGCGCCACCTATGCACAATCCATAGTCCTTTATTAAAAGCACTTCGAACCGTTACACTCTCAATTACATTGGTATAGAAAGCTCGGGCTGGTCAACTCTCCTAGTTGCTCTGGGAGGCACGCCCGTTTCTCAGCAGACGCCCCGGCAGTCGGCTACCGGCTTCTAGGCTTTCCCCTTGCTTGGGCAAGCTCATCCCGTTGACGAACACTTCCGCGACACCCTTCGCTCCGGCAATGATGCGCTCGCCGCCCCCCGGCAGGTCATACACGCGTTCGGCCCGTCCCGGCCCTATGGTGTCGGGATCGAAGACAACGATGTCCGCCGGCACGCCGGGCGCGAGGCGGCCGCGGTCTGAAAGACCATAGAGTGTGGCCGTGTTGCTCGTCAGGCGGCGGACGCCCTCTTCGAGTGAGAGCGCGCGGCGTTCGCGCACCCAGTGCTTGAGGAAGAACGTGGCATAGACTGCATCGCACAACTGCGACAGGTGGGCACCGCCGTCCCCGAACCCCACGACCACGTTGGGGTCGACCATCACGTCCTGCAACTGGTCGTCGTCGAAGTTCGAGAGCGGCGTGCGAAAGCGCGCGTCCAGTTTCGTCGCGAGCGACATGTCGATGATCAGGTCGACGAAGTGCTGGCCGCGCTCGGCGGCGATCTCGGCGGCGAGCCGGCCTTCCAGCGCCGGTTCGGGCGGATACCAGGAAATCTCGGTCATCTTGAAGCCATGGCGAAACAGGGACGCCTGGTATTTGTCCGGGGACAGATAGTGATCATGCTCGCCCGGCCCGTCCATTACGTCGCGAATCCTGCGGCGCACTGCCGGGTCGGAGAGGAAGGCAAGCTTTGCCTCAGCCGACGCGGCTTTCACCACGGGCTGCAGGAGTTCCCACCCGGCCATACTGCCCACCGGTTCGCCCATGCTGTACTCGAACACCGTCGGACGGCATGCGGCCTGAGGGTAGATGCGCAGGCCCGATGCGAGCAGTTCGCGCGTGCGCTCGAGTTCGCGCAGGTGGTTGCCCGGGATGGCCTGCGCGCCGTGCAGCCCGCCCCAGCACACCGGACGCTGCGACGCCTTGGCCATGCCGATGTACTCATCCCACGGGCGCGGCGTCGAATCGCCCACCATCTGGATGATGCCCCGGCCCGCTTCGCGCATGGTCTGCCCGATGGCCAGGCGCTCCTCTGTATTGGCGAACCTGCTCGCCACGGGCTTGCCGCCGAAACCGTTGTGCGCGCTGGCCAGCGACGTGGAGAAGCCGATCGCCCCCGCCTTCATTCCATCCGCGACCAGGCGCTGCATTTCCGCGATCTCCGCATCCGTAGCCGTGCGCTCGACCGCGGCTTCGCCCATGGCATAGAGCCTGAGCGCGGTATGCCCGATCATGCTGGCCACGTTGATGCCGGTGCCGCGGCGCTCGACAGTGTCCAGGTATTCCGGGTAGGAAACGAAGCCCCAGTCCTTTCCCAGTCCTTGCTCGAGTGCCGAGAAACTCATGCCCTCCACGCGCTCGAAGGTGCGCATGACCATGTCGCGATGCGCGACGCGGGTCGGCGCCAGCGTGAACCCGCAATTGCCCATCACGGCGGTCGTCACGCCATGCCAGGGCGAAACCGTCAGCAGCGGATCCCACATCAGCTGCGCGTCGTAATGGGTATGGATGTCCACGAAGCCCGGCGACGCCACCTGGCCGTGAGCATTCACGGTGCGGCTGGCACTGTCCGGTGCTTTTCCGAGGGCGACGATTTTTCCGTCGGCCACGCCGATATCGCCGGAATAGCGAGGGGAACCCGTGCCATCGATGATGACGGCGTCCTTGATTTTCAAATCGTAGGCCATGAACGTCCTCCGGACATTTGAGGTTTTACGCGTGTGTACCCATTCTAGTGGGTACGCATTCTTCCCGCAGGGCCGCGCGAAATATCGATTCGAGTCAAGTGTGGTTTTCTGAAAATGCGTAGGGCAGCTATTGTCGCTGCAACAGTCACTGGTTGCCGTCGCGCGTAGCCGGCATGAGGACCTCAAGACATGGACACTGCGTTAGTTCTCATGTAGCTTAGCTGCGTGACGGCAATTCTTCTGAGGGGGAGACCAATGCATGTGACACGCGGATTTGCACTGGCGACAAGCGCGCTCGTCCTGTTTCTGCAGCTGTTCGTCGGCGCAGGGTCGTCTGCATTCGCCCAAGAATTCCCGATCAAGCCGATCCGCTTCATCGTGCCTTATTCGCCGGGCACTGCGCAGGACATCATTGCGCGCGTCATGGCACCGGAGATGACGAAAACGCTGGGGCAACCGCTTGTTGTCGAAAACCGGACCGGCGCCAATACGCTGATCGGTTATGAGTATGTTGCCAAGCAGGCACCCGCCGACGGGTACACCATTGCCGCCGTACTGGTTCCCGACCTCGCCACCTTGCCCGTGACAGCCAAGGAACTGCGCTTCGATCCGGTCAAGGATCTGCCGCCCATCATCGGCCTGGCCGAAGGGCGCTACCTCCTCGTGTCTGCTGCCGACCAACCGTGGAAATCGCTCTCCGAAATGTCGGCCCACATCCGGGCCAACCCGGGCAAGCTCAACTACGGCTCCGCGAGCGGCATCGGCCGCCTGTCCGTGGAAGCGGTATTGCGCGATGCGGGCCTTGCGGTGGTGTACGTGCCCTATGCGAACGGCGCCGCCTACATCAAGGCGCTCGTCACCGGTGAGGTGCACATGGGCTTTCTCGCGGTGGCTCCGGTGAAGTCCCTGGGGGAAAAATTGCGGGTCCTTGCCCTGACTGGCGAGCAGCGCGATGCAGCCATGCCTACCGTGCCGACCTTCGCTGAACTGGGCTACCCGCAATTGCGCGGGCTTTCCAATTCCATCAATGCAGCCGCCGGCATACCGAAGCCTGCGTTCGACAAACTCTACGCCGCCGCCTCGAGGGCACTGAAAGAACCAGAGGTACGCGCCCGCCTGACCAACATCCAGATGGAAATCGCCGAGCAATCCCCCGAGGTCGCGGCAAAGCGCTTCGCCGATGAGGCACGCTATCTTGCCGAGGTCGCGAGGAAAGCCGGCATCCAGCCACAGTAGTGCTCGCTCTCGCTCCTCGAGTCTTCCCTCACAAGGATCAAACATGTTCTTTCCAGATGAATCCAACGACCGGCTGCTTGCCAACCTGGCCTCAGGCAAGCCGTCACTCGCCGCTTTCGTGTTCAGCCATCCGAACATGGTGGAGGTCGCGGGCGTAGCCGGCATCGACTGCTTCATTGCCGACATGATGTTTACCGCTCACGACTGGGACAACATTGCGCATTTGATCCGCGCGGGGCGCGGCAGTGGCATATCGCCGATGGTGCGCGTGCAGGCCTTCCCGTGGGCGGGCGGTGGTGACAAGCGCACCGTATCCGATGCCGCACGCGCCTTCGCTTTGGGTGCGACCTCGGTGACGGTTTCGGTGCAGTCGAAGGAAGAAGTCCGCGAACTCATGGGCCTGCGCGAAGACTGGCATCGCCTCATTCACCTGCGACGCTTCTGGAATGCGGAGGAGTTCCCGGCATATGCGGAAAAAACGCGCAAGGGCACGCTGGTGGTGCCCACCATCGAAAGCGAAGGTGCCCTGCGCGATCTGGATGAAATCCTCGCCATCGACGGCATACGCCTGGTGTGGCTTGCTGCAGGGGACCTGACCAAGATTCTCGGCGTCCCATTCAAGTACGAACACCCCAAGGTCCTGCGCGTGGTCGAGCGTGCCGTGGAGGTCGGCGCCAAGTACGGCGCCTCGATCATGTACAACATGGGGCTCGATTCGCCCGACTTCGACGCCATGGGGGCCATGGCGAAGCGCATGTTCGACATGGGCGTGAAAGTGGTCGGGCTCGGTGCCATGGAATGGCACATGCAGATGGCACTGGTACAGATGCGCCGGAAGGCGTTCGAATGAGGTAGGAACCTCCGGCGCGGGTCAGTTCCGGCAGGGTCAGGCGTCACCCATCGTTCAGCGATACAGGTGGCCCGTGTTCAGTTCGCCGATGGCGGCGCAGCCCAGATACACCATGGTGCGGTCGATTTCATCGCGGTAGATGGCCAGCGCCCGTACGGCGCCTTCCTGCCCGCCCGCAGCCACGCCGTACAGCGTTCCCCGGCCGATGAATACGGTCTTCGCGCCCAACGCCAAGGCCTTCACGACGTCGCTGCCGCGACGATATCCGCTGTCGACAAAGACGGTGAGCCTGCTGCCCACCGCGTCAACGATCTCGGGCAGCACGTCGATGGGCGCAACGCTGCTGTCGACGTTACGCGCGCCATGATTGGAGACCACGACGGCATCGGCCCCGCAGTCGGCGGCCATTTTTGCGTCGTCCGGATGCAGTATGCCCTTGACGATGAGCACCCGTGGCCAGCGCTTGCGCACCTCGCGCAGATCGTCCCAGGTCAGGGACTGAGTCATGAGCGAGCGTTGGTCGAACTTCGTATCCGTGATGCGGTGGCGCAGGGATTCCGGATAGTTTTCGAATCGCGGCATGCCGCCCTCGGCAATGTAGCGACCGAGGGTGCCGAGCATCCAGCGTGGATGGGTCAACACGTCGAGCACGTTGCGCGAGGAAAAGCGGAATGAGGTGCTGTAGCCATTGCGAACGTTGTATTCACGGTTCGGTGCGGCCGCCGTGTCGACCGTGAGAACCAGCGCCTCGTAGTTTGCCGCCTTGGCGCGTTCCATCAGGGAGTAGGACATTTCGCGGTCCGGCCACATGTACATCTGGTACCACAGGCGCCCGCCTGCCAGTTCGGCCACTTTTTCCATGGCGGTGACCGATGTGGTGGCAAGGGTGAAGGGAACGCCGGCAGCGGCGGCGGCTCGCGCAAGCGCAATCTCACCGTTGTGCCACAGCAGGCCGGCAATGCCTGTCGGCGATATCACGACGGGCATTTTCTGCGTCTTGCCGAACAGCTCGACTTCCTGGCTGCGCCGTTCCACGTTGATCATGACTCGTGGCCGGATCTTGATGCGTTCGATGGCGAGCCGGTTGTTGCTCAGACCGACTTCGTCTTCCGAGCCCCGGTCGACAAATTCGAAAAACAGTTTTGGCAGGCGCTGTTGCGCCATCCGTCTCAGGTCCCAGATGTTCAACGCTTGCAGTGCAATGCTCATCAATCGTGCTCCCGTTATCACGGATGCAGGTACAGGCGAGGAACACGTTCGCAGGGCTGCATCCGGTCGCAGCAAAGGTAAGTCGCAACGGTTTTTGTGTCCAGTGAAAATGTTCAATGTCCGCGTCCGGAGCATGGACCTTCCTTGACGCTGCATGGTCGATCCGATAATGTTGGCCACCAACCAATCGCTGGCGGTACCCGGCACGAATGCGCTCTGAGGAGGGATGCATGACTTGCGCGACACCGAACTTCTTTTTCCGGCCGGCCATCAGGACGACGGTCATTGGCCTGATGGCCGGTTCCCTGTTTGTCGGCTTGCTGCCGGGATTGACGCATGCCCAGGGCGCGGCCAAGTCCACTACGCTGGATTTTCCGAAAGACGCGAAGCTGATCGCTGCGGCGAAAGCCGAAGGCACGGTGACCGTCTATGCCGGGCCCAGCGTGGCCGCCATGCGCAGCGACGCGGAGGCCTTCCAGAAGACCTATGGCGTCACCATGACTTTCACGCAGATGACCGGGGCGCCGATGACCGCGCGCGTCGACCAGGAGATCAAGGCCGGCCGCATCGTTGCTGACGTGCTGATCACTTCGGATCGTCCATCCATCTACCGCTGGATCGCCGACAATCAGATGGCCAAGCTGCCCGACATGAAGTTCCCGCAGCAGACAGAATTCATGGCGCCGATCCAGAGCATCTACCAGTCGGTACTGATCAATACCTCGATCGTTTCAAAGCAGGACATGCCGCGGACGTGGAATGACCTGATCAACCCGAAGTACGCGGGCAAGATCGTCATCGGCAGCCCGCGCGTGGGCACGGCCTACAGCCTGCTCTACCTGGCACTCTTGCGCGACCCCAAGTACGGAGAAGCTTTTTTCGAGAAACTCGCGGCACAGCGCGCGCGGCTGGTGCAGAACAACCCAATGGTGGCGCAACTCACCGCGTCGGGCGAGGCGGCATTCGGCTTCAATGGCATACCCTACGATGCCACCAACGTGGTGAAGGCCAATCCAGGCGCCCCCATTACCTATGCTTACCTCGACATCGTCACGGCGGCATACACCTACATGACCGTCAACGGGAGGGCGCAGCATCCGAATGCCGCGCGATTGTTTGCTGCATGGATGATGTCTCCTGCGGGGCAGGTTGCACACAACGGCGACAACCGTGCTTCCAGCCTGCTTGGCAACCTGCCAGGCACACTGAGCGCTCCGGACCCGAAGACGGTGCGTCAGGACATCACCATTGAAAAATCCTCGATGGAGTATTCCAGCATCATCGCGAGCTTCGATCGCATCTTTAAATAGCCGGCGGGTGCGACAGTACTGCAATCGACAACATTTTCCGGAGATATGAACATGACCATGAGCGACGCCCGCGCGGGGGACCGCGAACAGAGCCAGCGGCTTTACGTGCCGGTGCCGAACACCAGCGCCGACAGCGTGCAGCCCGCCAAGCGTCCGGCGTCGTTCAAGGGGCTGCGGGTCGGCTTCCTGGGCAACTTGAAGTCCAACTGCGACGTGCTCATGCATGCTGCCGAAGAGCAGATGCTCATGCTGGGTGCGGAGTCCACGCTGTATCGCGAGAAGGAGAGCGCGAGCCTGGGTGCCACGGCGGCACTCCTCGACGAACTTGCGGCCAACTGCGAGGTGGCGGTCGTCGGCCTGGGCAATTGAGGCTCGTGCACGTCGTGGAGTGTCCACGACTCCTTTGAACTCGAGCGGCGCGGCATTCCGGCCGTCACGCTGGTGGAATCGGGCTTCGTCGCCCTGGCCAACTACGAGCGCAAGTCGCTTGGCATGCCCGAGTTGCCGCTCGCGGTCGTCCCATACGCAATGGGCGGGATCCCGCCCGATCAGGCGCGGCAACTCGCAGTCGATGCCTTCGGCAAGATGCTGGGAGAGATCAGCGCCGCGTTGACCGGCGAGCAAAAGGGCAGTGCAGCGCCTGTCGAGGCAAAAGCGGTCGTGGCGTTCAACGCGACATTCATGCCCGACGATCCGTCGTTCGATGGCGTTAATCGTCTTTTCTACGAGAAGCAATGGGCGGATGGCCTTCCCATCGTGCCGCCGACCGTCGATCGCGTCACCGCCATGCTGCGCTACACGGATCTTGCCCCCGACCACGTGCTCGGCAAGATGGGGCCGAGCTGGCACCCGACCACGGTGCATCACGTGGCCGTCAACGCCGTGATGGCTGGTTGCCGTCCCGAGTACCTGCCGGTGCTCATCGCCGGCATCCAGGCCATCCTGGACCCTGAACTCAACTGCTACGGCACGCAATGCACGACCAATCCTGCGGGCATCATGCTGCTTGTCAACGGCCCGATCGCGCGCGAGCTGGACATCAACGGGGGGACGAATCTATTCGGCCAGGGCTGGTACGCGAACGGCACCATCGGCCGCGCCGTGCGCCTGTGCCTGATCAATATCGGCGGAGGGCATCCGGGGACCAGCGACATGTCCACGCTCGGGAGCCCCAACAAGTGGGGTTCGTGCATTGCGGAAAACGAGGCGTTGAGCCCCTGGCCGCCTTACCATGTCGATCGCGGCTTCGCGCCCGATACGTCCACCGTCACGGCCATCGCCACCACGTCGCCGCAGAACGTGACCGAGCTGTCGGCCGATCCCCGTGCCATTCTCGATACCCTGGCGAGCGCGTTCCTCGTTGCAGGCAGCAACTGCACCTACTTTGACCATGAGCCCATGGTGGTGCTCGGCCCGATCCAGGCCGGGCACGTCGCCCGCGGGGGATTCGACAAGAAGGCGATTCAACGCTACCTGTGGGAGCACGGCAAGATCGAATTGAAGGGTTTCTCGGCCACCAGCGACAAGGTCATCCGGCAGTGGAAGGTCCACAGCATGAAAACGGAGGATGGCAAGGAGTTCGTCTACCCCACGCGCAGGCCCGAGGATATCGGCGTCATCGTTGCGGGCGGGGACAACGGCCCGCACTGCGCCCTTCTCGCCACCTTCAATGGCACGCACCTGATCACGCGCGCGATCAGTCGCGCCGATGGCACCCCGGTGCGATCGGTGCAGGAGTTCGTTCGAAGCTAGGCGCAGCCGTTATCGCGGCAACGCAATCTCCCGCAGTGGCCCTTGACCCGAGCGCTCGCGGGATCCAATCATTTTCAGCTCGGAGGATGCACCGGCATGAAATACCGAATTGCAGTCGTGCCCGGAGACGGGATTGGCCCGGAGGTCGTATCCGCCGCGCAGCGCGTGGTCGAGGCAACCGGCATCCAAGTCAGCTGGGTGGAGGGCGAGGCTGGCGCGGAGGCTTACGCGCGCACCGGGAAAACCGTTCCCGACGAAACCATCGCTGCGGTGAAGGCGTGCCGTGTCGCGCTGAAAGGTCCGATGTCCAATCCCGTCGGACACGGCTATGCCAGCCCGAATATCGCACTGCGGATGGCGCTGGGGCTGTTCGTCAACGTGCGCCTGGCGCGCGCTTTCAAAGGCGCGAAGACTCATTGCCCGGGCATGGACGTCGCGGTGATCCGTGAAATCACCGAGGACCTTTATGTCGGCCCGCAGCAGTGGGTGGGCAAGGACGCGGCCATCGGCGTAAAGTTGGTCACCCGAGCGGCCACCGCGCGCGCAGCTGCGTTTGCCTTCGAGTGGGCCAAGCGGAACGGACGCAAGCGCATTACCGTTGCACACAAGGCTGCGACGCTGAAGATTACCGATGGGCTCTTCCTGAAGGCTGCGCAGGATGTCGGCAAGGGCCACCCTTCCATCGACTGCGATGAAGCGCTGATCGATGCGCTTGCCATGCATCTGGTCAGGGAACCCCGGCACTTCGACGTCCTGTTTGGCGGTTTCCAGTATGGCGACATCCTCTCCGACCTGTGCACGGGACTCGCCGGCGGACTGGGTCTGGGGCCGGGCGCTTCCTTTGGCGACGAATTGGCGATATTCGAGCCAGTGCACGGCAGCGCCCCGAAGTACGCGGGAAAGGATGTCGTCAATCCCACCGGAATGATCCTTTCGGCGGCGCTCATGCTGACTCACTTGAATGAAGACGCGGCGGCAGCGCGCATCTGGAGTGCTGTGGCAGAGGTGATCGAGGAGGGCAGGATCGTGACCTACGATCTTGGCGGAAACGCTGGCACCTCGCAGATGACGCAGGCCATCACCGACCGTATCAAGCAATGATGTCGTCAAGCCCCAGGCTTTAACGGCCGAGCGAGCCGTTTGTGTTGCTCCTCGGTGGGCGTGTCAGCGCGCGGCGTCGCCCATGCGGTATTCCGTCGTGAGCTGGTCGAGCTTGTCTTTCAGCGCCGGGTCGAGTGTGTAGCTCTCGGCGGCGAGGCTGGCGCGCAGCTGCTCCGGCTTGCTCGCACCGATGATGGGCGCGGTGATGACGGGATTGGCGAGCACCCAGGCCACGGCGAGCGTGGCCAGCTCGACGCCTGTTTCGCGCGCGATGCCGGACAGCGCATCCACGCTATCGAATTCGCGTTCCTTCCAGTAGCGCTCGGTATACATCTTGGCCGACTTGCCGAGCGTGAAGCGGGTGCCGGCCGCAGGCGGTCGCGTGCGGTCGTGCTTGGCGGTGAGCATGCCGCCGGCCAGCGGGTTGTAGGGGATGACGGCGAGGCCTTCTTCCGCGCACAGCGGCAGCAGCTCGCGCTCGATCTGGCGGAACAACAGGTTGTAGCGCGGCTGCACCGAGACGAATTTGAACAGGCGCAGCACCTCGCTGCGGCCGAGGGCTCGCGCCAGGCGCCAGGCCTGGAAGTTGGAGCAGCCGATGTACCGGACCTTGCCGCTGCGCACAACCGTGTCGAGTGCCTCCAGCGATTCGTCGATCGGCGTGTCGGGGTCGTACTGGTGCAGTTGGTACAAGTCCACGTAATCGGTGCCGAGCCTGCGCAAGGATGCGTCGATGGCGTCGAGGATGTGCTTGCGGGAATTGCCCTGGTCCCAGGGCTCGGGCCCCATGCGTCCGAAGCACTTGGTGGCAACCACGAAGCGGCTGCGCCTGCCGCGCAGCCACTTGCCGACGATCTCCTCGGTGCGGCCCACGTGGTCCAGCGATCCCCCCAGCGGATAGGCATCCGCCGTATCAAGGAAGTTAATGCCTCCCTCGGCGGCGGCGTCCAGGATGCGCGTGGACTGCGCTTCGTCGCACTGCAGGCCGAAGGTCATGGTGCCAAGGCACAGGCGCGATACCTTCAGCCCCGTGTTGCCCAGTCGCGTGTTCTGCATGGTCAATTCCCCTCATCGATCGGTGTGCCGCTGCAATTTACAGCATGCCGACGGACTGTGGCGAAAGCTCTAGTGGTCGGCACTCTTTTGCGCCGGAATTCCTGGTCGCATGCCATGGGGACATCTGTGTTAGTTTCGAGCTCACAGGTCAAACGCAGCAAGGACACAGACAATGAATGCCATCACAAGACTACCCGGAACGCCGGACCCGATGCACTACTGGCCCGGGGCCAACGGCCTGCGGATCGCCGGCGACGCATGGGGAGACCCCAAGGGGCCGCTGGTGTTGCTCCAGCACGGCGGCGGGCAGACGCGCCACGCCTGGAAGGGGGCTGGCGAGACCCTGGGCGCCGCTGGCTATCATGCCGTGGCGTTCGATGCGCGCGGCCATGGCGATTCCGGGTGGGCGCCGGACGGTGCGTACGGCCAGAACATCATGGTGGAGGACTTGAAGTGCGTGGTTGCTGCATTGGGTAACCGGCGACCTGTGCTGGTTGGCGCATCGATGGGTGGCGGCACGAGCCTTGTTGCGGCGGGTGAGGACCATGTCGATGCGACAGCGCTGGTGCTGGTCGACGTGGCGCCTCGCATCGAAATGGAAGGCGTGGACAAAATCCAGGCGTTCATGCGACAGAAGCCCGAGGGCTTCGACTCGCTGGAAGACGTGGCCCAGGCGATCGGCAATTACCAGCCGCATCGCAAGCCCCCGAAGAACCTGCAGGGCCTGGTGAAGAACCTGCGCATGAATGCCAACGGGAAGTACATCTGGCACTGGGACCCGCGCTTCCAGGCCGATCGGCACGTGCTGGAGAAGCGCCAGGCGCGGCTCGAAGCCTGCGCGCGCAACCTGCGCCTGCCGACCCTGCTGGTGAGGGGCGGGCTCTCCGATGTCCTGAGCGAGGAGGGCGCGCGGGAATTCCTGCAAATGTGCCCGCAGGCCGAGTACGTCAATGTGACCGATGCCGGCCACATGGTGGCCGGTGACCGGAACGACATTTTCGGCAACGCCGTCATTGCGTTCCTTAAGCGCTCGGTGCCGGTCACGGGTGAGCCGTTGAAGCCGCCGCACCCGCTGTCACCGCATCATGAAGGACCACCGGGGGATGTCAACGACGTTCCGTGAGAAGGATCGATCGAGTCGTGAACGAGGAGGAGGGCACCATGCTGGATGTCGTGATCAGGGGGGGAACAGTCGTCGATGGAACCGGGGCACCGCGCTTTGCCGCGGATGTCGGCATCCGCGACGGGCGCGTCGTGGCCATGGGACGCATCGAAGAGGATGCGCGCCAGACCATCGATGCCAGCGGCCGCGTCGTCGCGCCCGGGTTCATCGACGTGCATACGCACTACGACGCACAGATCATGTGGGACCCGGACCTGTCGCCCTCGTCCCTGCATGGCGTCACCACCGTGCTGGGCGGCAACTGCGGCTTCACCGTGGCGCCGGTCGATTCCTCCAGCAGCGACTACATCATGCGCATGCTGGCCTGCGTCGAGGGCATGCCGGTTGCGTCGCTGGAGAAGGCGCTGGAGTTCCGCTGGAAGAGTTTTGGCGAGTGGCTCGACAAGATCGAGGGGCACACGGCGCTCAATGCGGGTTTCCTGGTCGGGCATTCGACCATCCGTCGGCTGGTGATGGGCGAGGATTGGCGGCGCGAGGCGACGCCCGCCGAAGTCGAGTCCATGGCAGCCCAGGTCGAGGCCTCGGTTTCGGCTGGCGCACTGGGCTTTTCGTCATCCTGGGGCGAGGCGCACGGCGACCATCTCGGCAATCCGGTTCCCTCGAGATTCTCCACGCACGACGAGCTGGTGCGGCTGGCGTCTGTCTTGCGCGATCATCCGGGCACCGTGCTCGAATTCATTCCCGGCATCACGCCGCGGTTCCGCGACGCCGCGGTGGAAGTGATGGCCGACATGTCGGCGGCTGCGGGACGGGCGCTCAACTGGAACATCATTTCGGTGGGCACGGGCGTTGCGGGGGACGCGCTGGAGGCACGGCTGGCGACATTCGACATCGCGGCGAAACGCGGCGGTCGCGTGGTGGCTCTGGCGTTGCCGGTGACGCAGCCGGTGTGGCTCAACCTGACCATGATCGGGTTCAATTCGCTGCCGGGCTGGGGCGAGGTGATGACGCTGCCGCCTGCGGCGCAATTGGAGGCCATTCGCGACCCGGCGGTGCGCGCCAAGATGGCGGCGGGCCTGGTGGGCCGCGACGTGCGCCACGTGTTCCAGTTTCCCAATATGGTGGTGGAACATGTCGCCAAGCCCAGCCTGAAGCCGCTGGTCGGGCGGCGCCTGGGCGACCTTGCCGCCGAGCGCGGCTGCACGGCACTGGAGGTGTTCCTCGACACGCTGTCCGAGGACGAATTGCGCTCATCGTTCAAGACCGGCGGAAACATCGGTGACGATGTCGATTCGTGGAAGCTGCGCGCACGCGTCTGGGACGACCCGCGGGTCATCGTCGGTGCGTCGGATGCCGGCGCGCACGTGGATTCCATTGCCACCTTCGGCTATTTCACCGATCTCGTGGGCCCGAGCGTGCGCGATCGCGGCCTCTTGTCGCTGGAGAGCGCGGTGCACAAGGTGACGGGCCACGCGGCCGAATTCTTCGAGCTCAAGGGCCGCGGCCGCGTTGCCAACGGTTACTGCGCCGACATCGTGGTGTTCGATCCGGACACCATCGCGCCGGACGTGGTCGAAGTGCGCCACGACATGCCGGGGAACCAGCCGCGCCTGTTCGCCGGCTCCAGGGGCATCGACCATGTGCTGGTGAACGGTGTGGAAGTGGTGCGCAAGGGCAAGTCCACCGGCGCAACGCCGGGTACGGTGCTGCGCTCGGGGCGCGATACCGGGGTTTAGACGATCGCGCCAGACCGGCGCAGTGCGGCCAGTTCTTCGGGCGTGTAGCCGTATTCGCGCAGGACGGCATCGGTGTCTGCACCGACTTGGCGCGGCGGGGCATTGGCGGGCATGATCCCCTGCATCTGCACGGGGGGCGCGAGAATCGTCAGGCCTTCGCTCGACAGCGGCGCCATGCCAGTGGCGCTGTGCGCCGCATGTCGCTGGACGGCATCGGACAGCGGTCGCACGATGGCGGCCGGAATGGCTGCTGCGTTGAGCCGGTCATACCAGACCTGTGTCCCGTCCTTGGCCAGCACCTTGCAGATTGCGTCATCCAATTCGGCGCGCAGTGCCAGGCGCCCTGATTGCGTCGCAAAGCGCGCGTCGCCTTCGAGCGGCGGCCCGAGCACCTTGCACAGTTTGGCGAAGAAGCCGTCGCTGGGTGCGCCGATCAGGATGTGGCCGTCAGCGGTAGGGTAGGCCTGATGCGCCGTCGTGAGGGTGGTGGCCGAGCCCATGCGCAGCGGCTCCTGGCGGTCCACCAGATAGTTCGCCACGCGGTCGTTCAGCAGGCTCATGGCCACGTCGAGCATGGAGATCTTGATGACCGGCTTGTCGCGCGGGCCCGCCATGGCGGCCAGCACGGCGGTGGCCGTCCACAATCCGGTCACGTGGTCGATCGCCGCCGAGGGCGTGCGCGCGGGCGGGCCGCCGGCATGGCCGGTCATGGCCATCATGCCGCACTCCGCCTGCACCATGAGGTCGTAGCCGGGGCGCTCGCCTTCGTTGGGATAGAAGGCCTCGATCGATGCATGGACGAGGCGCGGATTGCGAGCATGGCAGGCAGCGGCATCGATGCCGAGCTTTTCCGCGCGTCCCTGCCGCAGGTTCTGGATCAGGACATCGGCGCGATCGATGAGGCGCTCGATCACCGGGCGGGCCTGCGGCCGTTTCAGGTCGATCCCCAGGTAGCGGCGGTTGTGGTTCATGGCCGCGAAGAGGGCGGAGATGCCACCGGTCCGGGGCTCGAATGCGCGCGCTGCGTCCCCCTCGGGCGACTCCACCTTGATCACATCCGCGCCGAAATCGGCCAGCACACTCGCGCCATAGGGGCCGGCGATGTTCATGCCGAAATCGAGCACGCGAATGCCGGCCAGTGGGCCTGCGGGTGGTTTGCCTGCCGGTGTGTTCATGATGCTTTCACGCCAAGCACGCGCGCAAGCCGTTCCACTTGTTGCGGATATTCTTCTGCCGGGGCCTGGGGCACGATGATGATGTCCTGCGCCCCGGCGTCGCGATACTCGGCCACGCGGGCGGCGACCTGTGCAGGCGTGCCGATGGCGCAGATCGGCCCGAGCAGCTTGTCGAAATCCTGCGCGTAGCGCTTGCCCAGCACCCGCCCTGCCATCTCCCGCGCGTGCTGCTCGTCGTGGTCGACGTAGGCGAAGAGCACATAGGCGATGCGAAAGCCCTCGGGGATGGCACCCATCATTGCGGTCAGGGTTGCAACGCCTTCACGCACGCGCCGCGGGGACATGGCATAGGGAAACCAGCCTTGGTGTCGCGCCGCACGCCGCAGCGATGCATCGCCGCGCCCGCCGACCCACACGGGCGGGCCACCCGCCTGGCTCGGTGCGGGCGTGCCGCGCACCCCGGAGACTGATCGGAAGCGGCCCTGGTGATCGATGACCTCACCGGACCAGAGCGCTTGCATCAACGCGAGATATTCGTCGGTACGCGCGCCGCGCGTCTCGCGCGGCACCTGCATGGCGTTCCATTCCTGCTCCACTTCGCCGCCGACGCCAACGCCGAGCACGAAGCGGCCCTCCGAGAGGTAATCCAGCGTCGCAATCTGCTTGGCCATCACCGCCGGTTCACGCAGCGCCGGCAGCAGCACGCCCGTGCCGAGCACAACGCGCTTGGTGCAGGCGGCCATGTGCGACAGCACGACCAATGCGTCCGGATTGGGGTTGTACATGAACAGGTGATCGCCATGAAAGAGCAGTTCATAACCCAGGCCCTCGACCTGCTGCGCAAGGTCTCGATAGAAGCTGCCGGCAGGCGGCATGCCGAGCGGCCAGGAGCCGGTGAGGATGCCGGTGCGATGTCCAGTGGGGGTTGCGTTCAAGGGGTCTCCGAAAATGTCGGCGAGCGGGCAATGTTGCTGCCTGGCAGCGTGGTGAGAACTTGTTGCGAATGATTCGCGATGCAGCACGTTGTCGGGCGGTGCGTCGCGTCCCTATGGTAAATTCATTTGCAGTGATGGCCTGGCGACGCCTGCGGTCAGGCGCGATGGCTGAACGAAGTTTAAGACCAAAGTTGAAGACCAAAGGGGGAAATCATGAGCAGTGTTCCAGTAAAGCATTCTGAGCAGTGGCGGAACGGCTGGACGGCGGACAAGCCGCCGCTTCTCGACTACAACTTCATTCCGGATGGCACTCCCTATGTGCTCGGGCCGCTGGCGGGCTTTCACTACCGAGAGCTGGGTGTCACGCAGTCCTCGCGCGGCACGCTCTCGGCACAGCTGCTGCGGGTCATCAAGCCCGAGGCGGCGTTCAGCGAATGGCGCGCGTACGACGCGGATTTCCATTTCTTCTATATCTGGAAGGGCCATTGCCAGATGGAGAACGAGGCGGGCCAGAGCATGAAACTCGAGCGCGGCGTGGCGGCGTGGCAGCCGGCATTTCTGCGTCACCGCCTGTACGACTTCTCGCCCGATTTCGAGATGTTCGAGATGTTCGGGCCGTCGTTCCCCGCCATGATCGTCGGCAGGAACACGCCCCTGCCGGAGCGCGCCAAGACACTGCCCGCCGGGCGCAAGGGCCAGTACCTCTTTGAGACGCCGGAATCGTTCGTGCAAGGCGCCGGTCCGCGCAAGTTCTTCATCTATCGCGATCTCGGGACGCGCATACCGACCGAAGGACGCATCCACATCCACATCGTGCATGCCAGCCAGGCCATGGTCGGCACCGGCGGCACCGGATGGCACCACCACACCATGCGCCAGCTGTTCTGGGTGTTCGACGGTAGCGCGGGCTTCACCATCGACGGGTTCAAGGACGTGCGCCGGGTGAAGGCGGGCGATGCGGTGTGCGTGTCGGCGGGGCAGGTCCACGACGTGCCGGACATGGATGCAGATTACAAACTCATCGAAGTGTGCATTCCGGCCGACTATGAGACCATCGACGACAAGGCGCCAGCCTGAAATACGTTCAGAAGATATGATCAATTCCATTAAAGAGGATCCGGTACTCCTGAATTAATGGAATAAATATGATCATTGATGGTGATCGTCGTCCTGTTGGCGATGATGGGATGTAATGACTGCGGATCGGGAGGAATGGCGATGGCAGCGAAGAAGCGCAGTGGTACCACGGGAACACCACGGTTGAAGGCGCCAGGGGAGCTGCGGGCAGTCGAGGTGAGGGCGTTGCGGCGCCTGCTCGATGAGTCGGCCATCCGCGACGTGCTTGATCTGTATTTCCACTGCGTCGACAGCCGCACGCTGGCTGGGCTTCGCGGCGTGTTCACCGATGACGCACGCTACGATTTCTCGGGCGGCCTGGTGCGCTACACGGGCTGGAAGGCCACGGCAAAAGGGCTGGAAGGCACGCTGAGTGGCGGCGCGATTTCATCCAGCAATCATTTCACGAGCAGCACCCGCATCCGGGTGAGCGGCGACACCGCGACGAGCGACACCCACGCCGTGGTATTCCTGATGAGCGAGCGCGCGGACGGCGCGGCCGGCACGGTGATCTCGCGCGGCCTTCGCTACAAGGACGAATGGGTGCGTACGCCGCGAGGCTGGCGCATCAGCTATCGCCTGCACAACCGCACCTGGACAGCCGAGGCGATCGCCGTGCGACCGGTGGTGCCGGGCAAGCCGCGACGGCCGGGAATCCGGTAGAAGGACCGCGCGTCCTGCTGCGCAGGCTCGGCCGCGCTGCTGGACGGACCGCGAGGCCTTACACGCAGTCGCCTTACTGGGCGACGAATCCGCCATCCACCAGCAGATCGGTTCCCGTCACGTAGCTCGCCTGTGGCGAGGCAAGGTAGAAGATCGCGTCGGCGATTTCTTCCGGCTTGGCAAGGCGGGACATCGGCGTCGATTTGGTGATGCGGCGCTTGATGGACGGTGACAGCTGCTTGGCCACCAGTGGCGTCTCCACATAACCCGGCAGTATGCAGTTGATGCGAACGCCGTTCTTCGCGGCAGCGCATTCGAGCGCCGCGACCTTGCTGAGCAGCCGCACGCCGGCCTTGGATGCGCAGTAGGCGCTGCTGCCGGGAAAGCCTGCCACACCACGGATGGAGGAGATGTTGACGATGGCGCCGCCGCCGTTCCTGGCCAGTGCAGCCACGCCATGCCTGGTGCCGAGGAACACGCCATCGAGGTTGACCGAGGTGATCTCACGCCAGAACGCGAGTGTGGTCTCCAGCAGCGGGACCGAGCGCCCGATGCCTGCGTTGTTGACGACGACTTGAAGCGGACCGAGTTGCCGTTCAATCTGCGCGATGACCTTCGTCCACGGTGCTTCGCGCCGGACATCCAGCGTGTAGGCCTGCACATCGAGACCGTCGGCCTGCAGCACCTTGGCCGCGGACTTGGCCGCGCTGCCGTTGATGTCGGCCAACGCGACCTTGCAGCCGGCTTCGGCGAAGCGGCGGACGGTGGCTAGACCGATCCCGGATGCGCCGCCCGTCACCAGCACGACCTTGCCTTTGAGCGTCTTCATTTTTCGTTCCTGTGGGTGGCCTTCAAAAAACAAGGGCCGCATGCTGCGGCCCTCGATATGGACGTCGGGATACGAATTACCAGTCCTTTTCGCTGTCGATTGGCGTTCCTACCGCTGCCCATTTTCCGCCCTGAGCGACAACGCGTTGCAGTACCGTAGTGTAGTGCGCCGTAAATATTAAAACTTAATTGCGATTGCCGTGTCTGTAGTATTAGGAGGGCACAGACATGCGAATCGCACCC
>CANJXQ010000081.1 GCA_947478805.1 Betaproteobacteria bacterium | reverse complement strand
TCAGTACCATCGAATCCTATGTCGAGAACCATAACCGTAATCCCAAGCCGTTCATCTGGACGGCGCGTGCCTCGGACATCCTCGCGAAGGTCGTCAAAGCACGTGCACGACTCAATAAGTTGCAATCTGTTTGACGCACTACACTAGTGTTGCGCAACCGGCGCGACACGCTGAACGACCGGATCGACGCTACCCGGCAGGCGCTGGTGACCCTGCCCCAGGGCGCGCCGGGAGGCGATGCGCGCCGCGCCGAACTGGCGGCACAGCTGGAGGGTGGCGCGCGTGAGCTGCGGGTGGTGGAAGACCAGTTGCTGCAGCGGTACCCGCGTTTCATGGAACTCACGAATCCCCGACCAGTCACGGTGGAGGACCTACAGCAAAAGCTGCTCAAGCCCGGCGAGGCATTGCTGACCTATGTGCTGCTGCCGCAGGAGACGGTGATCTTCGCCGTGACCCGGGAGCGGCTCAAAATGGTGTCGAGCGGCGTGCGGCGCGACGACCTCGCGCGACGCATCCATGGCATTCGTCGATCGATCGAGAAGGTCACTTCTGGCGAATCCGTGCTGTTTCTTCGCGAGATAGATCCTGCCACCCTTCACTCACTTCACCGCGATCTCATCGAGCCGGTCAGCGACCTGTTGGCCGGAGTCGACAAGGTGATCGTCGTCGGGGACGGCCCGCTGCACACCATTCCGCTCGAGTTCCTCGTGACGCATTGGGCGCCGGCCGAGCAACAGGCATTCCGCAATGCGCGAAGCGCCGCTAACGGCAGCAATGCGCACCCCTATCTGGGGGAGTACAAGTTGCCGGAATACCTCGGAAAGCAGTTTCGGTTCGCCTACCTTCCCAGCCTGTCCGCGCTCACGTCTCAGCGCCTGTACCCGAAGGCGGCAGGCACGCGCACGCGCGAATTCATCGCCTTTGCCGACCCTGATTTTTCACCGGCGCAAGGCAGCAACAAGCAGTTTTCTGCCGCAACAAAGGTGTCGCTCGACGCATTGGGCAGCAGCGTGCCGCGCCTGCGCGATGGGACGCCTGCCATTCCTCGGCTGCGCGAAACAGCCGACGAGGCGCGCGAGATCGCCAAGCTGCTCGGTGGCGCAAGCGAGCTTTACATCGGGTCGAATGCTCAGGAAAAAACGGCGAAACTCGGTGATTTGAAAACGGCGCGTTTCGTGCTGTTTGCGACGCATGGGTTCCTCGGCGGCGAGTACCTGCCTGCCGGTCCGGCGCCCACGGAGGCCGGGGGCAATGTCCCGGTATCTGCACAATCTGCTGCCGGCTCCGAGCACAAGGTGATCGCGCAGCCCGCGCTCGCATTGTCATTGGTCGGCGACCTGTCGGGCGAAGACGGCCTCCTCACGATGAAGGAAGTCATCGAGGACATCGAACTCAATGCCGATGTGGTGGCCCTGTCGGCGTGCAATACCGCGGGTGAAACCGTGCAGGCCAATAATGGGGAAGGATTTGCCGGATTGACGCGCGCGTTCATGTACGCGGGGGCGAAGAGCCTGATCGTGTCGCACTGGAGCGTCGACAGCTTGTCGACCCAGGCGCTGATGACCAATACGTTTCGGAATATCCAGCAAGGGGAGCCGACCTTGACAGCGATGAGCGGGGCGCAACGCGTCATGCTGGCTGGCGAATACTCCTCGGGCAACTTCCATTTTTCACGGAGCCACCCGTTTTTCTGGGCCCCCTTTGTGTACGTTGGCGACTGACATTTAAATGATAGATGACGACTCCAAGCCACTTCGCGCGAGCGACGCTCAATGAGCGAACCTGAAACAACCGGCCGGGAAGCCCAGTCGCGCGCGGCGGACTTCAGGGAGCGCTTGAAGCGGATCGTTTCGCGGGTATTCAGGTACCTCGGCGTGCCCTTGATCGCCTGCGCTATCGCCGCGGGCGTCGCGCAGACCAGTTGGCTGCAGGCGCTCGAGAACGTCTACTACGATTACTGGCACGTATTCGCGGGTGTTCGTTACGCGCCCAGGCATGCAGCATTCGTGTCCGTCGATGACGACACGCTCGCGGCGCTCAAGGACGATCCGCTTGCCTTCTGGGCGCCGCATTTCGGGCGGGCAATGGACGTGCTCAGCGATGTCGGGGTCAAGGCAGTGGGCCTGGATTTCATCTACCAGGTGAGCGCCGAGAGCTGGCTGAAAAAACTCAACCTTCCAGACAATCAGGTCAGCAGGAATTACGACGCACCGCTTCGCGCGGCATTGTCGCGAGGCGACAAGGTGCTGATCACGCACCTGGTTGAACTCAACAGCGGCGAGCTGTCATTGTTGCTTCCCCCGCAGGATCACCTCGTGCTGCTGCAACGCGGCATCAACGACCTCGGGATCGCCAACCTGAATCCGGACGACGACAAGCACGTGCGCCGGTTCTACCCCGTGATGGTGGCGGATCCTGCATTCCCTGGCATTGGGTTTGCCACCCAACTGGCGCTGCGCGCGGCGGGCATGGATCCGACTGCGAATGAATGGACGGTCGCGGGGACGACCATCAAGCGCGAATTGGCCATGCAATGGATCGGCTATACCGGGCCGTCGGGAACCATCCCGACGCTGTCGATGAATGTCCTGCTGCAGCCTGATGCACTCGCCAACCCGGCAGTGCAGGCGCTCAAGGGCAAGGTCATCATTCTGGCAGCCAACAACGCCGGCAGTTCCGACCGGCATTTCACTCCGTATTCGCGCGGCTCGCGTGCCGACCAGATGGCGGGTGGTGAGATTCACGCCAATATCGTCGAGACCATCCTGTCCGGGCACTACCCCAAGGTTCCGCCGCTGTGGCTGCGTACGCTTGGCATCTTCATCTTGCTCGCGCTGGTGACGATCCTGTTCATCCGGCTGCCGCCGGAGCGGGGAGCGCTGATCGGTCTCATCATTGCGGTGAATATTCCGATACCGGCATTTGCGTTGTTTTTGAATGATTACGTTATGCCCGTCGCGGAGCCGCAGCTTGGGCTGGTTGTCGCGTTCTTGATCACATTGGGCATGCGCCTTACCGGCGAAGAGCGCGAGCGCGCACGCATGAAGCAGATGTTCGGCAGCTATGTTTCTGACGAAGTCGTCGACATGCTCCTGATGGGGGGGCGCAAGGTCAATCTCGGTGGCGAAACCGTCCCGGTGACCGTGATGTTTTCCGATATTCGCAATTTCACGACGATTTCGGAAAAGCTCGCTGCGCACGAGGTCGTGGAAATGCTCAACGAGTACTTCAGTCGCGTTACCGCACCGATCCTGGAGCAGCGTGGCAACGTCAACAAGTACATCGGCGATGCCGTCATGGCGATTTTCGGTTCCCCGGTAACTTATCCCGATCACGCTCGTCGGGCGATCACGGCGGCGCTGGGCATGGTGCGCGAGGCCGAAGCCTTCTGCGACTGGATGGAGGCCAGGTTCCCGGATCGGGGTCTGCCGAAGTTCGGGATCGGTATCGGGTTGCATACCGGGGATGCGGTGATGGGGAATATTGGCTCAGTGAAACGCCTGGAGTACACGGCCATCGGGGATACGGTAAATGCGGCCTCCCGCCTGGAGGGCGTGACCAAGGACATGCAATGCGTCCTGGTGGCAAGCGTACAGACGGTGCGAGCGGCGGGTCCGGGCGTCATCACGGGGAAGGTCGAGACCGTCAAGGTGAAGGGGCGGGACGAACCGCTTGAGGTGTACGAGATTCTGGGGCTGGACCCTGAAACGGGCGGTGTCTCGTCTGCCATCATGCGGGCTTGACCCTCTGGAGGCACGTGACGAGGTGACGTATTCACGAAGGCAATGGTACAAATGCACACTTCGCCCCGCCGTTGCCGGGGCTGACGCAGGGTTAGAATGCAAAATAATGCGTGTTTGACTTGATATGCAGGGGTTTGCCGTGACTTATTGCCTCGTTTCACGGCTTCCAGAGGCATATGCTGTGGTCATGGATTTCGTGAATGGGAGATGGAACATGAAAGTAGTACAGAGTTTGTTTCGGAGATTGCTGGTTGGGGTTGGCATGATGGTTGCCGCGGTGGCGGTCCAAGCCCAGAGCGTGGACGTCGGGCTCGTCAACTTGCTCAGCGGGGATGTAGCCTATGCCAGCGAAGGTTCTGCAGGTTCCAAGGCGCAGGCATTCATGAAAGTGCGCCAGGGCGACCGTTTCACCGTTCCGGCGGGGGCCCAGGTGCGTGTCGTGTACTTCAACGGCGGTCGTCAGGAGACCTGGAAGGGCCCCGCGGCGTTCAAGGCGGGGGCGCAGGCAGGTGAAGCCTCCAGCGGGAAACCGACCGAAGTGACAACGCTGCCTTCCACTGTGCCGCAGCGCATCGCGCAGGTTCCGGAACTGATCCAGATCGCGAAGCTGGGACGCTCCGGCGGTGTCGCGGTGCGTGGATCGGGTCGGCCCCCTCGCCTGACGGCGGAGCAGCAGTCCGAGGTGAAGAACGCTCGCGAGATCTACGGCAAACTGCGTTCGCAATCCACGGCGGACGACATCACGCCGGAACTCTACCTGTATTCAGTATTGCAGGACTTCCTGCTCTATGACGACATGAAGCCGGTGGTCGACGAGATGGCTAAGCGTCAGCCGGGCAATGCCGAGGTGCAGGAACTCGTGGCATGGGTGCGCAGCCGGACGCAGTAGGCAGGGCAGCATCAGCAATATTCGCAGGACTCTCCTCTTGAATCATTCGGGGCGCGCGAGCGTCCCTTTTCTTTGGCACTTGGCCGGCGTAGCAGGGGACTCGGGAGGAGTCACTTCCCAGCGGCGGTTGCGACGGCGCCCAACAGGCGCAGGGTCCGGTCCCGAGACGCCGTGCGGTCTTTTCCCGCGGTTACGATGGACGCCAGGACTTCGCTACCGCCCCAGGCGCTGAATTCACGCAGGCGCGCAGCGACGCGCTCTTCATTGCCCCAGAGCACGATGCCGTCGATCATGCGATCGCTCCAGACCCCTTGACTCGCTTCGGGGTAGCCAGCGTCGGCGAACATCTGCTGGTAGAAGGGCAGGCGCACGTTCATGATCTGCGCACGAACGGCCTCGCGGACCTCGCTCTCGTTATCATGAACGCACACAGGCACATGGGCGATCAGTGGTGGCACGCTGCGTTTTGACCTGAGCGCTCCAGCCTGCAGCGCGGGTAGGGCCACATCGCGCAAATAGGGGCCAGGGCAAAGCCAGGAGATGGCTCCATCCGACATTTCGCCGCACAGCTCATAGGCATTCTGCCTCAGGGCCGCGGCCATGATCGACAGGTTTGCCGGAGCGGGGATCTTGTCGCTTGCCTTGTAGTATTTCCCCTTGAATTCAACGCTCCCGGTCTTGAGGATGGCGTTCAGAACCTGCAGGTACTCGCGCAGGTGCCCGAGCGGGTCGTGAAAATTCATGCCCATGGCTTCCATATTCGGGCGATGGCTGGGGCCCACACCGAGCCTGAAGCGGCCGGGGGCGAGGTCTGCCACGACCCGGGCCTGGGCAGCCATGGTGAGAGGGTGGCGAGGATAGGTCGGCACGATGGACGTTCCCAGCTTGATGCGCTGGGTATGGGAGGCGGCAACCGCCATGATTGTGATGCTGTCCAGGCGCGCGCCAGAGTTGGTCATCCAGGCCGCGTGAATGCCGAGCGCCTCCATTCGCTGTATGAGTTCCAGCGCCTCGCGGCCGTTCTCAGGGTGTATGGCGGCGCCAATTTGAATCGGTGACATTTTCATCTCCCATTGTGCTCAAGACGAACCCACGGCGCGGCCCGCTTGGTCCTCGGTCAGGCAATTTCGGATTGTAGGGTGTAGCCAGCGCCGGCGTCCTGTCCCAATGCATCGACCAGAAAGGGCATGACCTCGGCGAGCGCTCGAGGAAGGGTCCAGGGCGGATTGATGACGAACATGCCGCTGCCAAACAGGCCGAACCCGTCTTCCGGTGGGGACTTCACCGTCAATGACACTTCCAGCCAGTCACCCGGCGCTACGCGTTTCAGCCTTTCAGCATACTCGCGCGACTCGCGGCGTTTGACGATCGGGTGCCAGACGGCATAGGTGCCGGTAGCAAAGCGTTCCAGCGCATCTCGAAGCGCCACGATCACCCGCTGGTAGTCGGCCTTGTCCTCATAGGAAGGGTCGATCAGCGCTGCGCCTCGTCGCGATGGAGGCGGGAGCAACGAGCGAAGGCCGGCGAAGCCGTCTTCCGCCTTGGCACTGACCCGTGGGGCAGCATGTTCGAAGTGGTCGATCAGGTGCCGGCTCTCGGTGGTGTGCAATTCGAACAGCCGCAGGCTGTCCTGCTTGCGAAGCATCTGGTGGGCGATTTGTGCCGAGCCGGGGTACGCAAGCAGTTCGGCTGAAGGGTTCAACTGGCGTACTTGCGCCACATAGTCCGCCAGTGGCGCTGGCAAAACCTTGCGTTTCCACAGGCGAGCAATGCCAGACTCGAATTCAGCGTTCTTGCGCGCAAAGGTGCCTGTGAGGTCGTGCACTGCCGCACCTGCATGGGTATCGACAAGGAGGAATGGCTTTTCCTTCCTCTTCAAGTGCTGGATGATATGCACGAGCACGGTGTGCTTGAGGACATCGGCATGGTTGCCGGCGTGGAACGCGTGGCGATAGCTGAACATCGGATTTTTGGAAGACTCAGTCGAGGACGTGGCAGCGCCGCATTGTGTCATGGATCGACCGGGATCCTGTGCTGGCCGTGCGGTATCCTCTGGCCTAGAAGCGGCCCGAGACGCATTGGGCTCTTACATGGTTTCGATGCGGGCCGGCAGTTGAACGAGGGGGAAGCGATGAATTCACCTGAGCTGAGGTTCGGCTGGCGAGCGCGAATCGGAATGATCCTGCCTTCCGCCAATCGTGTGGCGGAGCCCGAACTCATGGACATGCTTCCCGCGGGCATATCTCTTCACACAACGCGAATCAAGCTTGCCGGGACATCTCCGGCTGAGCTCCTCGCCAGCACCGAAAAAGTCGAGGAGGCGGCGTCGCTCCTCGCGGACAACGATCCGGACCTGATCGCGTTTCACTGTACGGCGGTCTCGACGTACGACGAAGCGCTCGAGGAGAGCCTCAAGCGTCGAATTTCCGGCGTAACAGGCCTTCCCGCCATCGCCACGTCCGATGCCTTGATTGCCGCCTTGGCCGTGCTTGGGGTGCGCAAGTTGGTCATGCTATCGCCTTACCCGCAGGCGCTCAACGACAGGGAGGCCGCATTCCTGCAGCGCCATGGGATCGTCGTCCTGAGGGAAAAGGGTCTGGACCTTCCAGTGAAGGAGCATGCCGATGTGCTCCCGGAGGAATGGCTGCGCCACACGGTCGAGATGGCGCATCCGGATGCGGACGCCTATTTTCTTGGTTGCACGAATATCCGGGCGGTCCCGGCAATTGCGGCCATGGAGCGCGAACTCGGCCGGCCGGTGGTGACAAGCAATCAGGCGATCCTATGGCATGCCCTGCGTTCAAACGGGATGCCGGACCGGACTTCCGGTTTCGGCAAGCTGCTCGAGCGGCACTAAGGTGAGTGCGGTAGCGAACGCTTGGGTGTTGAGTACCGCACAGGCTTGTCGCTTCCGTGACAGTTTCGCCTCGAAGGATTCCGGGGCGAGGGCAAAAAAACACCGGGCACGCAGGTTGCCCTGCGTGCCCGGTGCCCCTCGGCCCAGCGAAACCTAGTGGGTGGTGTCTTCGGAATTGCGGCCCTGCTTGCGCAGCGCGCGACGCAGGTCCTGATACAGATCCGGATGATTGGATTTCATGTGATCGAGGACATCAAAATCCTCGCGTTTCACCTTGGAGAGGTCCAATCGCTCAACGTGCACAAGGCGAAGCAATTCGCGAACCGGCCGGGGCATCGTTCTGCCGCTTTCGTATCGCGATCCACCGCTTTGCGTGACGCCGATGCGCGTCCAGAATTCGTGCTGGTTCATGCCGAGGTTGCGGCGAATTTCCTTTGGATTCAGTGCGAGCTCTTGCATGGTGGTATGGGCTCCTGGTTGTTGTAGGGGGTTCATGCCTATGCCATGAGCATGGACCGTGCCAAGTTCCGTGAAATCAATTGGCGAACCCAAGGGGTGCGGATTGTCGCGTCGAGAAAATATGGTCAAAAAAGGCTTTTTTACGATAAAATTCAAGGCTTTTCCGGAGCTTGAAATTGGCTTTGATCGTTCAAAAATATGGCGGGACGTCGGTGGGGACACCTGAGCGGATCCGCAATGTGGCGCGCCGTGTCGCCAAATGGAGGTCGTCGGGACATCAACTTGTTGTCGTAGTTTCGGCAATGAGCGGGGAGACCAACCGACTGCTCGGCTTGGCCAGGGAAATATCCGCCAATCCGGATCCCCGGGAACTCGATGTCATTGCGTCGACCGGGGAGCAGGTCACCATCGGCCTGCTGGCCATTGCCTTGCAGGCTGAAGGGGTGAAGGCCCGCAGTTATACGGGCGCGCAGGTCAGCATCGTCACCGACGACGCGTTCAGCAAGGCTCGCATCAAGCGGATTGACGAGGAGCGGATCCGGGCCGACCTGAATGCAGGCACGGTCGTTGTGGTAGCGGGGTTTCAGGGCGTGGACGAAGAGGGCAACATCACCACGCTAGGCCGCGGCGGCTCGGATACGTCAGGAGTCGCCCTGGCAGCCGCGCTCAAGGCCGATGAGTGCCTGATTTACACCGACGTGGACGGCGTCTACACCACGGATCCGCGCATCGAGCCGGATGCACGGCGGTTGCATACCGTGACCTTCGAGGAGATGCTCGAAATGGCTAGCCTCGGGTCCAAGGTGCTGCAGATTCGCTCGGTTGAATTCGCCGGCAAGTACAAGGTCCCGCTCAGGGTCCTATCAAGCCTGACCGATCCGCTCATGCCCATTGAAGAAGAGGCCGCATCGGGCACGCTCATTACGTTCGAGGAAGACAACAAGATGGAACAAGCGATTATTTCCGGCATCGCGTTCAATCGCGATGAAGCCAAGATTACGGTGACGGGCGTGCCCGATCGTCCGGGCATTGCCTACGCGATTCTGGGCCCGGTAAGCGATGCCAATATAGACGTGGACATGATCATCCAGAACGCCGGCATGAACGGGATGACCGATTTTTCCTTTACGGTGCATCGCAATGAATACCAGGCGGCATTGGATGTCCTGAACAAGCAAGTCAAGGCGCATATCAAGGCCACTGATATCCATGGCGACAACCGGATCTGCAAGGTGTCCATGGTGGGCGTGGGAATGCGTACCCATGCGGGCATCGCCTCGAAAATGTTCCGGACGTTATCCGAGGAAGGAATCAACATCCAGATGATCTCGACGTCGGAAATCAAGATCTCGGTCGTGATCGACGAGAAGTACATGGAACTGGCAGTGCGGGCGCTGCACAAGGCGTTCGACCTAGACCAGCCGTCCTGAGTCTCCTGGCGGCGAAGTGTCGGGTGTGCCCGCGATGCGGGTGGACTCGCTAGGTGTGTGCCGCTCGAATGACGTGTTCGGTGGTGTAGAAACGGGGACCGCTCGCGACAAAGTGCGAGGTGTCCTGCAGGATTTCCTGCATGCCACGGGGACTGTCTACAAAGCCGTCGAAGAAATCCGTGTCGGTCGGAAAGTGCATGATGGGGATGCCGCGAGCCGGGGGGCAATCGGCGCTCAACGCTGCCAGTACCCAGTTTTGCACGTAGATAGCGCTACCGACATGGACGCGAGCCGCCAGCGGAGCATGCAGGCCCCAGCTGCGCATGGCCGCGGTATCAGGCAGGTCGGCGTGAAACATGAGTCGGCCCATGAGTTTGATGCCCTCTGACGGGCGACCGCGCGAGAAGGCCTTTCGGTCGTATATCTGCTTGTGCGTCACCGAGTAGGCATGAATTGCCGATGTTTTCCCGATCGTGGCTTCGCGCAATTGACGCACTAAAGCAGGTGCATCGGCAGTGCTCCAGGCTTCGACGATGACATCGTATTCCGGAGGCTTCCCCACGCCGGGGTCGCTCGGGGGACGGTAAGGGAGATTGGGGGGCGGTAGGAGCACAAGATTGACGTTGAGGGCGGCGGCACCGATCATTCCATCCAGCCCCGCGTTTGCCATGGTGAGAATGTCGTTCTGGAATGTCTCGCGCGCGCTTGCTGGTGCTGCGCGCATGAAGGCAATGATCTTGTTCATTGGTGAGGCCTGATCTTGGATGGGGTGTGAATGCGGCAAGCATCTCACATTTGCCATCGATGCTGAATAACCGGGGAGGTGCATGGAACCGAAACTCATCTATCTGGCCAAACGGAATCCTGCATTGACGCGAGAAGGCTTCACAAGGCGCTGGCGCCAGCATGGGGCACTGGGCATGAGCATGCCTCGCTGGGTCAATATCCGGCGCTATGCCCATTGCGACGTGCAGCAGTTGGGAATCAAAGGCGTCAGCGAAGACTACGACGGAGTCGGCCTGATCTGGCATCGCTCGCCGGAGGCACGGGCGCGTCACCGCGCCGACAACAGTTCGCAGGGACAGATGGTGGAAGACGAAGCTCACACATTCGCCGAGCCCGTGTACAACTTTTGTCTGCTGGCGGAAGAATCAGTCCTCAGGAACGAGGGCGTCGGGCCGGTCAAATTGATCCGTTTTGTCGAGCGATCGAAAGCCATCACTGGCGAGGCATTTGCACGCGCCTGGAAGGGGCAATATGCACCTGCGCTGCTGCAAGGGGCGACCAGCGGGGACATGCTGCGCTACGTGCAGAACCATGTA
Source organism: Betaproteobacteria bacterium (assembly GCA_947478805.1). GTDB lineage: Bacteria > Pseudomonadota > Gammaproteobacteria > Burkholderiales > SG8-39 > CAIYPG01. The sequence continues at coordinate 7,616 of CANJXQ010000081.1, read as the reverse complement.
CTTCCACCGGAGCGGCCAGGCGGTTGGGGATTGAGATCGGACTGCGTCGATGAGTTCTGGTTTGCGTCACGAGACCAGGCTGCAGCTGCATTCGGCGCGATCAATGCCCAGGGCAACATTGATGACGAGCTCGTGTCGCAATCCATCTGGGTTGCGACGAACGAGGTGATCCTGCACGATCGCGCCCAGCCCTGAGGCGCGACGCAACGTGTGCGGACGAAGAACGTGTGCGGGCCTAGGCGGCCAGGGGCTCGCGCTTCATCATGCGCAAGAGTTCCGTGACATTCGGTAGCGTGTCCAGCGAGGCGACCGAATTGATGAACTTTTCTACGGATTCATTACTTGGCGGAACGGCCGCTGATGGTACACAGGCACGGAACTTGTTCCCAACGGCAGCGAAGTCCAGGGGCCGCTTGCTGGGATGGCCAAGCGAGTGGACCGCAGTCTCGCTGACCTGCCGGCCGTCGTGCAGGATGGCCGTCACTGTCGCCGGCGGGAAGTCCTTGCCGTAATCGCCTGTGGGCGCCTCGCCTTCGGGGAGCACCCGTCTGGCGATTTCGATCAGCGCGGGATCGCGCAGGCGATCGTCTTGCAGATCGGCGACCTTCATGGTGCCGTTCTGCAGCATGCAGGCCAGCGTGAACGGAATGCTGAACTGCGCGTCCACGGCGTTTCTCGGGCTCACTTTGACCTCCCGGGGTTCGATGAACTTGGGGAATACCGAGGACAATCTCAGTTCCTTGACGGTCTCCGGTGTCAACTGGTGGCGCGCACGCAGGTCCATGAGAGCGGTGAGGTAGCCCTGGGTGTAACGGCACGAGGGCCAGGGTTTGAATCCGATGCCTTCGGCCACCCACGTCTCGAGAACGCCGTTGTAGAGTTGATCCGGGTCGTATACACCCTTGTGGTAAAGAGCGAACAGGCCGCGCGGGCCATCGAAGCTGTTGAGCGGGCCGGTAACCCCCTTGCTGGCTAGGATGGCCGACAAGGTGCCGCCCGTGGCGGCCAGGCCTGCCTGCAAAGCTTTCGTGTCGGCGGCGTCGGCTGTCGCCGCAAGGTTGCCCGAGGCTTGGGCAAACGAGATGCCCAATGCGTGGACCGTCTGCTCCGGCGTCAGTTTGAGGATTCGCGCACACGCCATGGCGCTGCCGAAATAGCCGTATACCGAGGTCAGGTGCCAGCCACCGAGGCCGCCGCTGGTCGCGCGTGCAATACGGCATTCCAGCTCGAGCGCAGCGCCGACTGCGGCGAGAAACTCCTTCCCGCTGACGCCGCCAATGGAGTCGGCCATGGTCAGCGCACTGGTCACGATCACCCCGCCCGCATGGAGCGGAGCCCCTCCACCTTCATAGGTGTCATCCAGTTCCCATGCGTGTGCGCAGGTGCCGTTGATCAGGGCGGCATCGCGAACCTCGGCTGAACGCCAGGAACCGAGCAGGGTAGCCTTTTGCGAAGACGCCTTGTCGCCGAAGGCGTCGAGCAGGGTGCGAGTGAGACGGCGCGAGGAGCCTGCAATGGCAGCGCCCAGTGAATCGAGAATATCGCGCTTCACAAAATCCTGGAATCCCAAGGGGAACTCCTGATATTTCACATTGCATAATTTGGTTATCAGGGGCAGCAGTTTTTCGTCTGAGTTCATGACGTTTCCTTTCGACGGCCGCGATGCCTGCCAGCCAAAATCCAGTAGAAGGGTGATAGTTCAAATGCCAAGGCGTGAACAGGGGTAGTCTTGCCCGTAACCCCTGCCGGATGCAATGCAGAACCTGCTTGTGTCCGTGCTGCACGCATTTTAGACTGTGAGGCGAGTTGCGTTCATTCGAACTTTTTAACCTTCAGGAAGTGGCAATGTCAAATAAAGCGCCTGAGCAAGTGACGGAACAATCTGCGGGTCGCTGCCCGTTCAGTGTGAAAGAGGTCGAGGGTACGGACCCGTTCGCCCACTATGAAAAGATGCGCGCGTACGGCGATGTCATCTGGGATGCCGGCATGAAGGCATGGCTGGTCATGACTGCGGACGGCTGCCGCAAGATGATGTCGTACGACAATGACAAGCTTCGATTCTGGACGGCGGACCTGTCGGATGAGGCCAAGGAGATACAGGGCAAGCGCGGCTTGAAGCTGGCGACTGGCGAGGACCATTTTCGCCTGCACTCCTGGTGGATTCGGCAGTTCTCATCGGCAGGCATCGAACCGTTCCGTGTGCCCGGCGTGCGGCCGCTGGTGCACTCGCTCATCGATCGATTCATTGAGAAGGGCAAGGTCAATCTCATCGATGAGTTCAACGCATTGCTGCCGGTGCGCGCGATCTGCGTGATCATGGGTCTCCCTTGGCAAGATGATGCCTGGGCAGACAGCTGTTTCCAGAAAATGAAGCCGATTGCGCGATTCTTCAATTACTCGACAACCGGCGGCGATGACATCATGCAGGCGGCGCGCGCTGCCGTTCGAGAACTGAACCAGATCCTGATGCCGTTTGTGGAGGAGCGCCGTGCGGGCACGGGCGATGACATGATTTCACGCCTGTGGCGCGACGGGAATACGATTCGGTCCGATTGGGGCGTCGAGGATGTTGTGACCAATGTGAGGCACCTGTTCTTTGCCGGCAGCGAGACGACTGCGCACACCTTGTCCAACGCGTTCTACATCCTGCTTTCCCAGCCGGGGATGAAGGACAGGATTCGCGACGCTGGAGAGAATGGAGTCCCGAACTTTGTGGAGGAAGTCTTGCGACTCTATGGTCCGGTCCAATTTCGCACCCGCCTTGCCAACGACGACCTTGAACTGGGTGGCGTGACCGTGAAGAAGAACCAGGCGGTTGTGTCGGCGCAGGCAGCGGCTAATCGGGACCCGAGCAAATACCCTCACCCCAATGAAATCGATCTGGCGCGCAGAGCGCCCCGGGATCATATTGCCTTCAATACCGGGCCGCACACTTGCGTCGGTGCTGGGCTTGCGCGCATCGAGATGCAGGAAGCGATTTCAGCATTCATGGAACGCATGCCTGACCTACGCCTGGACCCGGCGGCACCGGCACCGGTGATGCACGGGTTTCAATGGCGCGAGTTCGCACCATTGCATGGATTATTCACACCTGGCGCGAAACGGGTTGCCTGAAGTCGCGGTTGCGCCCGAACTATTTGTCCGGGTGCAACGCTAGTTGCAGGACATCGGATCTTGGCGGAGAGACAGGGATTCGAACCCTGGATACGGGATAAACCGTATAACGCCTTAGCAGGGCGCCCCCTTCGGCCACTCGGGCATCTCTCCTGATCGTACAAATGCGTTCGAGAACTTATCTGTCCGGGCCGGCACTTGGGTAATGCCTGTTTTGGCTCGTCAGTGTCGCCTCGTCAGCGAAACCGTACTATAGCATGAGGTGTGCTGGCGAATCTGGATAGACCCATGATTCTGTTATAATTCACGCCGTGCGCCCGTAGCTCATCTGGATAGAGTACTTGGCTACGAACCAAGGGGTAGGGAGTTCGAATCTCTCCGGGCGCGCCAGATAATCTCGACGGCCGGGCACTGTGTGCCCGGCCGTTTTATTTTGCCAATGTGTCCCATGTCCCTTGCAGGGGACGCGACAACTGCAATGGCAATATCTGCATGATCCTGCGCATGCACATCCCACGGCAGGGATTCGTGGATTCGGCGGTACGGTGCACGGGGGGCAACTGCTAGAATCGATTCGACTGAGGTTCCGACGCGTTTCCATCCCGTTCTTGCAGGCCCATTAGATGGCCTGTGCACTTCGCGAGTCCCCATGCCCTCCAGATCCCAATTCAGTATCACCCTTACAGGGGATGAACTGCCCGAATTTCTCCGCCTGGTGCCCATGGCGGACCGATTGGGGTTCCGCAATCTGGGTGTTGGCGACTGTCCGTCGCTGTATCACGATGTCTATGTCAAGGGGACCCTGGCGGCGCAGCAGACCCGCTCGATCCGAATCGGGCCGTATGTCACCAATCCTGTAACACGCCATCCGTCGGTGACCGCAGGCGCCGCGGCAACCCTCGATGAAATCTCCGGCGGCCGCGGCTTTCTCGGTGTCGGTGGCGGCGACAGCGCGCTGTACAACATCGGACTGAAGGGGGCGGGCGTTGCACAGATCGAGGCCTATGTCTCGGCGATCAGGAAGCTCTATCGCGAGCACGAGGTGGATTTCGAGGGGCGCAACGTGCGCTTGGCCTGGCCCAAGCGACCCGTCCCGGTCTATATGGCGGCATCGGGGCCCAAGGGCCTTCGCGCGGCGGGCCGTTGCGCAGATGGCGTCATTGTTGGCACCGGCGTCTTGCCGGAAGTAGTGAGCGATTCACTGGCCCACATCGAGGCGGGCGCAAGAGAGTCTGGTCGTACGCTCGAGGATCTGGATGTCTGGTGGCTATTGATGGGGGGGCTGGACGAAGATCCGGGCAAGGCGCTGGATGATGTCAAGCACTCCCTAACCACCTATGCCAACCTGGCGTTCCGGTTCTCCATGGAGGGGAAGCACTTGCCACTGCAGTACCACGAGGCGGTAAAGCGCATTCATGCGGAATATCGCGCCAAGGACCATGTCACGGGCGGCGCGAAGAAGGAACACTCGCGGCTTGCGGATGATACCGGCTTGACGCAATACCTGGCTTCGCGGTTTTCATTGGCGGGGACTCCGCACCAGGTGCTGGAGCAGATCGCGCGCGCGAACAAGGCCGGCGCAAAACAGATCTGGATTACCCTGCGCTTTCCAGGTAAGGAGCGCTTCTTCAGGCTGTGGGAGGAGGGGGTTGCTCCGGCGCTTGATTAAACGCTGCGCCGGAACGAGAATCGGCCGAGGTAAGGCGGGGGTTTCGCACGACGCATACTTCTGCGTCATCCGCTGGTTTTGAACAGGAATTTCAAGGAGGATTGACATGATAGTTCCCTTGACGCTTGGCGATTTTCTCGAGCGTGCTGAGTTGGTGTATGGCGACCGAGTGGCCGCAGTCGATGAGCCCAACCCGCCGGGTGGCAGCCTGGGACGAATCACCTATGCCCAATTTGCCGAAATGTCGCGCAGCCTGGCGGGGGCGCTCGACGAGCTTGGCGTGGGCATGGGCGAACGCGTTGCCATCGTCTCGCCAAATGCGACTCGGTTCCTCATTGCCCTTTTCGGAGTGAGTGCGTTCGGGCGTGTTCTCGTGCCGGTGAACTTTCGCCTTAAGGCCGAAGAAGTCGGTTACATCTTCAAGCACTCGGGGGCGACGGTTGCGCTGATCGACCCGGAACTCGAAGAGCCCTTGAAGCATCTTGAGATTCGTCATCGGTTCATTCTCGGTGCGAGTTCGGATGTGAATCTTTTCCTGCGCAAGGGCGCCAAGCCGAAGGGGCAGGTTACCGATGAGAACGCGACCGTGTCGGTGAACTACACGTCCGGCACGACCGCGCGACCGAAGGGCGTAGAACTGACGCACCGCGCGTGCTGGCTCAACGCGGCCATGTTCGGGTGGCATGCGACTGTCACCGATCGTGATGTCTACCTGCATACATTGCCCACCTTCCATTGCAACGGCTGGGGCATGCCCTACGCGTTGACCGCCATGGGAGTGCGCCAGGTCGTCATCCGCAAAATCGATGGCGAGGAGATTCTCAAGCGCATCGATGCGGAAGGCGTCACCTTGCTCAATTGCGCGCCCGCCGTCGTCAATGCCATCCTGGATGCCGCTGCGGCACGCAAGGCCAAGGGAATGCCGATCCCCGGGCGGGACAGGGTGCGCGTTATCGTTGCCGGAGCACCGCCCCCGTCGAAGACCATCGAGCGCGTCGAGGTCGATCTCGGCTGGGAGTTCATCCAGATCTACGGCCTCACGGAGACTTCGCCGCTGTTGACGGTCAACCGGGCGCCTGAGGAATGGGATGCGCTGGATTCCTCGGAGCGTGCCCGCCGTTTGTCGCGCGCCGGTGTGCCGGCTGTAGGCGTTCGCATGACCGTGAACGACAGCGGGGAAATCCTCGCCAAGTCGAATCACGTGTTCGCGGGATACTGGAATCAACCAGACGAGACCGCAAAGGCGCTTGCCGACGGCTGGTTCCACACCGGTGATGGCGGCGCGATGGATGGCCCGTATGTGGTCATTGCCGATAGAAAAAAGGACGTCATCATCACGGGGGGCGAGAACGTCTCCTCGATCGAGGTGGAGGATTGCCTCTACCAGCACCCTGCGGTGGCAGAGGCAGCCGTCATCGGCGTGCCTGACGACAAGTGGGGCGAGACCATCAAGGCGCTGGTGGTGCTACGCCCGGGCATGAAGGCAGATGAAAAGGAGCTGATCGATTTCTGCCGGAGCCACATTGCACACTTTAAATGCCCGCGCTCGGTGGAGATTCGCGACGCGCTGCTGCGGACGGCGACGGGCAAACTGCAGAAGTTCAAGCTGCGCGAGCCGTATTGGGCTGGCCGCACGAGGCAGGTGAACTAGGCGGATCGGCAGAAGACGTCCCTGATTGGGGGCGCGCCTTCCACGTGAGATAGCGGGCAGACCCTGTTGCCCAAGACGAACCAAGCAAACCAAGGAGTTTTGATGCAGACCTACGGGCCACTGAAGTTGACCTTTCCCGATCGCAAGGATTGGTCGCTCTCGACCATTCTGGCGATCCAGGCCAAGCGATTCGGCGACAAGCCGTTCCTCACTGAACCCGAGCGCGGCAGTTTCAGCTATCGGCAGATGGACGATCTTGCCACGCGGATCGCCGGCGGCTTGATCGGCCGCGGGTTCAAGGTGGGCGACCGCCTGATGATCTACATGGACAATCGTTACGAGTACATCCAGGCCTGGTTCGGCGCAACGCGCGCCGGCGCCGTCGAGGTACCAACCAATACCGGGTACTTCGGAGACTTCCTGAAGCACGCGCTCAACGTCACCAAGCCGCGCGGCGTCGTGGTCGGTTCCAACTACGTAAGCCGGTTCGTCGATGTGGCACCAGCGGTCAAGGACCTTGGCTTGATGTTCTTTGTCGTCAGCGACGCCATGGATGCCGACGTCGCCGCCTTGAAAGCCGCCGGCTATGCGGCGGAGCCGTTCGATGCGCTGGTGAAATCTGCGCCTGCCGTAAATCTGCCGGAGCAGGAGCGCTGGAACCTGGGCGCGATCATCTTCACCTCGGGGACCACCGGCCCCTCAAAGGGCGTGATGATGTCGAACGCACAGTTCTATTTCGCCAGTGACCAATGCGTGAGCCAGACGCGACTGACGCCCGACGACGTCTATATGACCGCGAATCCCCTGTTCCATGGCAATGCGCAGTTCCTGACCACGTACCCGACGCTGATCGCCGGTGCGAGCATGGTGTTGTACGAAAAATTCAGCCCGACTCGATTTGCCCAGCGCGTCGCCGAATCGGGCGCGACGGTGACGAACTTCGTGGGCGTGATGATGGATTGGGTTGCCAAACAGCCACCGTCGGATTACGAAAAGCAAAGTCGTTTGCGTTGCATATTCACGGCGCCGACGCCGTGGGACCTCGTGCCGCAGATCCGGCAGCGATTTGGCGTCAAGGCGTTCACGGAAGTATTCGGGCCGACCGAGATCTGCCAGCCCATCATCGCCCCCTATGGGGTAGACCGGCCACCGGGCGCGGCAGGACTTGCCGTGACCGACTGG
>CANJXQ010000080.1 GCA_947478805.1 Betaproteobacteria bacterium | reverse complement strand
GGTCTTCACGATCAGCGCGCCGAGAATCATGGTGGCGATCAGGGTCACGGCATAGGTCTCGAACAGGTCGGCCGCCATGCCGGCGCAGTCGCCGACGTTGTCGCCCACGTTATCCGCGATCACCGCCGGGTTGCGCGGGTCGTCCTCGGGAATTCCCGCCTCGACCTTGCCAACCAGGTCGGCACCCACGTCGGCACCCTTGGTGAAGATGCCGCCGCCGAGTCGCGCGAAGATGGAAATCAGCGAACCGCCAAAGCCAAAGCCGACCAGCGGCTTGATGACGTCAGACAATTGACCGCTGGACCCGGAAACCAGGAATGCGTAGAAGCCGGCAACGCCAAGCAGGCCCAAGCCCACCACCAACATGCCGGTGATGGCACCGCCACGGAATGCAACGGTCAGCGCCTCGTTCAGGCCCTTGCGCGCCGCTTCAGCGGTCCGCACGTTGGCGCGCACCGAAACGTTCATGCCGATGTAGCCGGTGGCCCCCGAGAGAATGGCGCCGATGGCGAAGGCCACTGCGGTCATCCAGCCCAGCGTAAACCCGATCACCAGGAACAGGATCGCGCCAACGATCGAAATCGTGATGTATTGTCGGTTCAGGTAGGCATTGGCGCCAGTCTGGATCGCCAGCGCGATTTCGCGCATGCGCTCATTCCCGGCAGGCTGGGCCAGGATCCATTGCGTCGATATCCCGCCATAGACGATGGCGATGAGCGCACAAATGAGTGCGAACCAGAGACCTGCTTCCATAGTTCCTCCACTAAAAAACCCCCGTCTTTTTCGGCAGCCCGGACCCTAGGAGTGGGTTCCGCTGGCTTGGCGTGCAGGGGGATTGCGTAAAGCTCTAAATTATAACCAAAAGTGAGGCCTTTAAGCCAGTTCCGACACACGACAACGTGCAGTCCGGTCCGAAACCACCGGTTAGCGGGGTAGGCGCCGCTTCACTGGTGCGTGAATTGACCGCGAATAGGTCGGCAGCCCTCCCTCGAAAGGCGGAACGTCCTCGCCCTAGATCAAGGGGGGAGTTAGGCGCGACAAGCCGAAGTGATGTACTTGCGGAGCAGGCGCCGCCGACGCGCCGCAATGTCGGCCGGCCTGATACGCCGACACCTCGGTGTGACGCCCCTCAGCTCGGGTACGATCATTGCAGGATTACGCCCGAGCGGGCGCCTCGAGGTGATACTGCGTCACACGATCAACCTCCGCCTTTGAGCCGAGGACGACGCCAACGCGCTGGTGCAACTGCTCCGGCTGGATCTCCATGATGCGCCGGCGACCGTCCGTGGCTGCCCCCCCGGCCTGCTCGATGATGAAAGCCATGGGATTGGCTTCATACATGAGGCGCAAACGCCCAGCCTTGTGTTTTGCGTCGCACGGATACATGAAGATCCCGCCACGCGACAGGATACGGAACACGTCCGCCACCATGGATGCAACCCAGCGCATGTTGAAGTCCTTGCCACGCACGCCTGTCTTGCCTGCAAGGCATTCGTCGATGTAGCGGCGCACCGGCGCTTCCCAGTTGCGCATGTTCGATGCATTGATGGCGAATTCCTGCGTATCCGGAGAGAGCTTGATCTCGGACTGTGTCATCACGAAACTGCCCAGCTCGCGATCGAGCGTGAATGCCGCCACGCCGGCACCAACAGTCAATACGAGAATGGTGCATGGTCCATACACCGCGAACCCCGCCGCCACCTGATTCGTGCCCGGCTGCAAGAAGGCCTTTTCGTCGGGATCGACGACACCGTCCGGGCAGCGCAACACGGAAAATATGGTCCCGATCGACACGTTCACGTCGATGTTCGACGAGCCATCGAGCGGGTCCATCAGCAGCAGGAACTCTCCGCGCGGGTAGCGGCTCGGGATCTGATGCGGATGCTCCATTTCCTCGGATGCCAGGGCTGCCAGGTGCCCGCCCCACTCATTGGCCTCCACCAGCACCTCGTTGGCGATGACATCGAGCTTTTTCTGCGCCTCGCCCTGGATGTTGTCCGTGCCGGCCCCACCCAGCACACCACCCAAGGCCCCCTTGGAGACGGCATGGCTGATGCGCTTGCAGGCACGCGCGACCACTTCAATCAGCAAACGAAGCTCTGCGGAGACCGCGCCCTTCTCCCGCTGTTGTTCGATCAGGTACTGCGTGAGCGTGATGCTTTTCATCGCTCAGGCAATTCCCAGGGCGGAGAAGGCGCGACTGCGGATCTCATCCACGCCCCCCACACCGGCGATCTTCCGGTATTTCGGCGCGCGCGGATCTCCCTTGTTCGCCCACTGCGAGTAATAGTCGATGAGTTGCTTGGTTTGCGTGTGGTAGATGTCAAGGCGCTTGCGGACCGTCTCTTCCTTGTCGTCATCTCGCTGGATCAGCGCCTCACCGGTCAGGTCGTCTTTGCCTTCGATCTTCGGCGGATTGAACTTGACGTGATAAGTCCTCCCGGACCCCGAGTGCCAGCGTCTGCCGCTCATGCGCTGGATGATTTCACTGTCATCGACGTCGATCTCCAGGACATAGTCCAGATCGACGCTGGAATTGCGCATCGCTTCGGCCTGCGGAATGGTCCGCGGAAAACCGTCGAAGAGATAGCCATTCTTGCAATCCGGCTCCTTCAGCCGCTCCTTGACCAGGCCAATGATGATCTCATCGGACACCAGCCCCCCCGAATCCATCACCTTCTTGGCGGCCAGCCCCAGAGGCGTGCCGGCCTTGACCGCCGCGCGCAGCATGTCTCCCGTGGAAATCTGCGGAATCCCGACTTTCTGCTTGATGTACGTCGCTTGGGTTCCCTTTCCGGAACCTGGCGCGCCCAGCAAAATCAACCTCATGATGATTTCCCCTTGATATCGAAACCGGCTGAGTCCGGATCAGTGCCCGCAACGGCACACATCCCTGCGTGTCTCACGCACGCTCCGAACTTGGTAAGCAATTGCGCCTGACCTTAGCGCGCTTTGCGCTCCCGGTCAATTTCGACGGGAAGCGCAAATCGAGCCCGCACGCGGGCAAGGTCCTCCGGAGTGTCCACGCCAGCCTCCGGGACGTCGTCCCTGATGGATACCGCAATCCGATAGCCGTGCCACAAGGCGCGCAACTGCTCCAGCGCCTCGAACTGTTCGAGCGGGGCCGGAGCCAGCGTCGCGAATCGCGCAAGGAACGAAGCGCGGTAGGCATAGATCCCGACATGTCGATAGCATGGAAACTTGCGCGGAAGCTGCGAGGGTAGCTTTCCGGGCGCCTTTTGGAACGACTTCGCGAACGCATCGCGTGCCCATGGAATCGGCGCCCGGCTGAAGTAGAGTGCGCCACCATTGGCATCAAGGGCCACCTTGACCACATTGGGATCGAACATCTCCGCTGAATCGCGGATGGCGTGACAAGCAGTGGACATCACGGCCACGCCATCTGCCGCCAGCATCGCCGCCACGTCGGCGATAAGTTCCGGGGCGATCAAAGGTTCATCACCCTGCACGTTGACCACGATTGCATCGGGATCGAAGGCAAGGCTGCGCGCGACTTCGGCAATGCGATCCGTTCCCGAGGCGTGATGCCGACCGGTCATGACCGTGTCAATGCCGTTCGAAAGCGCGGCGTCGCGAACCCCGTCGTGGTCGGTCGCAACATAAACCGCTTGCGCTCCGCTGGCACGTGCCCGCTCTGCCACCCGGACGATCATCGGTTTTCCGGCGATGTCGGCAAGCGGCTTGCCTGGCAGTCGGGATGACGCAAATCGCGCCGGGATGACCACGACGAACGGTACCCGGGTTAGGCTGACGCGCCGCCGCGCCACTGCGCCTACTCGACCTCTTCGCTGGCCGCCAAACGGCGCGCCTGGTCTTCGAGCATCACAGGGATATCGTCGCGTATGGGAAAGGCCAGCCGATCCGCGCGACACACGAGTTCCAATTCCTGCTTGCGAAACAGCAACGGTCCCTTGCATATCGGGCAAACCAGGATATCCAACAAGCGACTGTCCATCAGCAGATACTCCATGTTGAAAGCTGCGGCGTATCAAAGGGCGCGGATGCCGGCATGCGCGCATCCGGCAACCGCTCTCCAATGCAAGGCGTCATAACGGCGCGCCCGGCTCTTCCCGATCGCTCGATGCGGCTTCGGCCGCAGCCCTGAAAATCAATTCAGCCAGTTCAGGGTCCGGATCCGCAACCACGCTGACCGCAATCAAGTCGCTCCTCGCGAATGAACGGCATTTTACCGCATCCTTCTCGGTCATCAGGATCGCATCGCAATCCGGGAATTCCAGGTCAGCCGGCGTGAATGCGTGATGGTCTGCAAACGCATGGGGTATCGCGTTCAGGCCCAACGAATCGAGCATGGAAAAGAAGCGCACCGGGTTGCCGATTCCGGCAACGGCATGCAACCGCATACCCTTGAGTTGCTCGATACCGATGCTTTCCCCTGCGCGTTCGCCCACCACCCATCGCAACTGGCCTGGCGAGAAGGTCATTCGCAACACCCTGCCGTTGCGAACGGGCAATGGACGATCCCCTGGCACGTTGGCGACCGTCACTTCGACCGGGCGATCGGCAGGTTCGCGCATCGGGCCCGCGGGCAGCAACCGCCCGTTGCCGTGGCCCCGCTCATCCTCCACCGCGACCTCCAGGTCACGCGCCAATCGGTAGTGCTGCAGTCCATCGTCACAAATCAACACATTGCATCGCGGATGTGAGTGCAGCAATGCGCTGGCTGCGTCCGCCCGATTGGCACCGACCCAGACAGGGCAGCCGGTGCGCTCCACGAGAAGGACTGCCTCGTCGCCGACCAGCGCTGCATCAGTGCCAGCAAGCACTTCGCGCGCGCCCCGCTGTGCGCCGGCATAGCCGCGCAGCACGATGCCTGGATGCATGCCCTTGCTACTCAGCATCTTCGCCATCCAGATCACCAGGGGGGTTTTCCCCGTACCGCCAACCGTCAGGTTGCCGACGACCACGACCGGCACCGACAGGCGAACCGATGGAAACAGTCCTGTGCGATACATCAGTCGGCGCATCGCCGCGATCAGCGAAAAAGCCCATGCGATCGGAAGAAGCAAAGTGGACAGGGCGGTTCGCCGATACCAGTGCCGCGCGGCAAAGGAGTCCGGGGAGGCGGCAGTCATGCGCGTGCGCTGGCAGGCCGGCGCACAGGGGCCGCGGAACTACTTGCTGGTCTGCTCGACAGCGAACGCAATCTGGCCATATCCTGCCTGGCGCGCGGCGTCCATGACGCGAATGACCGATTGATGTGTCGCACTGTTGTCGGCATTGATGACAATGACCGGGTCCTTCAACGACGCACCGGCACGCCTGAGTTCTTCGGCGAGCCCGGCAACGTCCCGGAAAGTTACCGAACGACGATTGACCAGGTACTGGCCGGAGGCACTGACCACGATGGTGATTTCATTCGGCCGCTCCAATTGCTTTTCCGCAGCCGCAGTGGGCAACTGAATCTGCAATTCGGCAAACTTCGAGTAAGTGGTGGTGAGCATCAGGAATATGATGATCACGAGCAGCACGTCGATCAACGGGATCAAGTTGATCTCGGGGTCTTCCTTTTGCGTCCCGCGAAAATTCATGCTGTGAACTAGCCCTGAGTGTTGGGCGCGCCGGAATAATCCTTGCGCTCACCATGCACGATATCCACCAGCTTGGATGCCTGCTGCTCCATTTCAACGACGAAGCTTTCCACCTTGCCGCGGAAATGACGAAAGAAGATCATCGCCGGTATGGCGATGACCAGGCCGAAACCCGTGTTGTATAGCGCAACCGATATGCCATGCGCAAGCGCCTGGGGGTTGGTGCCCGTGGGAGCCTGCGAACCGAAGATCTCGATCATGCCAACCACCGTTCCAAACAACCCCATCAACGGGCTGATCGATGCGATGGTTCCCAAGGTCGTCAGGAATCGCTCGAGGTCATGACTGACCGCACTGCCTGCCTCCTCGATCGACTCCTTCATCACGTAACGCGAGCTCTTGGTGTTGCGCAAACCGGCGGCGAGGACTCGGCCCAAGGGAGAATCCTCCGCCAGGCTCTTGATCAACTCGGGCGTGACTCCCTGCTTCTCATAGGCGGCAACGGCTTTCTCCAGCAAGCCCTCGGGGACAATTCGATCCTTGCGCAGCATGACCAGGCGCTCAATGATCAGCGCAACGGCAATAATGGATGCAACGAGTAACGGCCAGATCGGCCAGCCAGCGGCCTGGATGATTGCGAACAAATGCAACTCCTCTCACAACTATTGCGATTGATGGTCTGCTGCCTGCGCGCTTCTGCCGCGCCTGGGGCATGGCCTCGACGGAATGTTCAAATCACGCTGAGCTCATGCTCCCATCGCCCTGATTTAAAAGGTGACGGAGATTCGCACACAACGCCGAAAATCCGCCGCCACTTTATCTTGCATCGCGGGCTTCGGCAAGGAAGCAGGTACCATCGGCATGCAGTTTCCATTCACATCACTGCATGCACGACGAGACTCCGGTAACGGCTCGCGACAACGCTTGCGCCACCCGAAGTGGACAAAATGACCCTGTTAAGCAACAGCTGGTATTGGGTCATTTGTTGTCCACAGTTGCTGTGGATAAGCATGTGAGTACATTCACTCGGTAGTGTCCCAGAGGATTGAATACTCAAGCTTTCTTCATGCTGATGAAAAAGTGAGCTGCTTCTTTATGCGCACAAAATCATATACTTGCAAACTTTCTTTGCCAGCCAGGATTAAGCCCTCATAGACAATTGGGGTTTTTCCCTATGGCTGTGGATAGGTTACCATCCGTGACCCTTTGGAAAGCCGCACCCAGTGCGGCGATCCACTGGAATCGTAGCACCTTCACTCGACGACTCATGGCAGTCTGAGCGGTAGCCACACGCGCCGGCACTGCAATTTCCAGCCCCGATTTGAGCGAACCCCAGGCGTCCACCCAAACAAGCCCAACAACGTGCGCGAACCGACTCTAACGGCCGGAGTACTCAGTGTTTCTGCGCTTGCAAGAAGCGTTCGCGACATTCTTGAGACGCGCTTTCCGTTGCTCTGGGTCAGCGGCGAGATTTCGAATTACATGCGCGCCCGCTCGGGCCACTCGTACTTCGTCCTCAAGGACGAGCAGTCACAGGTGCGCTGCGTGATGTTTCGTCACCGCAGCCAATACATGGATTGGATGCCGGCCGACGGCATGCAAGTCGAGGTACAAGCGCTGGTCACTCTGTACGAGGCCCGCGGAGAATTTCAGCTGAACATCGAAAGCATGAGGCGCGCCGGGGTTGGCGTGCTTTATGAGCGCTTCCTCAAATTGCGCGACCAACTGGAGCGACAAGGGCTTTTCGCAGCCGAGCTCAAGCGGCCATTGCCGACCTATCCACGCACCATCGGCGTTATCACATCGTTGAAGGCAGCAGCACTGCGGGACGTGCTCACGACGCTCCGACGACGCAGCCCCTCGATTGACGTCATCATCTATCCGGTCCAGGTGCAAGGAGACGTGGCTGCGGGCGAAGTTGCGAAGGCGTTGGAGGTAGCGGGTCGTCGCGCCGAATGCGACGTCATTATTCTTGCGCGCGGCGGCGGCAGCATTGAAGACCTTTGGGCATTCAACGAAGAAGCGGTTGCACGGGCAGTTCGGGCCTGCCCGATCCCGGTGGTAACAGGCATCGGGCATGAGACCGACATTACCATTGCGGATCTGGCAGCAGACCGTCGAGCCCCGACCCCGACGGCCGCCGCGGAATTGGTCAGTCCAGATGCGGCCGAACTGTCCCGTCGGATCAATGTCCTGGCGCAACGCGCGTCGAGCCGAACACGCCGAAGCCTGGAAAACGGGATGCAGAGACTGGACGCAAACATGCGTCGCCTGGAACATCCTCGGCACCGTATCGAGTTGCAGATGGAGCGGCTGCGTGGGCTGAAGGACCGACAGGCAGCCTCGTGGCTCGACCAGATGGATCGCAAGCGATGGATGCTGAGTTCGCTCCTTCATCGCGGGCACAAATTCCTGCCCCGGCCGGATGAATCCCTCCTGAGCATCAACATGCTCATTGAACGGCTGTGCCTGTCGGCGAATTCGAAACTGGGCCGGCTTGATGGGCGTGCAACATCGCTGCGGGGCAGCCTTGATCACCTGAGCCCAATGCTGGTACTGGCAAGAGGCTACAGTGTCGTCAGGGACGAACAGGGGCGCGTCGTGCGCGATTCCAGCACTGTGTCTTCAGGCGATAAGCTGGAGATCTCGCTTGCCTCGGGGGGAATAACAGCGCGAGTCGAAAGCGAATCGTGACAATGCTTGTTTCCCCCGTTGCTGCCAACAACAGTTGGCGAGCGTTAGGAGAGATGTACCCGACAATCTGCACCACCGGGCGTGAGCAATTTGCAACGTTCATTGCCGATCGCAATAGCCATGCCGATGGCATGTGGTGGAATCCCTTGTGCTACACTCGCGCCGCGTAACACCTCGGGCCAATTCGTAAGCCAAATCAATAACGAAGGAGATTCTGTCATGGGCGCGATTTTTCAATCTCTCGGGCGCACCGTAACCGCCGGTATCGTCCTCCTGATCGTCATCATCCTGCTAGTCGGATCCGTTTCAGGCACATGGATCAAAGTGGACCATGCGTGGTCGCTGTTTTTTATGCGTTGGCTGCATGTCTTGTCTGGAATCATGTGGATCGGCCTTCTCTGGTACTTCAATTTCGTCCAGATCCCCTCAATGCCCAAGATCCCCGATGAGCAAAAGCCTGCGGTCAGCAAGGTCATTGCCCCGACAGCCCTGTTCTGGTTCCGCTGGGCGGCGTTGGCCACCGTCGTTACCGGCCTTCTGCTCGCATGGATGAGCGGGTACATCGGGCAAGCCCTGAGCCTGCAACGTTCCCATGTGGCAATCGGCATCGGCATGTGGCTGGCGCTGGTGATGGCGTACAACGTCTGGTTCATCATCTGGCCCAACCAGCAGCGCGCCCTTGGCATGGTTCCGGCGGAACCAGATGTCAAGGCGAAATCACAGCGGATGGCCATGCTGACCTCACGCTTCAATACGTTCTTCTCGATTCCGATGCTGTTCTGCATGGTCGCGCAGCAAAACGGCGGCCTGTAGCAGCAGACCCGAAGAAGATAAAAAGGCCCTTCGGGGCCTTTTTATTTTGGGTCCGACGGCATCGATCACTTGGGGCTTAGCGCCCTGTCGATCCCTGATATGCGCATGCCGCGCTGAATTCCCTTGGCGCGAAACCATCCGGCATTCATTTCCAGGGCATAGCGCGCCGCGGATGCTGCGCAGTGGGAATTCTCCGTCTGCGGCAGCATTTCGTGAATGCTGACGATCTGCCCTTTGGCATCGATGAACGCGACCGACAACGGGATCAGTGTGTTCTTCATCCACATGCAATGAGCCTCATCCTGCGGAAACACGAAAAGCATCCCTTCATTGGTTCCAAGCGACTTCCTGAACATCAGACCTTGCGCGCGCGACTCATTCGTATTGGCCACTTCCGCGCGCACCACATGAATCCCCGCATTCAGACTCACCTGCGGCAGTTCGCCGCGCGCGAGCGTGGAAAACACGGTTGCCATTATCGCGGCACAGCCTGCCAATCGGCGGATGTTGAACCTGTTCATGCGATCCCGATCAATAAAAAGAAAAAGGCAGGGGCCTGCCCCTGCCTTCGGTGCGGATGGTCAGAAGACGAATTATTTCTTGTCCGCCTTCTTCTCGTCTTTCTTGTCTGCCTTTTTGTCGTCCTTCTTTTCCGCCTTCGCGTCAGCCTTCTTTTCCATCTTGGCATCGGCCTTCTTGTCGTCGGCCCCCTTCATGTGGGATGCGGCAAACGCGCCGGAAACGGCAAACATCGAAAGCGTCAGAACTGCGAGCAACTGTTTCATGGAATGTCCTCATCTATCGGTTGGAAAATTCAAGTTCCGGAATGCTAGCCGGTGAAAGGAAACAACGCCTGTTTTATGGCCCGGTTGACGACCGCCGCCGAAAAAAGAAAACGCCCTGCGGGATTGCATCCCACAGGGCGTTTTTCACGTTACTTCAGTTAGTTAGCTGCCTTGGCCTTCTTTGCGCGCTTGGCCTTAGCCTTCTTCTTCGGCGCCTCGGCCTTTGCAGGGGCAGCGGCCGCGGGGGCAGCCGGAGCGGCCGCAGGGGCGGGGGCAGCCTTGGCTGGGGCAGGAGCCGCAGCCTGGGCAGCAGCCAAGCCACTCATACCGGAGAACGCGATTGCGACCAGCAGGGTAACGATCTTTTTCATTTGTCTTCCTCTTGGAGTGTTGAATAGAACGCCGCATTGGTTCTGCTGCGCCGCTTTTGATAACGCGGCTGGCCACCCGCCCGTTGACAGCACCTGCCACCAGCACACCACCATCCCAGAAATTAATGCAGCCAACTGTGCTCGGAAAAACGCCTTCCGGTCATGCAGGCGATGTTGCCACTAGCGACCATCCCCTCATTCCTCCGGGAAACTGCAATAAAAAACGGGCGCCGAAGCGCCCGTTTTCAAGAATTTTGTTATGCGGCCTGTATGTTCGAGGCCTGCTTGCCTTTCGGTCCTTGTGTCACTTCGAACTGGACCTTTTGGCCTTCCTTCAACGTCTTGAAACCACTCATTTGAATTGCGGAAAAGTGTGCAAACAAATCCTCGCCGCCATCGTCGGGAGTGATAAAACCATACCCCTTTGCATCATTGAACCACTTCACGGTACCTGTTGGCATAGACCCATCCTAAAATCAACCACCGGGGAAAGCCCGGAACTATGCCTGGACTTCAATGCAGCTGTAGGACATCACGACGACCCGAAAACCGCTTGGAGCACAAACACAGGGAGCCTTATACGCGCTTTGTCCTCGCTCGTCAATGCACTGGAAATCAGGCACTTTCTGGCGTCAGCGATGAAGGCGAAACGCCCGTTTATCAAGTTGTGTTTGTCAGGGACAACCAGTACATTTGTGACAATGGTGGAGGCGGGCGAACCGGCACGTTCTGGATCCTGCATGCAGGCACGACCCAGGCGACTGGAAGGCCCGCTGCAAGGTTTCTCGGCGCGCCGATCGCCTTGAATGACATGCGGCATGACGGACCGTGGCAGGTTTTCTAAATAATGCTTGGGGCGTATGGCAAATCGTTCGAAAGACGGTACGGTACTTGAGGCAAAAAAGAGCAAGCTCAAGCCACCGCCGCTGTTCAAGGTCATTCTGCTCAACGATGACTACACTCCGATGGAGTTCGTCGTGCTGGTCTTGCAGAAATTCTTCTCACTGAGCCGGGAAGCAGCCATGCAAATCATGCTCAAAGTCCACAAGGAGGGCATGGGAATCTGCGGGGTGTATCCTAAGGACGTTGCGACCACCAAAGTGGAGCAGGTTGTGTCATATTCCCGAAAGCATCAGCACCCGCTTCAATGCGTGATGGAGGAAACGTGATCGCTCAAGAGTTGGAAGTCAGTCTGCATATGGCTTTTGTCGAAGCCAGGCAGAAACGTCACGAGTTCATTACGGTTGAGCACTTGTTGCTCGCTTTGCTCGACAACCCGACCGCCGCCGAAGTGTTGCGCGCTTGCTCGGCCAATGTCGACGAGTTGCGCAAAGCACTTACCGATTTCATTACGGCACATACCCCAACGGTCGCAGGAACCGAGGAGATCGACACCCAGCCGACGCTCGGATTTCAACGCGTCATCCAGCGAGCGATCCTTCACGTGCAATCCTCGGGAAAGAAGGAAGTCACTGGTGCGAACGTGCTGGTTGCCATTTTCGGTGAAAAAGATTCCCACGCAGTCTACTTCCTGCACCAGCAGGGGGTCACGCGCCTCGATGTAGTCAATTTCATATCGCATGGGATTGCGAAGTCGGGACAGGCCAAGGACGCAAAGCCGGAGCAGGAGCCCGAGTCGAGCAGCGACGAGCAGCAAGCAGGCGGCGCGCTTGAGACATATACCCAGAATCTCAACGCACAGGCCGTACTCGGGAAGATCGACCCCCTGATAGGCCGCGATCGGGAACTTGAGCGTGTGATTCAAACGCTTTGCCGCAGGCGCAAGAACAATCCCCTTCTGGTTGGCGAAGCAGGCGTAGGCAAGACCGCGATTGCCGAAGGTCTTGCGCGCAAGATCGTCGAAGGGCAGGTCCCGGAAATCCTGGCCAACTCCCAAGTCTATGCATTGGATATGGGCGCCTTGCTCGCGGGAACGAAATACCGCGGGGATTTTGAACAACGTCTCAAGGCCGTCCTCAAGCAATTGGTGGATAACCCCAGTGCCATCCTGTTCATCGACGAGATCCATACACTGATCGGCGCAGGCGCCGCATCGGGGGGCACACTTGATGCATCTAACCTGCTGAAGCCTGCCCTTTCCTCGGGTGCGGTCAAGTGCATAGGAGCCACGACCTATAACGAGTATCGCGGCGTGTTCGAAAAAGACCATGCGCTGTCGCGCCGGTTCCAGAAAATCGACGTCCCGGAACCTTCGGTCGAAGAAACCGTACAGATTCTGCGCGGATTGAAATCGCGTTTCGAGTTGCACCATGGCGTGAAATACAGTGCAAACGCGCTTACCAGTGCGGCAGAATTGTCGGCCCGGTACATCAATGATCGCCACCTGCCCGACAAGGCAATAGACGTCATCGACGAGGCCGGGGCGGCACAAAAGATCCTCCCGAAGTCACGCCAGAAGAAACTTATCGGGAAAGTTGAAATAGAAGAAATCATAGCCAAAATTGCCCGTATTCCGCCGGCGAGTGTTTCCCAGGACGATCGCAATGCGCTGAAAAATCTCGACCGGGATCTCAAGGCAGTGGTGTTCGGCCAGGACAAAGCCATCGAAGCATTGGTCGCTGCAATTCGCACATCACGCTCGGGCTTGGGTAATCCCCAAAAGCCGATTGGCTCGTTCCTCTTTTCCGGGCCCACTGGCGTTGGAAAGACGGAAGTTGCGCGGCAGCTAGCCTACTGCATGGGCATTGAGCTCATTCGCTTCGACATGTCGGAGTATATGGAGCGGCACGCCGTTTCCAGATTAATCGGCGCGCCCCCCGGATACGTCGGATTCGACCAGGGTGGGCAGTTGACCGAAGCCATCACCAAGAAGCCGCACTCCGTACTACTACTCGACGAAATTGAAAAGGCGCACCCGGACATCTTCAATATCCTGCTCCAGGTAATGGACCATGGAACGCTGACTGACAACAATGGCCGAAAAGCCGATTTCCGCAATGTCATCATCGTGATGACAACCAACGCTGGCGCCGAATCGCTGAACAAGGCAGTGATGGGATTTACGGCGCGCAAGGAACCGGGCGACGAGATGGGTGAAATCAAACGCATGTTTTCCCCCGAGTTCCGAAACCGCCTGGATGCGACCATCTCATTCAAGCAACTGGATCACGACATCATCCTGCGTGTGGTGGACAAGTTTCTCATGCAGCTTGAGGCGCAGCTACACGATAAGAAGGTGGAGGCCTTGTTCACGGATGCTTTGCGAGACCATCTCGCCAAGCACGGGTTTGACCCGCAGATGGGCGCGCGCCCCATGTCCCGCCTCATCCAGGACACGATTCGGCGTGCTTTAGCCGATGAGTTGCTCTTTGGTCGGCTATCCAGTGGAGGAAAAGTGACTGTGGATATCGATACCAATGGCAAGGTAGCGCTGAGATTCGAGGATGAAAAAGTCGTTGAGGCAGCCCCCGAAACGTAAGGCCCGCTTCGCAGAAACTTGAAAACCGCCCTGATGTTCCTGGGCGGTTTTTTTGTGCCTGCTTGTCCTGCGCCGCGAGAGATTTTTCTTTGCTCTGACTTGACATTCCGCTGCAGCTCGAACGAAACTCGCGAGACACCGTCGATCCCGAATGAATTATTATCTTGTTGGCGCCCCAAGGAGACAATCGATGAACGCAAAGTTTTCCCTGCTTGCCTGCTTGGCCGTCGCCTCGGCTTCGTCACCCTCATGGGCACAGACCGTTGATCCGAACCTCGGGCGCAATATGGCTGCCAATTGCGCCAATTGCCACGGGACCAACGGCGCGAGCGTGGGCGGAACCGCGGTGCTTGCCGGACAGTCGCGGGAGACACTGGTCAAGGCGCTGACAGAGTTTCGAGAAGGAAAGAGACCGGCGACTATCATGCATCAGCTGTCCAAGGGATATTCGAACGAGCAAATAGCCTTGATTGCAGCCTACCTTTCAACACAAAAGAGCAAATAGGGGCGCACCATGAAAAACCAACAACGTCGTCGGTTTCTCCAGGCTTCCGCGGCCAGTGCGATCAGCGCCAGTCTTGGCGGAATGGCGGTGACAGGCTGCGCGACAACCCCAGCATCACCGCCACGCCCTATCGGTCGTGTCATTGTGATTGGTGGCGGTTTTGGCGGAGCGACTGCTGCAAAATACTTGCGCATGTGGTCGGGCGGAACGATAGAAGTGTTCCTGGTCGAGCGCAATACCGAATTCGTATCATGCCCCATTTCGAATCTAGTCCTTGGTGGCACTCGGAACATCGGCGAGCTTACGCGGGGTTATCAAGGCTTGCGCGAACATGGGGTTCAGGTTCTCAACGATGAAGTAACGGCCATTGATGCGGACAAGAAGCTCGTGAAATTCCGCACGAAGTTTTCTGACATGGGCTACGACCGGCTGATCGTCTCTCCCGGCGTGGACTTCATGTTCGATCAAGTCGAAGGCTTGACTGCTGAGGCGCAGAAAACTGTGCTTCACGCCTGGAAAGCGGGCCCGGATACCGTCGCGTTGCGCAGGCAGCTCGAGGCAATGCCGGACGGCGGAACCTATGTGCTGTCCATTCCGCGAGCGCCCTATCGTTGCCCACCAGGGCCGTATGAGCGCGCCTCACAAGTGGCGTTCTACTTCAAGCAGGCCAAGCCGCGATCGAAAGTTCTCATACTTGATGCCAACGAGGACGTCACCTCGAAGGGCCCGCTGTTCAAGGCAGCTTGGCGCGAACTCTATGGCGGTATCGTTGAATATAGAAACAACAGCGAAGTCAAGGGCGTCGACTCGCGCGCATCCACGGTGCGCACTGATTTCGACACGATCAAGGCCGATGTACTGAATGTTCTGCCACCGATGCGCGCCGGAGACATTGCACGCACGACGGGATTGATCACCGCAAACAACCGCTGGTGCGGCGTCGACTGGCTAAGCATGGAGTCGACCGTGCGCAAGGGAATCCACGTCCTTGGCGACGCCACACTGGCTGCCCCTGCGATGCCGAAGTCAGGCCATATGGCGAACCAGCACGGCAAGCTGGCCGCAGCAGCGATTGTCGAGCTGATGAATGGCCGCCAGCCCAGCACCGAACCCATGGTGGCAAATACTTGCTACAGCTTTGTATCTGACAAGGAAGTGATCCACGTCTCATCCGTGCATCGATACGATGCAGCACAGAAAACGCTCGTCACCGTGCCTGGCTCTGGCGGCGTTTCCGCGCAACGCAGTGAACTGGAGGGCGCTTACGCTGGTGCATGGGCGCAAAACATCTGGAGCGACATGCTCTCCTAGGGAGGTCACTCGCTGGCACACCCTTCTCGAGCGACTTGGACACAATCATTGCCGTAGCCGCGCGCAGCCCGATGTCAGTGCTTGCCCGTACTCCCGAAGCCACCGGCACCACGCTCGCTAATCGCAAAGTCCTCCACGACGTTGAGCCGTACCTGGACCACCGGGACCACAACGAGTTGTGCAATCCGATCCATTGGTTGAATCGTGAACTCCTGCACTCCGCGATTCCAAAGCGACACCATGAGAGGACCCTGATAGTCGGAGTCAATCAAGCCAACAAGGTTTCCCAGCACAATCCCGCTCTTGTGCCCCAGCCCCGACCTCGGCAATACCACCGCAGCCAATCCGGGATCCCCGAGGTGTATCGCCATGCCAGTGGAAATCAATGATGTTGCGCCTGGCACCAGCACCAGCGGCGCGTCGATGCAAGCGCGCAGGTCGAGTCCCGCCGAACCTGACGTGGCGTGTGCCGGCAGTTGGCCGGCTAGCCGCTGGTCGATTCTCGTAACGTCGAGTTGACGCATGTCGCTCGTTACCTTCGGAAGACTTAGAACCGCACTACTGTTCATGCGAACGGCTATTGGGCCCGCAACATCGCAGGCCAGAGAAATGATCCAAACAGATTATTCATGCGGCCATGGCGACTAATTAGACCCAGAATATTGGTATTGCTAGCGTGAGCGCCTTGGCAGCATGGAAACAATATGAGCCATCAGCTGGCGCGCCAGGATAATTTTTTCCGCCTTGGGCAGAACATGCTCCCCCTTGTCGTCAAATAACGTCAACGCATTGGTTTCCTGCCCGAACGCGTGCTGGGCAAGGTTCGCCGCCAAGAGTGGAATGTTCTTCTTCTTTCTTTTTTCCTGCGCATAGGCTCGCAGGTTTTCCGTTTCGGCAGCAAATCCAACGCAGAATGGTCCGTTTTTCAGCCCCGCCACTTCACCGAGAATGTCCGGGTTGGGTACCAGTTCGATCGTCAAATTGCCCGTCCCGCGCTTGAGCTTGTGCGCCTTTGGTTCCGCAGGCCGGTAGTCCGCCACGGCCGCCACACCAATGAAAATGTCCGATTTCCTTGCTCTCGGCAGCACCGCTTCTCGCATCTGGCGAGCGGTTTGGACATCGATGCGTTCCACTCCAGTCGGCGCGGCAAGTGCAGTCGATCCGGTCACCAGGGTGACCGTGGCGCCCGCCTCGACAGCGGCTTGAGCGACCGCATATCCCATCTTGCCCGAACTCAGGTTCGTCAACCCTCGAACCGTGTCGATGGGCTCGTAGGTAGGGCCGGCCGTGACAAGAACCTTCTTCCCGAGCAGAGGCTTGGGCCCGAAAAGGCCGGATATGCGCGCGAAAATCTGCTCGGGTTCAATCATTCGACCTAACCCGGTTTCTCCGCAGGCCTGCTCACCCGCGGCTGGCCCGAGAACCCCGATATCCCACGACGCCAATCGTTTAACATTTTCCTGAGTTGCCGCATTGCCCCACATTTCGACGTTCATTGCAGGAGCGACCAGCAGCGGGCAGCGACGTGCAACGCAAAGCGTCGAAAGCAGGTCATCGGCCAATCCATTGGCCAGCTTGGCAATGAAATTAGCGCTGGCCGGGGCAATCACAATCAGGTCACGATCTCGCGAAAGCTCGATGTGCGCCATGTTGTCCGGAATGCGCGCGTCCCACATTTCCGTCAGCACCGGCTGACCTGACAGCGCCTGCATCGTTACTGGACCGATAAATCGTGTGGCAGACGAGGTCATCACCACGCGAACATCCATCCCTGCCTTGACCATCAAGCGCGCAAGCTCTGCCGCTTTGTAGGCCGCGACTCCCCCAGTAATGCCAAGCAGGACGCGTTTCCCGGCTACGGTGGTCTGAGAATTTTTCATGGTTGAGCAGTGGCTCCCGGAAGTATGCCCAGATTCTACGCAAATTCACTGACCCTGAACGCCAACCGACTCCCGATCGCCCGATTGGCGCGTCCAGGCCTGCACCCTGTCATCGGCTCCGGCTGCGAAGCGTTACTCTGTGCAGCGGCACTACAAGGATGCACATGGCAATTACCGACTGGCCCATCGCCGAGCGCCCACGCGAGAGGCTGCTTGCATTAGGCGCCTCCCGGCTGAGTGATGCCGAACTGCTGGCCATATTCCTGCGGACCGGTATTCGAGGACGCAGTGCGATCGACATTGCCCGCAGCCTGCTAACAACCTTCAGCTCATTGTCCGATTTGGTTGGTGCCGACCCCGACCGCTTGAGACAGGCGCCCGGGATGGGGGACGCCAAGACCGCCCAGTTGCTGGCCGCCATGGAACTGGCCCGCCGCACGCTGGCTGAAGAGCTCTCCAGAGGCGACGCCTTGTCCTCTCCTCGCGCAGTGCGGGACTATCTGCGACTGACACTGTCCGGACTCCAGCACGAAGTCTTTGTTGCAATGTTTCTCGACGCCCTGCATCGTGTCATTGCGAGCGAGGAATTGTTTCGCGGAACACTCACACAAACCAGTGTCTACCCGCGCGAAGTCGTAAAACGGGCGCTTCGTCACAATTGCGCTGCGATCATCTTCGCGCAACACCATCTGTAATACATATATATTGTTGTTTTAATAGAATATTATTAATTAATTTTAATTGTTATACCCTCATTAATACCCTCATTGTGTATCCCCACCATCAAGTCGCCGTCCCCTGAGTGTCACGTGCCATCATGACCAGCCCGAGCTTTCTATACCAATGTAATTGAGAGTGTAACGGTTCGAAGTGCTTTTAATAAAGGACTATGGATGGTGCATAGGTGGCGCTCCTGTTGGGGGTTTTAGCTGGAAGCTGCCCGCATATGCGGGCAGCTTCGTTAAAGGCGCCGGCGGTCTGAATCCCAGGCTGCTGTGCGGACGGACATGGTTGTAGTGGTATCG
>CANJXQ010000079.1 GCA_947478805.1 Betaproteobacteria bacterium | reverse complement strand
TGTGTTGCGTCATCAACAGCCAGTGGAGCTGACATGAAGCTTTGTCGTTGGGGCAGGGACGGGTACGAGAAGCCGGGAATGATCGATGCGCAGGGGCAATTGCGCGACTTGTCCGGGGTCATCAGTCATATCGATCAGGAGACAATTTCTCCCAAGGGGTTGGCCAAGCTTCGCAGGATTCGCGCCGAATCCCTGCCATTGGTTCGCGGTACGCCGCGCTTTGGCGTTCCCTATACGGGGATTTCGAAATTTGTCGCCATAGGCCTCAATTATCGCGACCACGCCGCCGAGGGCGGTCGCGCACCACCCACCGAGCCGATGGTTTTCATGAAGGCCACGACCTGCATTAACGGGCCCAATGACGACGTGATTCAACCCAAGGGTTCCACGATGCTGGACTGGGAAGTTGAACTCGCGGTGGTCATCGGGACCAAGGCACAGTATGTCTCGGAGGAAAAAGCCCTCGACTACGTGGCCGGGTTTACCATCGTCAACGACTTGTCGGAGCGCAAATTCCAGACGGCGACCACCCAGTTCGACAAGGGCAAAGGCTTCGATACGGCGGGGCCCATCGGGCCCTGGCTGGTGACCACGGACGAGATCACGGACCCGCAGAACCTTGGCATGTGGCTGGACGTCAACATGGATCGGATGCAAGAGGGCAACACCCGCGACATGGTGTTCTCCGCAGCGCATCTCGTGTCACATGTCAGTCATTACATGACCTTGCTGCCGGGGGACATCATCACCACGGGCACGCCGGCTGGTGTCGGCATGTATCGCAAGCCCACGCCCATATTCCTGAAACCCGGGGATGTGATTACCCTGGGCATTCAGGGCCTGGGAGAGCAGCGCCAGCGCGTGGTGGCCTGCAAGCTTTAAGGGAGCCCGCTTAGCGCCGCTTGCGGTACAAGCGGCGCGCGATCCCGACTGCGCGAGCAACGACGAATCGCTACTGATTTTCTGCTATTCCTTCACGGAGCCGGTTCGGTCTTCGCGAATGGCTGCCTCGATCAGCACGCGGGCCAGCGACAGTTTTGCCGGCAGCTTGGGCAAGTTGTCGATGTCATACCAACCGGCTTCGGCGATTTCGACCGGATCGATGCGGATGTCACCCTCGTCGGCATCGGCAAAGAATCCGATCATCAGTGAATGGGGAAACGGCCAGGGCTGGCTGGCGACGTAGCGCACGTTGTGCGCGCGCAGGCCCACTTCCTCGAAGACCTCGCGTTGGACGCATTGCTCCAGCGTCTCCCCGGGCTCGACGAAACCGGCCAGCACACTCACCACTCCCGGCGCGAAATGCGGGCCCCTCGCAAGCAGGATCTGCCGGCCGCGCTTGACCAGCGCCATGATGACGGGCGTGACTTTCGGGTAGTACACCATCTTGCAGCCCGGACACTCGCGCGCCCGCTCGGTGGCCTTGCGAACCGTTTCGGTGCCGCACACGCCGCAGAACCGGTGGGTACGCTCCCACTCGATGAGCTGGAGGGCGCGCCCCGCCAATGCGTACAGGTCCGGGTCGATGGCGCCATGCAGGCGTCGCATGTGATGCCATTCCCATCCGGGGGCCGTGGCTTCGGCCTGCGGTTCCACTTCGGCGACATAGGTGTGCAGGTTGCCCAGCGTGCCGAGGTAATGGCTGCGGACCGCATCCAGCCCGATGGCGGATGGGTCCGGCATCTCGGGGAGCAACATGTCGCCATTGGGCCCCTGGGATACGAGCAGGTGTCCGGCACGAAACACAAAGCACAGTGCACGACTTTCGCCGGATCCAGGCTCGGCATGCAGCGATTGGTAGTCCTGAGGCCATCCGAATACAACGTCCATCCCGTGCTCCTCTCAAAGGCCTCGCAGCCGGCGAATCAGGCTCGACGTGTCCCAGCGGCCGCCACCGTGCCTGGAAACTTCGTCATAGTAACCGGCGACAATGCGGGTGACGGGAATGTCGGCATTGTTTCGCGCCGCCTCTTCCTGGCAAATCCGCAGGTCCTTGCGCATCCAGTCGACGGCAAATCCGAAGTCGAACTGGTCGGCGACCATCGTTTTCCCACGATTTTCCATCTGCCAGGACTGCGCCGCCCCCTTGGCAATGACGTCGATGACGCGCTCGACGTCGAGTCCTGCGGCCTGTCCGAAATGGATTCCCTCGGACAGCGCCTCCACCAGGCCGGCAATGCAGATCTGGTTCACCATCTTTGTGAGCTGGCCGTTTCCCGAGGGGCCCATGTGCGTGACCGCCTTGGCGAAGTGCGACATGAGGGGCTTGGCCTGTTCGAACGCGGCGGCATCGCCTCCCACCATGACGGTAAGTGCGCCGTTCACCGCGCCTGCCTGGCCGCCCGATACCGGGGCGTCGAGGAATTCAAACCCCATCGCGTGCGCAGTCTTCGCCAGCTCGCGTGCAATGTTCGCGGAGGTCGTCGTGTGATCGACAAACACGGCGCCTTTCTTCATCGCGGGAAAGGCGCCATCGGCGCCGAGCGCAATCTGTCGCAGATCCGGGTCGTCTCCGACGCATGAAAAAACATAATCGGCGCTCGCAACGGCTTCGGCGGGTGAACTCGCCCATTGCACCTGCGCGCCCGTCGTGCCGTGCTGCCCGACCCATGCCTCGGCCTTTGACCGGGTGCGGTTGTAGACTGTGGCGGGATAGCCGCCTTTGGAAACAAGGTGCCCCGCCATGGGAAATCCCATGACGCCCAGGCCAAGAAATGCAACGCGCGGCTTTCCCATGTGTCCTTCCGTCGGCATTGATGCTCCTCGCCAAGAGTACAAGAATGCCCGATAATTACAACTTCCCCGCCCTGCTCAACGGCATTTCTTACCTGGCCTCACTAGGCCTCATTTGGCAACTGACCGGTTCATGAACAACGAAAAATCGAAGGACCTCGCAGCGCATTCAGTGAACCCATCTTCGGCAACGGCACCTGACCTTGCGGGTGCGATTCGCGCGCTGTCGATGGATGCCGTGCAGGCGGCCAATTCCGGCCACCCAGGCATGCCGATGGGCATGGCCGAAATCGCGGTGGCGTTGTGGACGCGACACCTGCGTCACAACCCGGCCAATCCGCGCTGGTCGAATCGGGACCGTTTCGTCCTGTCGAACGGCCATGGTTCGATGCTCCTCTATTCGTTGCTGCACCTGACCGGCTACGATCTTTCCATCGACGAACTCAAGCGCTTTCGCCAGCTGCATTCGAAGACGCCCGGACACCCTGAATACGGTATGGCGCCGGGCGTCGAGACCACCACGGGGCCGCTGGGACAGGGCATTGCCAACGCGGTGGGCATGGCGATTGCGGAGCGGGCGCTGGCCGCCCAGTTCAATCGCCCCGGGTTCGAAATCGTCGACCACCACACCTATGCGTTCATGGGCGACGGTTGCATGATGGAGGGCATCTCCCACGAGGTGTGCTCGCTCGCCGGCACCCTGGGCCTGTCGAAATTGATCGTGCTCTACGATGACAACGGAATCTCCATCGATTCCGAAAAGGGCTCGATCCGCAATTGGTACACCGATGATGTGCCAAAGCGTTTCGCGGCCTATGGATGGAAGGTCATCCCGAATGTCGACGGGCATGATGTCGCAGCAGTGACGCGCGCCATCGCCAAGGCGAGGAAGTCGACCGACCGTCCCACGCTGATCTGCTGCAAGACCATCATCGGCAAGGGCGCGCCGACCAAGGCGAATACCGGTGCGGTGCATGGGGCGGCGCTGGGCGACAAGGAGATCGCGGCAACGCGCGCAGCGATCGGCTGGCCGCATCCTCCCTTCGTCATTCCAGCTGAGGTCTACGACGGCTGGAGTGCGAAACGGAAAGGCGCGCGGAGAGAGAACGAGTGGAAGAAGCTGTTCGCCGGCTACAAGGCGCAGTTTCCCGAGCTGGCGCAGGAATTCCAGCGTCGGATCGCGGGGAGCTTGCCCGAGGCCTACGCAAAACAATGCGAGGGCTTGCTCGACAAGTTGCGCGCGAGCACGGAGAGCATTGCATCGCGGAAGGCATCGCAAAACGCCATCGAGGCGCTGGCGCCCATCCTCCCGGAACTGATCGGCGGTTCAGCCGACCTGGCCGGCTCCAACCTCACGATGTGGTCCGGGTCGAAGCCGATCAAGGGCGACGGCAGTGGCAATTACATTTTCTACGGTGTGCGTGAGTTCGGCATGACGGCGATCATGAACGGACTTGCATTGCACGGAGGGTTCCTGCCCTATGGCGGGACGTTTCTCACGTTCTCCGACTATGCGCGCAATGCCATCCGCATGGCTGCGCTGATGCGCATCCCGAGCATCTATGTGTACACGCACGATTCCATCGGGCTGGGCGAAGACGGCCCTACGCACCAGTCCGTGGAGCACGCGGCAAGCCTGCGCCTGATGCCGAACCTGGATGTCTGGCGGCCGGCCGATGCCTTTGAAACCGCCGTGGCATGGATGGCTTCGATCGAACGACGCGATGGTCCCAACGCGCTGCTGTTGTCGCGCCAGAATCTGCAGGAGCAGAAACACGGCGCAGTGGCCGGCCCGGATGGCGCCGATGCAATCCGGCGCGGCGGCTATGTGCTCTCGGATGCGCCTTCGGCGCGCGCGGTGCTCATCGGGACAGGCTCGGAATTGCAGCTGGCCATGGCGGTGCAAGCCGCGCTTGCCGGCGAGGGCATTGCGGTGCGGGTGGTCAGCATGCCTTCCACCTCGGTCTTCGATCGGCAGAGCGCGGCCTATCGCGATGAGGTATTGCTCGGGGATCACGGCAAGGCACGCGTTCCGCGCATCGCCATCGAGGCGGGTGTCACGGACCTGTGGCGCAAATACGTCGGACTGGGCGGGGCAGTGGTCGGCCTGGATCGCTACGGTGAATCCGCGCCTGCCGGTGAGCTTTTCAAGTATTTCGGCTTTACCGTCGAAAATATCGTTCGCGTGGTCAAAGGATTGATTTGATCGCGGGCATTGTTTTTATAGGGAGACTGAGCTGATGACCATTCGAGTAGCCATCAACGGATACGGCCGTATCGGCAGGAACATCCTGCGCGCCTTCTACGAAAGCGGAAAGAAACACGACCTGCAGATCGTCGCCATCAACGACTTGGGGAACGCGCAGACCAACGCCCACCTCACGCGCTACGACACCGCGCACGGGAAGTTCCCCGGCACGGTCGCAGTGGACGGCGATTTCATGGTCATCAACGGCGATCGCATCCAGGTGTGCGCCAAGCGCAATCCGGCTGAGCTGCCGTGGAAGGACCTCAAGATCGACGTGGTCCTGGAATGCACCGGCCTCTTCACCGCCAAGGAAAAAGCGTCCGCGCACATCACAGCCGGTGCAAAAAAGGTGATCATTTCTGCACCCGGCGGCAAGGACGTCGATGCCACCGTCGTGTTCGGCGTGAACCATGCGGTGCTCAAGGGTTCGCACACCGTGATATCGAACGCCTCCTGCACCACCAATTGCCTCGCGCCGCTGGTGAAGGCCATCGACGACCGCATCGGCGTGGTGTGCGGACTGATGACGACGGTGCATTCCTACACCAACGACCAGGTGCTGACCGACGTGTATCACGAGGACCTGCGGCGCGCCCGTTCGGCCACCATGTCCATGATCCCGACCAAGACCGGCGCGGCCGCGGCCGTCGGCCTGGTGTTGCCCCATCTCGATGGCAAGCTGGATGGTTACTCGATCCGGGTTCCCACCATCAACGTGTCCATCGTGGACCTGGCATTCGTCGCCAAGCGCGCGACCACGGTTGACGAGGTCAACCAGGCGGTGAAGCAGGCGTCCGAAACCGATCTCAAGGGCGTGATGGACTACTGCACGGAACCCCTGGTTTCCGTGGACTTCAACCATAACAAGGCTTCCTCCATCCTCGATGCGGCGCTGACCAAGGTGACCGGCGGCACGCTGGTGAAGGTGTCCTCCTGGTACGACAACGAGTGGGGCTTCAGCAACCGCATGCTGGACACCACGATGGCGTTGATGGCGGCGAAGTAGGCCGTCATTTTCTGGGCGATTGATTATTATTAAACTGGATTGATAGTGTCCAGCACATGGATGTCAGAACAATGAATATGATCAAGGGTGCGTGTTGAAGGTTCTCCGGATGTATGACCAGAACCTGGCGGGAAAGCGCGTGTTCATTCGCGCCGACTTCAATGTTCCCCAGGATGAAAACGGCAACATCACCGACGACACGCGCATCAGGGCGACGATCCCGGCGATCGAATTTGCGCTGAAGGCGGGCGCTGCAGTGATGATCGCATCGCACCTGGGCCGCCCGAAGGAGGGCGTGTTCGATGCGAAGGACTCCCTGGCGCCCATGGCACGACGACTCGGGGAGTTGCTCGGTCGACCCGTCCTGCTCCTGAAGGAGTGGCTCGCCGGCGTAAGCGTCGCGCCAGGCGAGGTGGTCATGCTCGAGAACTGCCGGTTCAATGTCGGCGAGAAGCTGAACGACGAAGGGCTCTCGCGGAAGATGGCAGCCCTCTGCGACATCTACGTCAACGATGCCTTCGGCGCCGCGCACCGTGCAGAGGCTACTACTGCCGGAATGGCGCTCTTTTCCCCGATCGCCTGTGCAGGGCCCCTGCTGGCGGCCGAAATCGACGCGCTGGGCAAGTCGTTGCGCGACCCGGCGCGTCCGATGGTGGCCATTGTCGCCGGATCGAAGGTCTCCACCAAGCTCACGACTCTAGAGTCCCTTGCCAACAAGGTTGACCAACTGATTGTGGGTGGGGGAATCGTCAATACCTTTCTTCTTGCCAGCGGCGCGCGCATCGGGAAGTCGCTCGCGGAACCCGCGCTGGTGGGGGCGGCGAACAAGGTAATGTCATCCATCATTGCCAAGGGCGGGAATGTCCCCTTGCCCATCGATGTGGTGACCGCCAAGGAATTTTCTTCGGCCGCCAAGGCGGAAATCAAGGCGGTGCGCGATGTGGCCGAAGATGACATGATCCTCGACATCGGTCCGCAGAGTTCCGCGGCGCTCGCCGGCATACTGTCGCGCGCAGGGACCATCGTCTGGAACGGTCCTGTGGGCGTGTTTGAATGGGATCAATTCGGCAATGGAACGCGTGAAGTCGCAAACGCCATTGCGAATTCGTCGGCATTCTCCATCGCCGGCGGAGGAGATACCTTGGCGGCGATTGCAAAATACGGCGTCACCGACCGCATCTCCTATATTTCGACCGGTGGCGGGGCGTTCCTCGAGTTCCTCGAGGGCAAGCCGCTGCCCGCCATCGAGGCGCTTGAGCGCCGCGCCAGCGATCCGAGTGCTGTCACTGCATAGCCATACTGAAGACGGAGAATTTGCGCGAGGCATCCTTGTGCCAGGCGATCGTTTCTCCCTCCATCGAGAGGTCACACATGCTGCGTAGCACCAAGATCGTTGCGACACTGGGTCCGGCGTCCACGGATCCGGCCGTGCTCGAGCGGATGGTTCTGGCCGGCGTCGATGTGGTGCGGCTGAATTTCTCCCACGGCACAGCGGAAGACCACATCAAGCGCGCCAACGTGGTGCGCGAAATCTGCCAGAAGACCGGGCGAACGGTTGCGATCATGGCCGACCTGCAGGGCCCCAAGATCCGCATCGGCAAGTTCAAGGACAGCAAGATCATCCTCGCGGGGGGCGACTTGTTCACACTGGATGCTGAGCGCGAGCTGGGCGGCCAGGACGGGGTGGGGCTGGATTACAAGGAACTGCCGCGCGACGTCCGCGCCGGCGACATGCTGCTGCTGGATGACGGCCGTATCGTGTTCGAAGTGCTCGATGTGCACGGCAGTGTTGTGCGCTGCCGTGTCATCCACGGCGGCACCCTGTCCAACAACAAGGGCATCAATCGCAAGGGCGGCGGGCTGTCCGCGCCGGCGCTGACCGCCAAGGATATGGAGGACATCCGCACCGCGGCGAAAATGAAGGCTGACTACCTGGCCGTGTCGTTCCCGAAATCCAGCGCCGACATGTACATGGCGCGGCAATTGATGCGCGCGGCCGAGGGCAATGCGTTCCTCATCGCGAAGATCGAGCGCGCCGAGGCGGTGGAACCGAAAACGCTGGAGGACATCATGTCGGCTTCCGACGGCATCATGGTGGCGCGCGGCGACCTCGCGGTGGAAGTCGGCGACGCCTCGGTGCCGGCCCTGCAAAAACGCATGATCCGCATGGCGCGGGAACTGAACAAGCTCACCATCACGGCGACCCAGATGATGGAGTCGATGATCGACAGCCCGGTGCCCACGCGTGCCGAGGTGTCGGACGTCGCCAACGCGGTGCTGGATGGCACCGATGCGGTGATGCTGTCCGCCGAGACCGCCAGCGGCCGGTATCCGGTGGAAGTCATCGAGGCCATGGACCGCATCTGCGTGGAGGCCGAGCAGAGCCAGACCGTTGCGCTCGACCAGGAATTCCTCAACCGTCGCTTCACGCGGGTGGACCAGTCCATCGCCATGGCGGCGCTCTTCACGGCCTACCACCTCAAGGTCAATGCCATCGCCTCGCTCACCGAGTCCGGATCGACGGCCCTGTGGATGTCGCGCCTGAATTGCGGGGTGCCGATCTACGCGCTGACCTCCAAGACCGCCACGCGTTATCGCACAGCCTTGTTTCGCGACACCTACCCGCTGACGGTGAGGTACGTCGGCCACGACAGCGAGGAACTGCTCGAGGAAGCTGAAAATGTGCTGGTTCAGAATGGCGTGGTCAAGGACGGGGACCTGATCGTCATCACCATCGGCGAGCCGATCGGGGCGGCGGGCGGCACCAACACCATGAAGATCGTCCGGGTTGGTGACGCTCGCCGGCGCAAGGCTGCCGGCTGAGCCTCCATTTGGGGGC
The DNA here is from genome assembly GCA_947478805.1 of Betaproteobacteria bacterium. Lineage (GTDB taxonomy): Bacteria > Pseudomonadota > Gammaproteobacteria > Burkholderiales > SG8-39 > CAIYPG01. The sequence goes on along the minus strand of CANJXQ010000079.1, from coordinate 9,891 downwards.
TTTCCCCGACGCGTTCCGCGATGGTTTTTGCAGGTCGGAACCGGTAAAATCCGCGGCTTCTGTCAATCGACCAACGACGTCATCTGGAGGGTAGGTATGAGCGCTGCCGAACTGGTGCAGACCGCCAAGGCAATGGTTGCCAAGGGCAAGGGAATTCTGGCTGCCGACGAATCAACGGGCACCATCGAAAAGCGTTTCGACAGCATCGGTGTCAAGAACACCGAGGATAATCGCCGCGATTACCGCAACATGCTGTTTACCGCGCCCAATTTCGGCGAATCCATCAGCGGTGTGATCCTCTATGACGAGACGTTGCGGCAGCGCGCACCCGACGGCACGCCATTCCCGCAGTTGCTGGCCGGCCAGGGTGTGATCCCCGGCATCAAGGTCGATACCGGCGCCAAGCCCCTGTCGTTCTGCGCTGGCGAGACGGTCACCGAGGGGCTCGACGGGCTCTCCAAGCGTTGCGCCGAGTACTACAAACTGGGCGCACGCTTCGCCAAATGGCGGGCCGTCATCACCATCGCAGCAGGCATGCCCTCGGCCACCTGCATCTGGGCGAACGCGCATGCCCTGGCGCGCTACGCAGCCATCTGCCAGGAACAGGGTCTCGTGCCCATTGTCGAGCCCGAAGTGCTGATGGACGGCAGCCACACCATCGAGCAGTGCCACGAGATCACCGAGTGGACCCTCAGCGCGGTGTTCGATGCGCTCTACAACCAGCGCGTGGTGCTCGAGCACATGATCCTCAAGCCCTCCATGGTGATTTCGGGCAAGGATTGCGCGGCCCAGGCCGGCGTCAAGGAAGTGGCCGAGCGCACGCTGACCGTATTGAAGCGCACGGTGCCGGCCGCGGTGCCGGGCATTGCGTTTCTCTCCGGCGGGCAGAGCGACACCGTGGCCTCCGCGCACCTGGATGCCATGAACCGCATGGGCGGCGGACCCTGGACGCTGTCGTTTTCCTACGGACGCGCATTGCAGGCGGCAGCGCTGAAGACCTGGAAGGGCGCATCCGCGAATGTTGCCGCAGCCCAGGCCGCGTTCGCGCATCGCGCGCGCATGAACGGGCTGGCCGCAGTCGGGCAGTATCGCGGGGAGCTTGAGAAGAAGGCGGCCTGAACGCTGCAAGGTCTTGGGCGTTGATCATATTCGGGCCGTCAGTGTCGGTGGCTCGGCTAGTCGATGGCTATTTTGATCACAATTGTCGCCCCAAGGGGCGGTGCATCTGACGAAAGCACAGCGTGGCAACGACCCTTTTAGCATCCTCGATCAAGAGCCTGCCGTTCCTCACCCGCGGCAAGGTGCGCGACATGTATGCGGTGGACGACAAGCACCTGTTGATCGTCACCAGCGATCGCCTGTCCGCCTTTGACGTGGTACTCGACGACCCCATCCCCGGCAAGGGGCAGGTGCTCAATGCCATGGCCAACTTCTGGTTCCAGAAGCTTGCGCATGTGGTGCCCAACCACCTCACGGGGATCGCCCCGGAATCCGTGGTGAAGGGGGCCGACGAGGTCAACCAGGTCAAGGGCCGCGCGGTCGTCGTCAAGCGCCTAAAGCCACTGCCGATCGAAGCCGTGGTTCGTGGTTATCTCATCGGCTCCGGCTGGAAGGACTACCAGAAGTCGGGCGCCGTCTGCGGCATCCCGCTGCCCAAGGGCCTGCGCCAGGCCGACAAGCTGCCCGAGATCATTTTCACGCCCTCGAGCAAGGCGGATGTCGGCGAGCACGACGAGAACATTTCGTTCGCCGATGTCGAGGCGCGTGTCGGCGCTGCGATGGCGGCAAAGGTGCGTGACGTCAGCATCCGCCTGTACCGCGAGGCGGCCGACTACGCCCGTGAGCGCGGCATCATCATCGCCGACACCAAGTTTGAGTTCGGCCTCGATGATGCCGGCACCCTGGTGCTGATCGACGAAATTCTGACCGCGGATTCATCGCGTTTCTGGCCGGCCGACCAGTATCGGCCCGACTCCAGTCCGCCGTCATTCGACAAGCAGTACGTGCGCGATTACCTCGAGACGCTCGACTGGAACAAGAAGCCGCCGGCGCCGCGGTTGCCGGCTGAAGTCATCGCCAAAACCGCCGAGAAATACCGGGAGGCGCTCAAGCGCATCACCGGCCGTGACCTGGAGGACGCGTAATGGCCAGAACCCGACCGCTCGTCGGCATCGTCATGGGCAGCACCAGCGACTGGGGCATGATGGAGCCCGCAGCGCGCCTGTTGAAGGAGTTCGGCATCCCGTACGAGGCGCGGGCGCTCTCGGCGCACCGCACGCCCGATGCGCTCAACGAATGGATCGAGACCTCGGAGAAGCACGGCGTGAAGTGCTTCATCGCCGCAGCCGGCGGTGCGGCGCATCTGGCGGGCGTCGTGGCGGCCAAGACGACACTGCCGGTGCTCGGTGTGCCCGTGCCCTCGAAACACCTGCAGGGGCTGGATTCGCTGCTCTCCATGGTGCAGATGCCCAAGGGGATCCCGGTGGCCACCTTTGCCATCGGTGAGGCGGGCGCCGCCAATGCTGCCCTCTTTGCCGTGGCCATGCTGGCGCTGAGCGACGCCACGATGGCGCGCAAGCTCGAAGAATTCCGCGAACGCCAGACCAAGGCCGTGCTCGCAGCAAAGCTTCCGGAATAGTGGAAGCCAACGCCGCCGACCTTCCCGACAGCGCGCCAGAAGCCGCAACAGCACTCGCCCCGGCCTTCGCCACTGTCGAGGAGGCCGTCGAGGTGCTGCGCCGTGGCGGGCTGGTCGGGTTCCCGACTGAGACTGTCTATGGCCTGGGCGCCGATGCGCGCAACCCCGAGGCCCTGGCCCGGCTCTACAAGGTCAAGGGTCGGCCCGCCAAGCACCCGGTGATCGTGCACATCGGCGAGGCCGCCCAGATCGACCAGTGGGCGCGCGAGATTCCCGACTACGCCAGGAAACTGGCCAAGGCCTTCTGGCCCGGGCCGCTGACGCTGGTGCTCAAGCGCGCCGAAGGAGTGTCGGACGTCATCACCGGCGGCCAGGACACGGTCGGCCTGCGCGTGCCCTCCCATCCGCTCGCCAAGGAACTGCTACACGCCTTCGGTGGCGGCATCGCGGCGCCATCGGCCAACCGCTTTGGCCGGGTCAGCCCGACATGCGCCGAACACGTGCATGCCGACCTGGGTGCCGATGTCGATGTCGTGCTGGACGGCGGCCCCTGCGACGTGGGAATCGAGTCGACCATCGTCGACTGCTCCGGCGAGCAACCTGCCATCCTGCGCCCCGGGCGCATCACCGCTGCGCAACTCGAATCCGCCGCAGAAGTCGCGCTTGCGACGCCGGGAGAAGACGTCCCCCGGGTCCCCGGCGCGTTGCACCGGCACTATTCGCCGCGAGCCAAGGTGCGGCTCTTAAAGCGCACCGGCATGATCGAGGCGCTGACCACGCACAAGGGCAAGCGCATCGCGGCGCTGGCCATGGAAGTCGCCGTGCCGCGGCTACCGCAGGCCCTGCTCATCGTGGAGCCCGCGGTGGCTGCCGAGTACTCGCGCACGCTCTACGCCAACCTGCGCATCCTGGATGCCGCAGGTGCGGACGTGATTCTGGTCGAAATGCCGCCGGAGACCCCGGCCTGGGCCGGGGTACTCGACAGGCTGCGGCGGGCGGTCAGCGAATAAAGGTGGACCTGAGTCGCCGCAATGTTCAGCCGCACGTAGAACCGCCGCCACGCTTTGCCCCCTTGTCAAAGGGGGCGGACGGGCCAAAGGCCCGCCGGGGGATTTGCAAGATGGCGACTGTGAAATCCCCCCGCACGCCTTTGGCGTGTCGGCCCCCTTTCACAAGGGGGCCATGTATTGAACGCCTGCAGCTGTTAACCTCTCCTTCGCCAGTTGCACGACTCAACCCTGCTGAACTTTGTTCCTTATCAGGCAGGTGAATGAGAGGTAACGAGCAGTCTGACTATGCCGTCTGGGCAGCTCCGGTCGAGGTCGAAGTGCTCGCCGCCTTCCGAGTGAGCAGCCTGGCAAAATTTTCCAGCGAAATCAGGTGTGCGTAGATGCGCCCCATCACGCCCTTGCGGATCAGGGTCTTGTGCTGTGCGGCGTTCAAGAGCTCCAGCTTCTTCTCGTCCACGCGGAACATGCCGCCCAGGTTCATTGGCTGGGCGCCTTCCAGTACCGCCTGCAGCGTGAAGGGCTCCAGCAGGCCGAAGTCGGCCAGAATGCCGCTCATCTCGCGGGTGCGCTCCAGGTCGCGCTCGAATTCTTCCAGCAATTTGCCGGTCGGCTCCCAGCGTGGCAACGGATTGCCCGCCTCATCGAACATGGCCTCGCCGGCCTCGGACAGGAAGGCTTCCTCGATGCACACGAGGCGGTCGGCCTGCTCCTGGCCGTCCAGCGTCACGCGCGCCATGCAGAACGGGTAACGCCGGATGTAGGCCGGCAGGTACACCGACTTATCCCACTGCCCATCCCGAAGGAACAGGTTCTCGCTCCCGGCAATGCCGATGATGGCCACCGGCGAAAAGCTCTTGCCATTATCGGTGGTCACGAAGGCCAGCGGGTAATCGCGGCAGGCCACCGCGAACTCCGTATAGCTCACCGGCACCGCATTGGTCGCCTGCACAAACGCAGGCAATTCGCCCGCGGCGGGCAGCCGAATCTTGGTGTTCCGGTAAAACGGGACGATCTTCTGGTAGCCGAAGGGCGGGTTGATCTGCATGGGGGATCCTTTTCGTCAGGCACCCATCTTAACGCAGGCTTCGCAGCCCTGAAGGCCACGCGCGTTGTTCGCGAACGGGTCTTGGGAGTAAAATTCGTGTCACCGTGGGGTCGTAGCTCAGCTGGGAGAGCGTCGCGTTCGCAATGCGAAGGTCGGGAGTTCGATCCTCCTCGACTCCACCACTCCTTTCAAAGGCCAGGTTCATTCTGGCCTTTTCATATTCTGCGGGCGCACTGTTGGCGACGCTTGCCCGGACAGTGCCTATATTCGTAGCGCGGGGTCCGAACCGGGAAATCTCGGGGCACGGATTGCCCGCATTCTGCGGCGGTATTACAATGTAAAAATTGGTAATACTCCAAGGAGCCGGGACATGACGCACACCCTCACCAGCAAAGGCCAGGTCACCATTCCAAAGCAGATCCGCGATGCCCTCGATCTGGCGCCAGGTTGTTCGGTGGAATTTGCCATCAATCGCGAGGGCGACGTGGTCATCCACAAGGCAGGAGCCCGTAAAAGCCGCAAACCCGACCGGTTTGAGGCCGCGCGAGGCAAGGCGGACATCAAGTGGCGAACCGATGACCTGATGGCCCTGCTGCGTGGTGAGGACTGATGTTGCTGGTGGATACCAATGTTCTGGTCGATGTTCTGCAGAACGATTCACAATGGGCTGACTGGTCGATCGGCCAGTTACGGGCCCATGCGAAAATTCATCGTCTGGTAATCAATCCGATCATCTACTCCGAACTGTCGCTGACTTTTTCGACGGTCGAGGCGTTGGATCGGACGATAGACAAGTTGGGCTTGTCCGTACTTGAAGTGCCGCGCTCGGCGCTGTTCCTCGCTGGCAAAGCGTTCCTGCGGTACCGGCGGCAGGGAGGCACGAAGGGCAACGTGCTTAGTGACTTCTTCATAGGCGCGCATGCGGCTGTGTCGGGGCATGAGATTCTGACTCGGGATGCACGGCGCTTTGCCGCCTATTTCCCGAGCGTGAAGTTGATTGCGCCGGAGAAATGAGTTCCTCGATCGCGAGCATCCGGACCCGATCACCACACGACGTCAATCACCTTCAGCTTTCGCAACCGCTCATCCGCGCTGACAAGCCGCGCTCGATGCGCCAGTGCTGTGGCCGCGATCAGGCGGTCGGTCGGGTCGCCATGGGTAAAGTTGTCTGATTGCGAGAGCACGGCGATCTTCGGCGTAATCGGCAGTACCGTCACCTGTCGGTGCTGGACAAGATCGTCAATGAATTGAACGGCGTCGGTTTCCGGTCGGATGCGTCCGCGGGCAATCAGCAGGGCAATCTCCCACAGACTAATATCGCTGCACGCCAGCGAGCCCGACTCCATACCCTCGGCCAGTGCATGACGCGCCGCGCGTGACAGGCGTCTGGGCTCCAATGCATCGAACAGCAGGACATGGGTGTCGACGAGAATCACTTCTCGGCTTCCCAAATCTCTCCGCTTGGGCTGACCACGTCTCCGAGCCAGGCCTTTCCGCGCAATGTCTTGAGCCGCTCACGTGCGGCTTTGGCCGTGTCCTGCTCCGGCACGATGCGCGCAATCACCTTTCCGTGAACGGCAACCTCGATCTCTTCGCCCTTGTTCACCCGGGCGAGGTAGGTCGGCAGGTTCTGCCTCAATTCAGTCACGCTGACCTTGGTCATGGCACACCTCGAATATTATGTACATAACAATTGTACATATTTGCGTGACCGAACTCAACGCCCGAAATCCCCCCGGCGCTGACGCGCCGACCCCCTTTATCAAGGGGGCACCCCCTCAACCCCCTTGTCAAAGGGGGCCGACTCGCCGAAGGCGAGCGGGGGGATTTAAGTCGGGCCGACACGCCGAAGGCGAGCGGGGGATTTATGGCAGGTCAACACGCCGTAGGCGTGCGAGGGCTTGAAGACAGGCTGAAATGCCGAAGGTGTGGGTGGAAATCAATTCCACCCCAGCTCCCAACAGCCCCGGACCCTCTGGTTTTTCATCCATAATGCGCCTGCGTCGTGGCAGACTGATCCTCGACCTTCCTGAACTATGCTGATAGCCCCTGCCACTTCATTCCTCCTGACCGTCGCGCTACTGGCTGTATTGCTGCGCTGGCCGCATCTCCTGCCGCTGGATCGCCCCAACCAGCGCTCGCTCCACAGTGGAATCGTTCCCCGCGCCGGAGGGCTTGCGTTGGTGCCGGCGGTGCTGGTCGGCTGGTTCTTGGCGCCGACTTACTCCTGGCTTGCAGCAGGATCGGTTGTCGTGCTGGCCAGTGCGTCTTACTTAGATGACCGGCGCGGCCTGCCCGTCGTGCTGCGGTTTTCCCTGCACCTGGCAGCAGCAGTAGTGTTCGCCGTTGGCATGGGTAACGAAATGTCCTTGCTCCTCTTGATTGCAACGGTGCTGGCCATTACCTGGTCCATCAACCTGTACAACTTTATGGATGGCGCCGATGGGCTGGCGGGCGGAATGGCGCTCTTCGGTTTCAGCGCGTATGCGCTGCTGGCCTGGCAGCAGGGCGCGGCGGAATTCGCGGCGCTCAACCTGTGCATCGCCGCTGCTGCACTGGGTTTTCTGATTTTCAACTTTCCGCCGGCAAAGGTCTTCCTCGGGGATGCGGGTTCCGTCCCCCTGGGCTATCTCGCTGCCATGTTCGGCATTCTCGGCATCTCGAAAGGTTTGTGGCCCTGGTGGTTCCCGTTGCTGGTGTTCTCGCCCTTCGCGGTCGATGCCACGGTAACGCTCGCCCGACGCGTGTTGCGCCGCGAGCGCGTGTGGGAAGCGCACCGGGAGCACTTCTACCAGCGGCTGGTGCGTGCGGGGTGGAGCCATCGGCGGACCGCCATCGCGGAATATGTCCTCATGGCAGCCACCGGGGCGAGCGCCGTGTGGGCGGTGTCCGCAGATGCATCTATGCAGGTAGGCGCTATCGCTGCCTGGGTCATCATTTATGGAATGCTGATGCACCTGGTCGACAGCTACTGGCGCCCGTTCACAGAAAAGGCGTCCCCGTGAACCCGCGTACGCTGCTTGCGTTCCTGCATGACGCAACGGCGGCGGCACTCGCGTGGCTTCTCGCGCTGTGGCTGCGCTTCAACCTGGAAATGCCACCGGAGAATGTCGCTGCAGCATTTTGGGCATTGCTCTGGCTGATCCCGCTGTACTGCGTCGGGTTCTGGTACTTCGGGCTGTATCGCGGGTTGTGGCGTTACGCCTCCTTGAACGACCTGCAGCGAATCCTGCAGGCAGTCACCACGTGCGCTCTCGTCGCGACCGCCATCATCGTGCTGTTTAGCGTCCAGCTGATTCCGCGCTCCGTCATTCTTCTGCACCCCCCGTTGTTGTTGCTGATAATGGGCGGCAGCCGATTGGCCTATCGCGCCTGGAACGAGCGTCGGCTGTATGGCGAACTGCGCTGGACCGGCAATCCGGTGCTGATCCTCGGCGCAGGGGAAGCATCGGCATCGCTGGTGAAGGAACTGTTTCGCAGCACCGAGTGGCGTGTTGTCGGGCTGCTGGACGACGACCCAACCAAACGGAACATGCTGCTCAATGGCGTGCGCGTGCTTGGGCCCTTGTCCAGCGTTGCCGACTGGAAGCAGCGCTACAACGTCGGGCACGCCATTGTCGCCATGCCGGCGGCTACCGCGGCCGAGCGCCGACATGCCGTGGAACTGGCCACGCGCTCGGGGCTGATCGTGTTGACCATTCCTGTGCTGGACGACATCCTCAGCCAACGTGTGTCGATCTCGCAGATTCGAAAGGTGGGAATCGAAGACCTGCTGGGCCGCGAACAGGTAGTGCTGGATAACGCGGGCCTGCACGGCTTGATCACCGGGAAGACGGTGCTGGTCACCGGCGCCGGGGGGTCCATCGGGTCGGAGCTCTCGCGCCAGATTGCGCGCTTTGAGCCGGGCTTGTTGATCCTGTTCGAGCTCAGCGAGTTCGCCTTGTATTCCCTGGAGCAGGAGTTCAGCCAACATTACCCGAAAGTTTCGGTGGCCTGCCTCATCGGCGATGTACGAAACCGCCAGCGCATCGAATCTGTCTTCTCGCGTTACCACCCGGACGTGGTCTTTCACGCGGCGGCATACAAGCATGTGCCGTTGATGGAGACCGGCAACGCGTGGGAGGCCGTGCAAAACAACGTCCTCGGAACATTTCGCGTGGCCTCCGCCGCGCAGCGACACGGCGCCGCGAAATTCATCCTCGTATCGACCGACAAGGCGGTGAACCCGACCAATGTGATGGGCGCGAGCAAGCGGCTCTCCGAGGTTGTCTGCCAGGCCCTGGGGCGAAGCGGTGGCACGGCTTTCATCACGGTGAGGTTCGGCAACGTGCTCGACAGCAACGGCAGCGTCATCCCGAAATTTCGCGAGCAGATCGCGCGGGGCGGGCCGGTCACCGTGACGCACCCCGAGATCACGCGGTTTTTCATGTCGATTCCGGAGGCGGCACAACTGGTGCTACAGGCCAGCCTCATGGGCAGCGGCGGCGAGATCTTCGTGCTCGACATGGGCGAGCCGGTGAAGATTGTCGATTTGGCGCGCGACCTGATTCGTTTGTCAGGATTGTCTGAGCAGGATATCCGCATCGAGTTCACCGGCCTGCGGCCTGGCGAAAAGCTCTATGAAGAACTGCTCGCCGATGACGAACACACGCTGCCTACGCCGCACCCCAAACTCAGGATTGCCCGCGTCGGCGAAGGCGTTCCTGCTGAAGGCATCGACGCGGTCCTCGAATGGCTGGATCAAACGGCCGCAACCGATGACGATGCGGTGCGCGCTCGTCTGACACAACTGGTCCCCGAATATCGTCCCGGCACGAATGGCTAAGTTGCACCGGAGTCTGTGGTTGGCATTGGTGCGCCTGTCCAGAATTCCCGACATCCAAGCGGCAGTGGCTCCTATAGCCTTGCGCCTGCTGCTGATCGGGGAGGATACGAAATCGTCGTAGCCAACTTTCTCCGACTGGTAGCAAACAGCCGGGAGGGCCGTTTCAGTTGCAGGAAATCGAATTCATCGCATCAGCGCCGCTGGGCATAAAACGAACCCGCGAAGTTCCTAGTGTAGTGCGCCGTAAATATTAAAACTTAATTGCGATTGCCGTGTCTGTAGTATTAGGAGGGCACAGACATGCGAATCGCACCCACGATCACAATCACCGAGACGCAGGCACGCCAGCTTCAGGCTTGGGCGCGCGGGCGTA
>CANJXQ010000078.1 GCA_947478805.1 Betaproteobacteria bacterium | reverse complement strand
GTTCCTTGCCGCCGGCACGGTGTGCTTTTCCACCACCAACAGCGCCACCTTCGAATCGCTGTATTCGGCGTTTTCGCGCATGCACGTGCAGCGCACCTGGGACGCCATCATGAATGCGCCGGTCGACCTCGACGACGTGGTGCTCGCCGAGCTGGTATGGGCGGCCAGCAAGAGCTTTCTCTCGGGCCTCGCCATCCTCGTGGTGGTGTGGGCGCTGGGGCTCTCCACCTCGCCGCTGTCACTGCTGGTGATCCTGATCATCCCGCTGATCGGCCTGTGCTTCTCCGCCATCGGCCTGGCCATCACCGCCATGGCGGCCGGCTACGATTTCTTCATGTACTACTTCACCCTGGTGATCACGCCCATGGCCATGCTGTGCGGCGTATTTTTCCCCATGGACCAGTTACCTTCCGGCTTCCACGCCGTCGCGTGGATCCTGCCGCTGTCGCATGCCACCGCGCTGGTGCGCCCCCTGCTGCTGGGCGAAGTGCCCGGGCACGTCGTCGTGCATGTCCTGGTGCTCGCCGCCTACGCCGCAGCCGGCTTCTATGCCGCGGTGGTATTGTTCCGGCGTCGGTTGCTGAAATAGGTCACGCAATGCTCTGGGTCAAATCCCTTCATATCATCTTCATGGTCACCTGGTTCGCAGGATTGTTTTACCTGCCACGCCTCTTCGTCTACCACGCCATGGCCGCCAGCGAGAGCGATGCCCGCGGTGGCGAGCGCTTCAAGATCATGGAGAGAAAGCTCTACTACGGCATCATGACACCGGGCGCGGTGCTGACCATCGGCTTCGGCACCTGGCTGTGGCTGGGCTGGTTTCCGGGTGCGCTGGGCGCGTGGTTCCACGCAAAACTCGCTGTGGTTGCGCTGCTCGTGGCCTACCACTTCTGGTGCGGCCGTCTGCTTGCAGACTTCAAGCATGACCGCAACACGCGCAGCCACGTCTGGTTCCGGTGGTTCAATGAAGTCCCGGTGCTGATGCTCTTCGCCGCCGTCGTGCTGGTCATCGTTCGGCCCTTCTAGTCGGGTCCGCGCAGCCTCGGCCGCGCCGTCAGTTGCGGAAACGCACAGGAATTTTCAGCAACCGCCGCAACAGAATTTTCTCTGTCGTTTTTTTGCACCGGCCTTCAGAGCCGCTTGTTTTTAGCGCGGCGCTCCTGCTATGCTGATCGCATGGCTCTCGAACACATCACGCTGCGCCTTGCCCAGGCAACCGATGCAAGCCGCATCGCGCTGATGTCGCGCGACCTGATCGAGGTCGGCCTGGGGTGGTCGTGGCAAACCGAGCGCGTGGCGCGCACCATGCGCCGCGCCGATGCCACCACGCTGGTGGCGGTGGACGGCAAGCGCGTCATCGGATTCGCCATCATGCAGTTCGGCGAGGAGCATGCGCACCTGTCGCTGCTCGCAGTTGCCCCTACGCATCGACGGATGGGCGTGGGCAAGCGCATGATCGATTGGCTGATCAAGTCGGCCTACACGGCCGGCATCGCCGTCATTCACCTCGAGCTGCGCACCACCAACCAGGCCGGACGTCGCTTCTACCGTGCCCTCGGGTTTGTCGACGGCTCCTACATTCCTGGCTACTACTGTGGTCGCGAAACAGCGCTGAGAATGCTGCGCGAGTTGCGCTCCCCCGGAATCGCCGCTGTGCAGTGGCAGTTGCCGGCACCGCCTGCTGACCCGGCTGCCTGATCACTCCCAGTTCGCCTCGCAGTGCCCGTGCGCCCTTCCAGCAGCGCGGCCGAGCCTGCGTAGCAGGCCGTGCGATCCCTCTAGTGCCGGGCGCGCATCAACTCGCGCGCGAGTTCCGATTTTTCCGCATCGGTCATGTCGGTCGGGGTCTTCTTGAACAACAGCCAGAGAATGGCGCCATTGATCAGGACGAAGATCACCTCGAGGTAGAGCAGTTGCGTGACGATGGTGCGCGCGCCATGCTCGCCAAACAGGAAAAAGAACCCGTCGAAGCTCGGCAATGCCGCGCGCGTCACGGCGTAGAAATTCTCCATCGGCGGAAAGAGCAGCACGAGCAACAGATTGATCGCCACGCCGATCAGCACTACGCGCTGCCAGTCGACCTTGCGCACTGCAGTCACCGGCGCCGTTTTCTTGGGCTTTTTCGGATTCAGCAGCAACGAGGCGATCGCGGCATTCAGGAGAATGACGAAGTATTCGATCTGCTGGAAATTCTTGTTGACCTGCCGTCCACCGACATCTGAGAACAGCCAGTAAAACCCGTCGAACGTCGGCACGTTGTTGCGTGCCGCCGACACATAGTCGTACGACGGAAACAAGGCCACCAACACGAGGTTGATCACGGCCAGCACAACCGTGATCCATTGGTATTTATTCATTCTTATGCCTCCCGTGACGACCACCCATCCCTCAAGGGCGCGGCACGTCGATCCCGCGGTGAGGCCGGCGCAGACGTTCCGCGAGGCTCCCGCTGAGCGGAGAGTATGAGGCGTGTCCCAAGGCATGGCAACTGGGCGCCCATGCATCACCGAGCAGCCCATGTGCCGCACCCCATGGCCTGTCATGCTAGATTCGACCCCAGTGTGGGCGGATTCCCCGTCCGCGCCCCCGAACGCCTACCCGCGAAAGCCCCGAAGTGCCCCGCAACGCCAAAACGTTCATCCGCAAGCCCCCCGCGACCAGCACCTCGGACGCCCCGCGCCTTCCGCACAACCCGCGCACGCGGGCCTTCTTCGCCCCCTGCCCGCGCGGGCTGGAAGCGCTGCTCGCCGCCGAAGTCACTGCCTGCGGCGCGAGCGACGTGAAGCCTGCCGCGGCCGGCGTGGCCTTTCGCGGCGAGATGGAGGTGTGCTGGCGCGTGAATCTTGAATCGCGCATCGCCTCGCGGGTGCTGATGCAGATGGCGCGCGTTCCCTACAAGACCGAACGCGAGATCTACGACGCCACCCACGCCGTCGACTGGCCGTCGCAGTTCGGCGTGGCGCGCAGCATCCGCGTCGATGTCAACGCCATCAAGTGCCCGCTCAAAAGCCTCGACTTCGTCACCCTGCGTATCAAGGACGCCGTATGCGACCGTTTCCGTGACGCGCTCGACCAGCGTCCCAACGTGGACACCCGCGAGCCTGACGTGCGCATCCACGGGTTTCTGGATGCCGAGCAGTTCATCCTCTACCTCGACACCTCGGGCGAGCCGTTGTACAAGCGCGGCTGGCGCACCGAGGTCGGCGAAGCCCCGCTGAAAGAGAACCTTGCCGCCGGCATGGTGATGCTCACAGGCTGGGACCGCGTCGAACCCCTGTTCGACCCCATGTGCGGCAGCGGCACGCTGCTGATCGAAGCGGCGCTCATGGCGCTCGCCATTCCGCCCGGCGCAAGACGAACCTTCGGCTTCGAGAAGCTCAACCGCCACGAACCGGCCAAGTGGGCGGCGGTGCGCGAGGCCGCGATGGCCAAAGCCCAGGCGCCACGCCCGCTGGAAATCTACGGCAGCGACCTCTCGGCCGCCGATGTCACCCGCGCCCGCACCAACCTGGATTCTGCCGGCCTCACCGGCTGCGTCATGCTGCAGCGGGCCGACGTGCTGGAAGTGCCCGCGCCGGCAGCCGCCGGCGTGCTCATCGCCAACCCACCCTACGGCGTGCGCATCGGCGAGGCCACCGAACTCGCCACCTTCTACCCGGCCCTCGGCAACGCCTTCAAGGCGCGCTACACCGGCTGGCGCTGCTACGTGTTTTCGGCAGATGCCGAGCTCGCCAAGCTCATCCGCCTCAAACCCTCCAAACGCACGCCGCTTTTCAACGGACCGCTGGAATGCCGGCTCTACGAGTACCGGATGATCGAGGGCAGCCTGCGCAGGACCAAACCCGGCGAAGCGATCAATTCCACCGCTCCAGCGGATGATAACAACTGTACTTCTTAGGTCCGACAGTCGGGTGATAATCCCGTGTTTTGATCATATTAATGAATCTCACCCGGCGGCCTTCATTACATGCTCCACGAAGGACGGACGCTGCTTCAGGCGCGCGTACCACGCGGCCACGTTCGGCATGTCGGCGCGCTGCATAGGGATGCTGTACCAGCGATGGACGAACACGCCGAGCGGAATATCGCCCATGCTGAAGTCCGCGCCGGCAACGTAGTTCTTGCCGGCGAGCGCGTCGTTGAGCAGCGCCACCGACGCCTCCCAGCGCACGCGCGCCTCTTCGATGGCCTTCATGTCACGCTTTTCCGGCGGCGTCTTCACGATGCCGAGGAACACCGGGATCATCTGCGGCAGGAACGTGGTGGTGCACCAGTCCATCCAGCGGTCGGCATCGGCGCGCACCTTGAGGTCGGCGGGGCATAGCTTGCCCTTACCGTGCTTGAGCGCGAGGTAGCGCACGATGGCGTTCGATTCCCACAACACGAAGCCGTCGTCCTCGATGGTGGGGATCCGGCTGTTGGGATTGAGCGTCCGATAGGCGGGTTCCTCCAGCTTGCCGAACGGTCCGCCGATGTCCACGCGCTCGAAGGTCAGGCCGAGTTCCCCGGCTGCCCACGTCACCTTCTGCACATTGCCCGAATCGGCGCGTCCCCAGATCTTCAGCATTATTTCTCCTTGGTGTTGGTCAAAGTAATCATGCGGCATGCATTGCCAGGTGGCCGATCGCATTGGCGTAGTAGTCGAGCACAGAGCCTTCGCCCGCGGCTGCGCGATAGAGGCCATTCTCCTCGACAACAATGCGGCGCAGGGTCAGCATGCGCAGCCCCACGCCGAAGGCATAGTCCTGATCCTCGCGCGGAATATAGAGGCGCGCGCCGCGGCCGGCAAGCGCTTCCATGCGCTGGTGCACCGCGGATTTGAGCTCCAGCTCGCTGAACGCGCGCCCCGGATTGTCCACCAGCACGCTGGCCACCAAGGACACGGGCAGCACCGGGATGACTTCGCCGATGCGCGTCATCAGGGTGGCGGCGATTTCACTGACCGCGGTGCGGCGATCGTCATCCGAGAGCGCGGGAAAGTGCAGTGCACGCTCACGCGCCCATGCGCGCATGGAGAACGGCGTGCCGAAGTTGACGCAGGCATAGCCGAAGCGGTGCCAGCGGCGCGTCACCACCAGCCACAGGTTGTCGGCGAGAAAGCCCAGCGCCTTCATCACGCCGGCCAGCTTGCCCGGCCGCGGAGCATCCCTATCCAGTTTCAGCAGCTGGCTGCGGTCTTCCAGTACGCGGTCGTAGTTGAGGCCCACCGGAATAAATACGAGGTCGCGCTTGTCTTCTCCCTCGCGCTCGTCGAAACCTTTGAGCATGTAATCGAGCAGCCCGAACTTGGGCGGCCGCAGCTTGCCATCCACGGTAAGGCCGCCCTCCGGAAACACCGCCTGCGTCACGCCACCGGCAGTGGCCATCTGCACGTAGCGCGACAGCACCGTGCGGTACAGGGCGTCACCTGAATTGCGCCGCACGAAATAGGCGCCCATGGCGCGCACCAGTTGCTGCAGCGGCCAGATGCGCGCCCATTCGCCCACCGCATACGAGAGCGCAGCGCGCTCCGCGGCAAGGAACCCCACCAGCACGTAATCCATGTTGCTGCGGTGGTTCATCACGAACACGATGGTGGATTTCGGGTCGACGCGCGCGAAGGACTCGGCATCCACGTAGCCGATGCGCACGCGGTACATCACGCGCGCCAGGGCACGCCCCGCCGCGTAGCCGAGACGAAAGTAGAGGTAGGCGTTGAAGGAGGGCACGATCTCGCGCGCATAGCGGTCCACGCGCCGCCAGGTCTCGGAAAGCGGTTCGCCCGTCTCGTTGGCCCGTGCAGCCGCCGCTGCTTGCACCTTCGGGTCGTGGAACAGCCGGTCGATCAGCACCTGCCGGCGCGTAAGCTTGAAGGAAGGCAGCTCCACATCGAGCCTGCCGCCGATCTGGCGGATGACGGTGTTGATGCGGCGTCGGAAATACCAGCGCATGCCCGGGGCAAGCAGCAGCACCAGAGCCGCCCAGCCGCCGAAGGCGACGAGCACGATGAACAGCCACAGCGGCAGTGTGATCGAAGCGTTCGTGAGATGCCCTCCTCCGAGTCCTCTCCTGGGGTGCCACGCCCGCGCGGGCGCCCTGGCCCTTGGATAGGGACGCTCTGCTTGCCGGAGGATCATAACAGGCGTCCAAACCCAGATCCGCTCTTCGTCGCAGACGCATTACGACACGCTCGCGCTCGCCATGCGTCGGCGGCATGCGACAATTCCTCTCCTGACGCGAAACACCGCGTTTTGAACAAGCCGTGACCATCGAACCAACGACACAGGAAAACACATGAAAACGCTGATGACCATGCTTCTGGCGCTGTCGCTCGGAATATCCGGCAGCCTTTACGCAGCCGACAAGGACACCAAGTCGACCAATACGGCGACCGCCAAGCCGGCCGCTGCAGAGACCAAGGCGCCGCTCATCGACATCAACAGCGCCAAGGCCGATGAGCTGATGAAGCTCGATGGCATCGGAGAAGCCCGCGCAGCGGCCATCATCAAGGGCCGTCCGTACAAGGGCAAGGACGAAGAAGATCATCCCGCAG
Organism: Betaproteobacteria bacterium; assembly: GCA_947478805.1. Classification (GTDB taxonomy): domain Bacteria; phylum Pseudomonadota; class Gammaproteobacteria; order Burkholderiales; family SG8-39; genus CAIYPG01. Next base: position 12,513 of record CANJXQ010000078.1, on the reverse strand, counting down.
GCGGTGTATGACAAGGTGAAGGACGGCATCGTCGCCCGGCAGAAATAGGTTCGGCGCGCATCGCGGAAACCGGAACCCATTCATCCTCACATCGAAGGAGTCGTACATGCAGATCCTCGCCGGTTTCCTCGCTGCGCTTGTCATCAGCACCCAGGCCCTCGCACTGGACCTGGGCAGCCTGAGCAATGCCGATGCCGTCGGCGGATTGAAGGACGCGCTCACCCAGGGCGCGGCCGCCGCTGTTTCCAAGCTCGGGGTGGAAAACGGCTTCCTCGGCAACGACAAGGTGAAGATCCCGCTCCCCGACGCCATCAAGAAAGTGGAGAGCGGGATGCGCCTGCTCGGCATGCAAAGGCAGGCTGACGAGCTGGTGACGGCGATGAACCGGGCCGCCGAACAAGCGGTGCCGGAAGCCAAGGCGCTGCTGGTGGCATCGATCAAGAGCATGAGCGTGCAGGATGCCAAGGGCATCCTCACCGGCAGCAATACCGCTGCCACCGAATATTTCCGCAAGACCACCAGTGGCCAGCTCACCGCGAAATTCCTGCCCATCGTCAAGAAGGCGACGGCCAAGGTCGGGCTTGCCGAGAAGTACAACAACCTCGCCGGCAAGGGCGTGCAGCTGGGCCTGGTCGATGCCAAGCAGGCCAAGATCGAGGACTACGTCACCCAGAAAACGCTCGACGGCCTGTTTCTCATGGTGGCCGAGCAGGAGCAGGCCATCCGCAAAGACCCGGTCGGCACCGCCACGGGCATGGCCAAGAAGGTGTTCAGCCTGCTGGGCAAATAATTCCTGCTGAGAAACTGGGAACACCGCAGCGTTGGTAGCCCCCTACGCTTGGGCCGTGCCGGCATCCATCAACAACGGCGGGCGCTCGACAACCACCGTCTGCACGCCGTCCGCGAATTTCACCCCCATCGCCTTCAGCTCCGCCTCGATGCGCTTGAAGGCCTGCGCGCGCACGTCGAACTGGTTTCCGGGCGCCGTCTCGAACTTGCAGCGGAAGATCTTCACACCCGGATCGATGCGGTAGAGCTTGCCCTTGAGCGGCTCGCGCAGCATGTGCCCGACCTCCGGGTCATCGAGCATGGCGATGCCGATCTTCTTGATCATCTTGCGGATCTTCTCGCTGTCGGCATCGATGGGCAGCGGCAGGTTGAATTTATCGATCACCCAGTCGCGCGAATTGTTGCGCACCGTGCCTAGGGCGCCATAGGGCACGAAATGCAACGGGCCGTTGTGATGGCGCAGCGCCACGGTCCGCAGCGTGATGCGCTCCACGGTGCCCTTGGTGGTGGTGCCGCTCTCGATGTATTCGCCGACGCGAAACACGTCCTCCGCCAGGTAGAAGATGCCGGCGATGATGTCGCGCACCAGCGCCTGGGCGCCAAAGCCCAGCGCAAGGCCGATCACGCCCGCGCCGGCGAGGAGCGGCGTGATCTCGATGCCCAGTGCCCACAGGGACGACAGCACCATCATCACCAGGATCGACACCGCTGCAGTGGTGCGCAGCAGCGGCAGCAGTGTCAAGAGGCGCGCGTTGGGGCTCGGCTCGCCGTGCGGATCACCCGCGTTGATGGGTCCGATGCGTTCCAGGCGATGATCGATGGTGGTCCTGATGACGATCCACGCCACGTGCGCGAACAAGGCCAGCGCCGCCACGCCGAGCAGCTCGAACCCCAGCCGCACCAGCACATGCGGGCTCTTCGCCATGTCCGACATCGGCGCATTCAGCACCAGCGCGCAGGCGCCCAGCCCCAGCAGCACGATGATGAAGCGCGCCACCGACAGCACGATGCTCGGCGCCAGGCTCGGATCGATGACCTCCGCGCCGGTCCGTGCCTCGGCCGCTTCGGCGTCGGCGGCAATCTCCGCTTCCCAGAAGTAGAACACCAGTACCCGCGAGACCAGCTGCAGCGCGATGACGATCGACACGATGGCGGCAATCGCCGCCGCCGTCTCCGCACCCAGCAACCACAGGCCATAGACCGCCACCACCAGCAACACGACGACGATGGCGCGCGGGAACTGCGGCAGTCGCCGCCGGGCGCCGCTGTCGCCCTTCTCGCCTCTATTGCTGCGACGTGAGAGCAGCAGCAGGGTCGAGACCAGCAGCGCCGCGGTGAGGGATGCCGCCAGCACGCGCAGCGCGCCGGCCACGTGCCGGGCGCCGGCGATCGGCTCGATCAATGCCGGAACGAATCCCCCGATCGCCAGGGCAAGCGCCACGCCAAGCACGCATGCAGCCGCCCAATGCACCTGCCCCTGTAACAGCGGCACCAGGCGCTGCGGCGCTCGATGCGCAGGTCCCGGCACGATGATGAGGTCAACCGCCATCCACGCCAGCCGCACCACCACGACGGCAAACGTGGCCGCGACCACTGCCGCATGCACGCCCGCCGGCCAGGTGAACGCCGCTGACGTGGCGATGGTGGCCACCGCGAAGAGCAACAAGCCGGCACCGAGCAGCACCATGCGGCGCAGTGCCAGTCGGGCGGCATGCCTTCGCGACACCGCCCGGGTGGCCTTGATCACGCGCAGCGGAGCCGAGGCATAGGTCCAGTACAGCCACTCCGCGCCACAACCCACCAGGATCAGGATCAGAAGGTAAGTCAATGCACGCACGCCTTCGCCGCCGAGAACCGCGGCAGCCAATGCTTCCGATATCCTGCCAACTTCGGATGAAGCCATCCTCAGGTCTTGTATCCGCTCCGCTAATCCTGACTTGGCGCTTTCAAGTGCCGTCATCGCCATGCCCTGCATGCCCGACTCCGCCGACAGGGCATGCGCTGGGAATGGCGCGCACAACGCCACCAAAGCCAACGCCGCGCGCCACAGCCCGCGCAGTTCGCCCAGCTCGCATAACACGCGCTTCACGCCGCGGGCCCCGAAGCAGCATCTCCGGCCGAGTCAGCCATCCAGGCACCAGAATCATGTGCCGCCGATGTCTCGACGAACGCCGGCAACACGCGGACCACGGACACGCCTGAGGCAAGCACGCGCGCCTGGCAGGCGAGCCGGTCGCCGGCGTCGGCGCCCACCCGCGCAAGCGTGGCGCGCTCGATATCGTTCAGTGGCGAGAGGTGGTCCATGCCGGCGACCACATGCACGCGGCAGGTGCCGCAGCGCCCCCGCGCAGAGCACACATCGGCATGCGGAATGCCGTTCAGGCGACTGACATCCAGGATCGACTGTCCCCTCACCCCGGTAGCGCTCAGGCCTTCATCGTAGGCCACGCGCACTGGCGTCAGCCGATTGTAGAGACGTCGCCCGGCGAAAATCGCCACGGCCAGCAGCAACAGGCCGCCGTACACCGTGAGGATGCGCGCCTGGATGGCATCCAGTTCGGCTCGCACCGGATTCAAGAGCTCGACCATGGCCGTGATGTCGGTGCGCCACGCCGCATCGTTGGCGAGCTTGTCCAGCACCTCCTTGCCCGCTTCCGCGAACCCGAGCAGCGCAAGAATGGGCACGCCGAAGAGCAGCGGCACCACCGCACCGCCGATGCGCCGCCACACGGGCTTCAACACCAGCCAGGAATACAGCCCGATGGCGCCATGCACCCAGACGAAGATGACCGCGAACAGCTGCTGGAAGGCCAGCATCGGCGCGAAGCTCCAGTACACCGAGAGGATCTGCCCGTAACTGGGCTCAAACGCGGTCGCGAGCTTGCTCCCCATGCTCATCACAATCACATGCGCCAACAACAGTGGCGGCGTACAAAGGCCCAGCACCAGTTGCACGACATCGGTACGACTCATCGCCAGCGAATGGCGCGCCGCGATGGAATACAGGCCCAGCGCCACATGCAGCAGCATCGAACCCACCAGCAGGAACTTTCCAACCGGGGTCTGCCAGGGCGCCATCAGGTGGGCCAGCCAGGCCTGCATGGCTTCCAGCGATTTCAGCCCGATCGCCAGGTTGGCCAGATGGCCCACGACGAACAGCATGAGGATGAGGCCCGAAACCAGCCTCAGTGTGCGCAGCAGGCTCTTGATCGGCATCGTTTCAATGTTCCCTGAGCGGCCGCGGCGCCGCCATCAGATTTCGTCGGCTTCGGCGAACCAGATCCCGCGCGGATACACCACCTCGCTTCGGCTGTGGTAGATCCGCGCACGCACTATGCATTTCGGGTTGATATAGAGCATGCCGTCGGGATCGATGCTTGCCGTCAGCGCCGGCACGCCGAACAGGGCCTGGTCGAGCGGGTGGTCGGCCACGACGCCTGTCAGGTGCAGGTACACCGACTGGCCACTGCGAAGCGACAGCTCGACCAGCGCTTCAAGCAGATCGCCCGAGCTCGCCTTGGGATTGGTGCGCCAGCGCGGCCACTGGCGCGCCAGCAACGCTTCATATTCCTCGCGCCCGGACAGCCGGCGCATGCGCTCGACACCCGGCGGCCGATACCCCTCGGGCATCTCGCCTTCACCGATCGCCTCCACCCAGCACACGTCGTCCGGATTCAGCACCGTGAACGGATTGAGGACGCCGATGACGATGGGGCCGGAGGAGAAGATCGTGGCCGGGTCGAGTCGTCGCGCGAGCACCTGCGCGCGACGGGAGATGTCCTGGACGTACGTCCCTGTCTTGCCGTCAGTGCGGTGAATGCGAAGGCGCATGGTGACCCGGGTTGCGAGAACACGCGTGCCCGTCCCGTGCCATGCAAGGGACCCTTGAAGTCTCACGCGCTGGCGCGATCATATCAGGCGTGGCTCGCCCCAATAACCATGCCTTGGCGGGGCGTCGACACCGGGACCGCCGGCGCGGTCATGCGGTCAATGCATCTACATCAATCCACTGCGCGTCGACGTCAATCCACTGCAGCGGCGACCAGCAGGGCGATCACGGCGCCCACCCCGGCCGGCAGGCCCCATCGCTCGACCCGCGACACCGTGTCCCCGGCCACGACCTCCACCGGCACCGTGGTGCGCTCGAGCACCTTGTTTGTCGTCGAGTCCTCCAGCATGCGCGTGAGGGAATTCTTGCGCGCGGTGCTCATCACCACGCGGTCGACGCCCAGGCGCTCCGCCTCGTCCACGATGCTATCGGCCCGCTCGCCTACCAGCACATGCTCCTTGAACGGCAGGCCGAGCCTTTGCATCAGCTTGCGCACCGGTCCAAGCACCTTCTCGGCTTCGTCCCGGTGATGGGACGCCCGGTTCTTGCGGGCCACGAACCGCGCGATGTGCCGCGACAGCGGCGGCTGCACGTTCAACAGGTGGATTTCCATCGAGGGATTGCTCAGATACTCCCTGGCCACACGCTCCAGGGCATATTCGGTATTGCGCGAACCATCGACTGGAACGAGGATTTTTTGCATGAGGGATTCTCCTTCGGTTGCAATGAACTGCTTTCGTCTTTCTTCGAACTGCCGGGCCAGCTCCGCCAGTTGCGTCGCGATTTTCGACGCAAGCTTGCGGTGATTCATCGCGAACCCCCTCCACAGCACGCCACCGATGAAGGCGATGTAAAGCAGCGCTGAGGCAGCAGGATTGGCGTTGAAGAACTCCTTGAGGAAGGGCTCGCTGGTAATCATCTTGGCGGCGGTCCAGGCCAGCACGCCGGCACCGACGTAGATGATGACCGGGAAGCGCTCGACCCAGTGCAAGAGCAGCGTGCTGCCCCATACCACCAGCGGCACACTGATGAGAAGGCCGAGGACCACCAGCACGTAGCTACCCTGCGCCGCGCCCGCGACGGCAAGCACGTTGTCGAGGCCCATGATCATGTCCGCGACGATGATGGTCTGCATGGCGGCCCAGAAGCCGGTAACCGGCTTGATGTCGCTACCCTCGCCCTCGTCATTTTCAGGCTTCAGCAAACGGCAGGCGATCCACACCAGGGCCGCACCACCCACCAGCATGAGGCCGGGAATCTTCAGCAGCCACACGACGACCAGCGTCATGGCGCTCCTCACGGCGATGGCACCGACCGTCCCCCAGACGATGGCCGGGCGCTGCAGGTGTCGCGGCAGGCTGCGTGCCGCCAGCGCAATGACGATGGCGTTGTCGCCCGCGAGCACGATGTCGATCATCACGATCGCGAGTAACGCGGTGAGAAACTCCACTGAGAATATGTCCATGCCCTTGCCTGCCCATGCGGTTGCGAACGGCCGCAGTCATGGCGCCCGAACGATGCTCTCGGCACCGGGGGTCGTTCGCCGCCCGATGCCACCTTGAATGCAGGCAAGTCTAAGGGGAGGGAGACTTCGTGAAAAATCGATTTATCGGCAAGACTACATCGAATAATGCGAATCGTTTCCGGTGCGCCCTGCACCGGCTTGCCGGCGGCTACCCAACCTGTCTCGCCGCCGATGCGAAGCCCGGCTCATGAAACGAGCGCGCTCGCCGCCAGTGCCTTGGCACACAGCACGGGCGGGCCAGGATGATCATTGGCGCCTTGAGCAGTCTGCGAACGATCGTCATGCCCATTCGCCGTGAACACGCTCCTGATCAGGGCGCGGTCCACGCGCAGACCCGCCGGCATGGGTAGGCCCTCGCCAAGAAAGCGGGCAAAGCTTTCCGCCGGCACGGGCTTGGCAAACAGGTAACCCTGCATGAGCCTGCAGCCGCGCGAGAGCAGGAAATTCGCCTGCTCGACGCACTCCATGCCCTCGGCGACCACCGAAAGGCCCATGGTCTTGCCCAAGGTGATGATGGTGGAGGCGATGGCCGCGTCGTGCGGCTCGGTGAGCAGGTCCTTGATGAACGCACGATCGATCTTGAGCACATTGAGCGGAAATCGCTTGAGGTAGGCAAGGGACGAATACCCGGTGCCGAAGTCATCCATCGCAAGCTCGATCCCGAGCGCGCGCAAGGCATGCAGCCGGCCCACCGCGTGCTCGACGTCCTGCATCAGCATGCTCTCGGTGATCTCGCCCTCCAGCAGGGATGCCGCGATTCCGAATTCGCGCAGCGACGCTGCGATCAGCGCATCGAGGCCATCCTCGCGAAAGCTGTGCGCGGAAAAATTGATCGACACCGGCACCACCGGCAGGCCTTCGCGCTGCCATGCTTGCAGCTGTCGACAGGCGGCTCGCACCACCCACTGTGTCATCGGCACGATCAGCCCGCTTTCTTCGGCAATCGGGATGAACTCGCCGGGCGACACGAAACCGCGTTGCGGGTGTTGCCATCGCAGCAGCGCCTCCGCACCGGCCAGGCGCCCGGTTTGCACGTCCACGCGCGCCTGGTAATGCAGCAGCAGTTCGTTGCGCTCGATGGCGCCGCGCAATTCATTTTCGATGGCCAGCTTGGTCAACGACTGGGCGTTCATCGCGGACGTGAAGAAGCAGTAGGTTCCGGCGCCACGCTCCTTGGCGCCATGCATGGCCGACTCCGCGTTCTTGAGCAACGTGCCGGTCTCTTCACCGTTCTCCGGATAGACCGCAATGCCGATGCTCGCGCTCAGGGTCAGTGCGTGGCCGTCGTGTGTCATGGGTTGCTCGATCGCGGCGCACAAGCGGCGCGCGATGAGCGCCGCATCTTCGGCGCGCCGGACATCCGCAAGAAACACCGCGAAACCGTCGCCACTCATGCGCGCCGCGGTACCGCATGACGCATCACCCTGCGCACCCGTGTTCTGCCCGCCCGGAATGGCGCTCGCGACGTCGCTGTCGCGGATGCACTCCACGATACGGCGACTGATTTCCTGCAGGATCCGGTCCCCGACTGCGTGCCCAAGCGTTTCGTTGATGCGCTTGAAACGGTCGATATTGATGTCCAGCACCGCAGCGCGGCCCGACTGGCGCCTGCTCAGGCTCAGGCCGTGCTGCATCACCTCGCTGAAGAGCTTGCGATTCGCCAACCCGGTCAGGTCGTCATAGTCGGCCAGTTGGCGGATGCGCGCTTCGGCCGCCACGCGCTCGGTGATGTCCTGCGTCGCGCCTTCCACGCGAACCACGCCGCCGCGGTCATCCCTGAAAGCTTCAGCCTGCTCGTATACGGTGCGCTCGCAGCCCTCGCCAGGACGAATGCGATACGTGATCGCATAGGCGTCGCCCGCACCCATGGCAGCGTCCATGGCCTGGGCAACACACGCTGCATCCTCGGGATGCACGCGGTGCAGGACATCATGCCACGCGTAGTCCGGCCCCATTGCGGGCATGCCGATCAGCTCCCGATATTGCGCCGAGCATTCGAAACGCCCGGCCAGAGGCTGCCATACCCAGCTGCCAAGTCGGGCGATGCGCTGTGCATTCACGAGACTCGTCCTGTGGTGATCGACTTGTTCGAGCATGTGGCTCGCCCGCAGCGCGTAGCGCACGCGGTGCGCCAGCAGCGTTTCATTGATCGGCTTGGCGATGAAATCCGTGGCCCCGGACTCATAGGCACGTTCGATGGACGCCGAGTCGTCCAGGCCGGTGAGCATGATGACCGGGATACGCTCATGCGCCGGATGCCCGCGCAGCGCGCGGCACACGGCATAGCCGTCCATGCCCGGCATCATCACGTCGAGCAACACCAGGTCCGGCGGTCGCGCGTGGATTTGCGCCAGCGCGCCGGGCCCGTCCGCCGCCTCGCTGACCTCGAAGCCCGCCGCGCCCAGCGACAGCGCCATGAAGCCGCGCAGGAACGGGTCGTCGTCGACGATCAGCAGGCGAGGGGCCATGGGAGATTCGCTCATCGGGCGCGCAGGTCAGCTAGGCAATGCGACGCATGCCGGTCAGGAAAAAACAGCGCAGCAGCTTGAACATGTTCTGCCCTCGATTGAAGAACGGCGGGTCGCGAAGCAGGGAACGGAGCGGAAAACTCCCCCCTGCGATGCCCTATCGACAACAAGCGATGCCAACTTGAGCCCTTTGTTTGCCACTGCCGCCGCGGCAAGCAAGGCAGCGGCCCGGCAAGACGCACAACAAGGGGAAGGGCAAGGGGACAGGCTCACTTTTCTGCGATGATTGGCGCCATGGATTCCAAGCGACGTCGCTTCCTCGCCACGGCACTTGCCGGTGTCGCCGGCGCAGCCGCGCTGGGCGTGTGGCGTGGCTGGCCGGACGAAGGCTTCTTCAATCCCTGCCGCGCGCCGCTGCCGCCCGAGCTCGCCCAACACCCGCTGGTCCGCGATGCCTGGGCCGGCCTTGACGCAACCAGGGTTTGGGATGCGCATGCGCATCTGCTCGGCGTGGGCGACGCCGGCGCGACGCTTGCCGGCGATGGCGCAGGATTCAACGACGGCGACGGCACGCTGCGCTGGCCGATCGCCGCCGCGCAGCGCGCCTTCTTCCTCAACGCCGCCTGCGTCAACGCGCCGGGCATCGACGCCGCGTATGCGGCACGCCTGCGCGCCCACGTCGATGTCATGCCGCCGGGCTACAAGCTGTTGCTCCTCGCCCTCGACCGCTGGCACGACGACGCAGGACTGGCGCGCGCGGATCGCACCCATGCGTGGGTCGGCAACCATTACTGCGCCGCCGTCGCAAAATCGGCCCCGGCGCGCTTCGAGTGGGCAGCCTCGGTGCATCCGTACAGGAACGATGCCCTCGCGGAACTGGCGCGCTTGCACGCGCTGGGCGCCCGCGCGGTGAAGTGGATTCCCTCGGCACAGGGCATCGACCCGGCGTCGCCGCGCTGCGACCGCTTCTACGAAACGCTGGTGCGCCTCGACCTGCCCCTGATCACCCACGCCGGCACCGAGCGCGCCGCGCCCGGCGACGACGCACTCGGCAACCCGCTCAGGCTGCGCCGGGCACTCGATCATGACGTGCGCGTGGTCGTTGCGCACTGCGCCTCCATGGGCCGGGGACGCGACCTCGACGCCGGGCCCGATGGCCCCTGGGTGGACAATTTCGCCCTCTTCGAGCGCTTGATGGGACAGCCCCGCTACGCCGGCCTGCTGTTCGGCGACCTCTCGGCCCTGACCCAGTCTGCCCGCGCCGGCGCGCCGCTGCGCCGCGTGCTGGAGCGTGCCGACAACGACTGGAAGGGCCGGCTCCTCAACGGCTCGGACTACCCGTTGCCGGGCATCATGCCCTTGTACTCGACCCGTGCGCTTGCCGCCGACGGCCTGCTGCCCGCTGCGGCGGTCGAGCCGCTCGCCGCCATTCGCCAGTACAACCCGATGCTGTACGACTTCGTGCTCAAGCGGCACCTGCACGCCGGAATCCGCAGCCTGCCGGCAAGCGTATTCGAGACGAGGACGTTCTTCGAGCCAGGCACACTTTCAGTCCTGCAAGGCTCGGCAAGCTCTCCGACTGGCAGCCCGGACGCCCGACGGCCATGACCGAACGCGGCGGGCACGACGCTGCGTGAGGGAATAGTTCCTTGGCGCACCCCCGCCGAGCGTGCGGTCGGCAAACCACGGTGGTAAAAACACTGCGTCGGCCCCGCGGTGGGCCAGTGCCATTTGTATCGCAATGAACCCACGATTGCCGCCCCTGTACCGATCCAAGCGCCGCTTCATCACCGGGGGCCTCATCCTCCTTGCATCCGCACATGCCTTGCTCGGCGGCGCCTTTGCGCGCCCGCTGACGAACCCGGAGGTGCAGACCTTGCGCGCCGCACCGCCGTTCGGACAGTCAGACAAGGTGCCCGACGGGCTGGCTCGCCTGCAGGCTGCCCTGCAGCTCGCGCACCGGCTGGGCATGGAAGGCAATGCCGACGCCGTGCCCTTGCTTGTGGAGTTGCGGCAGACCCAGCTCCTCAACAGTTTCGCCGGATCTTATTCTGGGCAGGCCACACCCGCGCTCGAAGCGCTCGCCCTGCAGCACCTGAAAGACCCCGTCATCGCGCCACGACTGCTGGTGCTGCTCAAGAAGTCGCGCTCACCCGAGATATTCGATGCCATGATGCGTGCCCTGCCCGAGGGAAAGATCGACTGCCACATCCTGTTGGGCGTTGCCGCCGACGCACAGGTGCCCGACGTGGAGCCGAGGCTTGCGCGGCAGCTGCCCACGCTTCACCCGGCATTCGGCCGGCACATCGCCCAGCGGTTCGCCGAGTCCGATTACTTCGCCGGCGCAGATGCGCTGGTGGACCTTCTCCGACGCACGCGCCTGGACACGTTCAGCACGGTGTTGAGCCTGGCCGATGCCATGGTGCGACTGGAGTCCGATGTAGTGCTGGACGCCATCGCGCGAAAACTCATCGAGGTTGCGGCCGCGCCGGAGGACAAGACCGTGAAGTTCGGGCTGATCTTCTCGATCAGGAACGAGGACATTCCGAAGGACGGCCTGCTCTGCTCGACCCAGGATCTGCGCATCCCCCATCCCCTGATGGACGCCCGCAGCAAGCAGGTGAAGTCGCTGCTCAACAACCTGAAGTTCGGCCTGCCGGGGGCCGTCCTCGATCGCAGCCTGTTCGGCCCGAAAGCCATGTCACTCTTTTCCCCCGCCGAGCAGAAAGCGGTCAACGACATGCTGGAATATCGCACCCAGGTTGAAGCCAAGGCGCGCGACCTCACGCCGGAGAACCTGATCCACTGGATCCAGAACTCCATCAAGCCCACCATGGTGCGCCGCTTCATCGAACGCGGTATCGATGTCAACCGGCCAACTGGGCTGGGCGAACGCCCGCTGGTGTTTGCAGCGCGAACGCTGCACGCGACACCGATTGAAATGCTGCTCGCCGCGGGCGCCGACCCCAATCTCACCGATCTCGCGCCACAGCGCGAATTGAACACCGCACTGATCGCCATGAGCAATCACCAGGGCAGGGACACTCTTCCCATCACAGCGGGCGTGCGCATCATGAAGGCGCTGATCGCAAAGAAAGCCGACGTGCGTGCGCGCAACCGCGATGGCGCTACGGCGCTGCACATGGCGGCGAGTCAGCACCCGGAGCTCGCGCGGCTGCTGCTCGACGCCGGGGCAGAGGTAAAAGTCGCCGACAAGGATGGAGCGACTCCGCTGCACCGCGCGGTTCAGGGACGGCAGATGGCGCTTGCGCGCGAACTGCTTGATCGCGGCGCCGACGTCAACGCCGAGGAAATGGGCGGTGTCACGCCGCTGCTGCTGGCCCGGGACAACGACGACCGCGAAATGTCTTCGCTCATCGCCTCGCGCGGCGGGCGCATCAACCAGGCATATTTCCTGAAGCGGGAAGCCATCCGGCTGATCTACACGCGGCCGGGCGGCGGGCACTAGGCCCGCTCGGGCGACCAGCGCTAGTCGAACTTCAGGTTCAACCGCCTCACCAGCGGTCCCATCTTGTCGTACTCGGACCTGATCTGGGCCGTGATGGCCTGCGGCGTTGCGAGCGACACATAGCTGTCGTCGCTCGCCAGCATCTTCGCGATCTCCGGTGTCTTCTGGGCTGCGTTCAAGGCCGCATTCAGGCGGTTGACGGTTTCCGCTGGCAAGCCGGGCGGGCCGACAATGGCAGTCCAGCTCTGCGCGGAGACGTCGTATCCCAGTTCCTTGAGCGTGGGCACGTTGGGAAGCAATGGGGAGCGCGACGGCCCCGAGGTGGCGATGGCGATCAGCTTGCCGGCATCGATATGCTGCTTGACGGTGATCAGGCCGAAGAGGGTCATGCTGACCGTCCCGGAAAGCATATCCGGCATCATCTGCGTCGCGC
>CANJXQ010000077.1 GCA_947478805.1 Betaproteobacteria bacterium | reverse complement strand
TGGTGCCGGTGTTGCGGGTGGGGCGGCCGCAGGCGGCCTGACGACAGGCACGCTTGCTATCGGCGCGGCGGCGGCCGCAGCCATCGCGGGCGCGCTATCACCGGCCGAAACCACGCAGTCCACCACGGGTACCACGGGTACTACGGGTACTCGTTAGCCGTTTCGGCCGGCTCCGTTGGTGCCAGGCGTGGCTAACGGAGCTGACCGCAACATTCCATGATGGAGCGCGACACGCTGCGCAAGGCAACTTGCGCCTGCCGCCAATATCCTCGGACGAAGGTGCAACCCTGTCTTTGCCCCTTTACGGCGCGGCTGTGATTGAGCCGTATCGAACACGCATCAGGCGCGCGCTATCTGCCGCCGCCGCCATCATGACTTTCATCGTATCGGTGCCTGCCGCAGGTGCGGAATGCAGCGCCACCGCGCCGTCCATGCTCGGCCTGTTCCTTGCCGGGCGCCAACTCAGCGATGCGGTCCACGGACAATTGCTAGATGCGGTGAGTCGGCGGGACAATCTGGGGGAGCGGGGGGAGGATGGCGTCAAATCACTCGCTGAGCTGGACCATGCGCTGGGCAACCTCAACATCCAAGTATGGGGCCAGTATTGGGTGAGCCTGTACGGCAGGCGTCTTCACGAAGTGCTCGAACGTCTGGACTCGAAACCGCCGGGACCGGTTACGCGCTACTACGATCGCTGGGATGGATCGCAGATTAACGGTTCCGTTGCGAACGTCATGCGCGATGCGGATGCAGTCGATGCGCTGCTGGCGCGCACGCGCGGCTTGTCGCACGAGCAATCCGCAGCGATTCAGCAGCACCTGGGAGGCATTCGCAAGGAATTGCAGGGTTGCACGTCGGAGCAAGATCCTCTGTCCAATTACCCTCCCCCACCGTGATCGGCCTTTCCACCTGGCCACCATCACCGGCTAACGGGACTGTCCGCGTATCTCCGTGACGGCGCGTGCGACGCGCTGTCGCAGCAGCTTCTCTCCCATCGACTGGGTTGCGAGCTCGGGACGTCCGGATGCGCCAGACGATCCGGTTTCGCGCCATGCGGAGGCTGAGCGCCTTTGCATGCGAACGGCGCCGGGTCGGACGGCGAGCGTGATGGCGGTGTCGCCCACGCCCGCGTGGTCGCCTAGCGCCACTGCGGGTACCCCGGCGCGCGCCAGTTCGCGGTCTTCGTCAGCAGGCGCATAGTACGACGCGACATGGATGATGCGAACGCCGGCGGGCAGTGCGCCTGCGTTCAGTTCGCCTGCGACCCGCGCCTGCACCGCCTGGCTCTGGCCGTGGTCGCCGATGAAGCAGATCAGCTTGAAGCCGCTCAGGGAAAGGCTGGTTGCGATGTCGCGCAGCACTGCCGCATAGGTGTCGTCGCTCAGTCCCAGCGTGCCCGGGAACGCCAGGTTGCCGGCGGGGCGATCCAGTGGGCCTTCAGGCACCACCGGGATGACCGGTGCCACCAGCGCGTTGCCCAGTTGCATGGCAATGCGCCGCGCCGCTTCGCGCACGACGAGGCTGTGTTTGCCCAGCGCGAGGTGCGGCCCGCCCTGCTCGGTGCCGCCGGTGGGCACGAGGGCGATGGTGTTACCTGCCGCCACGCGCGAGCGCAATTCAGGCCAGGTCAGCTCCTCGATGAACACGCTTTGCGCACGGGCCGTGCCAGCCGCCATGAGCAGCAGAAAAACCGCTACCATCGGGAAGAACGTGCGGCAGAAAATGCGGCGCAGCGCGCTACACGGCGCGGCGCCAGTTGTCTGATTGTGGACGGTTCCTTTCACGCGCATTCCTTCGAGTTGCCATGACCCGCGTCACTCTACCTCATGCCTGACCTGAGCTCTCCCGCGCTGTGGTACGACCTTACCTACAAGGTGGTGTTCAATGCCGCAAGGACGCTGCTCGCGCCCCTGCAGCGCGACTCGTTCCTCTATTGGCCGTTCCTGGTCTCGACGCTGGTGATCGCGCTGCTCGCCTGGCGCTTCGGCTGGGCGGGCGGGCGCGAACTTGCGGCGGGGCGCTGGTCGGCCTTTCGCCAGCGCTATCTTGGCAGCGCGCTGTGGTGGCATCCCTCGTCGCGGGCGGACTACCGCTTCTACATTGTCAACGGGATCCTGTTCCCGCTGCTGCTGGGGCCGCTGCTGTTTGGCGACCGCGCGGTGACAGGTGTGCTCAACGAGTGGCTGCGGCCGTGGCTGGGTGCGGCCACAGGCGAGGCCGCGCCCGGCGCCGTCGCGGTGATGGCCTATACCCTGCTGTTCTTCGTGGCCTACGATTTCGGTCGCTTCGTCGCGCACAGCCTGTTGCACGACGTGCCGCTGTTGTGGGAATTCCACAAGGTGCACCACTCGGCCGAAGTGCTCACGCCGTTCACGAGTTTCAGGACGCATCCGGTGGACCTCGCGGTGATGGTGTGGGTGCCCGCGCTGACCACGGGCGTGGTGGCTTGGGCGTTCCAGCGTTTCGTGAGCCCCGGCATCGGCTTCCATACATTTCTGGGTCTGCATGTACTGATCTGGATCTTCAGCCTCGCGGGCAACCTGCGTCACTGGCAGGTGTGGGTGTCGTACGGCGCGACGCTCAACCGTTGGCTGATCAGTCCCGCGCATCACCAGCTGCACCACAGCGCCGAGCAGAGCCATCACGGCTGCAACCGCGGCTTCGAGCTGGCGATCTGGGACCGGCTCTATGGGACGCTGCGCATTCCGCAGAACACACCCGAAACGTTCAGGATGGGGCTGGGCGACGGCACGGACGGGCAGTGGAATACGTTGTGGCGCATGTATGTGTGGCCGTTTGCGGGTTGCTTCGGTAGGGGCGCCGTACCGGTAAGCTCATCGGTGGACTATCGATACCGCAGTCTGTGGCTGGCGGTTGGATGGGCGATGGTGATCGCGGTCCTCGTGCTGTCGCTGGTGCCGCTGTCGGTCGATTTGTCCGAGGGCAAGGACAAGGTGTCCCACTTCGTCGCCTACGGCTCGCTCATGTTCTGGTTCGGGATGATGTATCGGGGGTTGAGGCGAGAGGCGATCGTGGCGGTCGGCTTCGTGGCGATGGGCATCACCGTCGAATACCTGCAGGGCATGACGGGTTATCGCAGCTTCGATGTCAATGACATGGTTGCCAATGCCATCGGCGTGGCCATGGGCTGGGTGGTGGTGCGCACGCCGCTTAGCCGCGCGCTCTGCTGGATTGAAGCCAGGCTTCAGGGATCCGGTGGTGTGGGTTGATGTTCGCGTGTGCCGCGCCAAGCTGAATTTGGACGCATTCGGCCGTGCGACAATCGTGGCTTCAAGTGAATTGCAGCTAGTTCGTAGGGCGCAATAAGCGAAGCGTATTGCGCCAATTGCCGACGCCATCACGATTTTTCGCCGATATTGCGCCAGACGCCGAGCGCAGCGATACTTCCTCCATGTCCAACTATCGGCGCGTCTGGCATCCAGGCGGCACCTACTTCTTCACTGTCAATTGCCTGCGCCGTCCAGGCAATGATCTGCTGACGCGGCACATTGACGCGTTGCGTGGTGTGGTGCAATTCGTCCGGGCACGCCATCCATTCATCATTCGCGGCTGGGTCGTGCTACCCGATCATTTACATTGCGTTATTGAATTGCCGCCGGGCGACAGCGATTTCGCAACCCGCTGGCGCCCCATCAAAGCGGGATTCTCCAGGCGCATGCCGAAAACCGAGCGGCGATCCAGCGTTCGGGCGCGGCGCGGCGAGCGCGGCATCTGGCAACGGCGGTATTGGGAGCACCTGATCCGCGACGAAGCGGACTATCAGGCGCACATGGACTACGTTCACATCAATCCGTTGAAGCATGGCCTGGTGACCCGGGTGGTGGATTGGCCCTACTCGACGTTCCAGGGCCTGGTGGAGCAGGGAATCCTTGTCGAGGATTGGGGTGGTGATGGATTTCCCAATGCGTTGCCTTATGACGACTGATTGTGCATGCGGCGAAATGCCCTGCAGCCATTGCGCTACGCTATCGATGGGCTACATATGGTGCAATGCGCTTCGCTTATTGCACCCTACGTAAACTGATCGGCGCAATGACGCTAGCGCTGCAGAAACTGCGACACCTCGCGGAAGCTGATCCCCGGTGCGTTGAATCGCCGGTCGAGTTCGCGTCCCCGCTCCTCCAAATCGGCGTAGGCAACACGCGTGGTGTCGGTTGATCCGATCACCACGTATACATGCGGTATTGGAAACACATATGTTTGCGCGAAGGCATCGCGGATGTTGCGAATGTCTTCCGTGTCGCGGGCATGCCGGTTCACGTTGAATGCCACCAGCCCGCGTGGGTTCAGTTTCGTCTGCAATGACTTGTAGAACTGCCGGTGGCGCTGGGCCAGGGGCGCGCCCGTGGCGTCGGTCGCGGCTGAGGGCTTGAGGAATGCGTCGATATAGATGACGTCGTACTTTTTGCGGGTGTCGGCGAGGAACTTCAGGCCGTCGGCCGTGATGATGTTGAGGCCGGCACCGGGACGGACGTCGAAATACTCGTCGGCCAGCCGCACCACAATTGGGTCGATCTCCACCACGTCGATCCGCAGCCCGGGATCGATATGCCGCAGGAAGTGGACCATCATGCCGCCGCCCAGCCCCACCATCAGTACCGATTTCGGGTTGGGTTGCAGCAGGAAGTTCGCGGCGAGGAATCGGGGATATTCGAACTGCAGGACGTGGGGTCGGGCCAAATCGACCTGGCTTTCGAATACCTCGTTGCCGTTGTCGCGGACGAACATCATCGAGCGCAGGGTCCCCTTCTTTCGGATGCGAATGTGGGAGTAAGCCGATTGCGTGTCGAGTTCCAGCGTGCCTGCGGCGGTTTCCTTTGGGGCATCCGTCGTCAGGGATGCCGATGGCCATTGCGTCGCTGTAAAGCGCACCACCTGTCCTTCGTACGGCGGCGTGCTGTTGGAAAAGGCGCCGCCTGCGTACAGGTTCCCCGCGCCATCCCACGCCACGGTGTCGACAAACGGCATCGCGACGTTGAGCGTGTGGAGATGTCCGCCCGAGCGATCAAACAGGTGCACCCGCCCTTCGCCGTATTCGGCCACAGCAAGGAAGCCGGGCCGCAGGGCGATGCCGTCCGGGCCGGCCAGCGGGTACGAGAACGTTCGCGTGGCGGGATACGCTGAAAAATCTGCAAACACGCTCGAGGCAGTGACGCGTCGCGATGCGTCGAGGCGCAGCGCCAGAATGCGGCGGGCGAGATGTTCTGATACATAGAGCGTCTTACTGGCGGTGTCGAAGGCCACGCCGTTGGCGTAGCGGATATCCCGCGCCACCTCGGTCATGGCGCCGCGCGCAGACAGGTGGTAGATGCGCCCCGTCGCGGGGGCGGTGGTGCTGAAGTCGCCGGAGTCGGAAAAGAACACGCCGCCTTGTCCGTCGCTCGCCGAAGCATTCGGATCCTGCAGGGGTTCGCCGCCGGGTGTCGTTCGGAAGCGCCGTCCGGTGACGCCTGTAGCGGAGACTTCCACCACGTGCTTGCCCAGGTGACAGTTCACCAGGAAACCGATTGGACCGAACGGCGCGATCGAGGTCGGCCCGCAGCCGGCATCGCGCCAGAATTCGCGCTTGCCCTTTGTGTCGTCGATGATGCTGACGCGGTCGGCGCCCATCTCGGCAAGCAGCATGCGGCCGCCATGCCACAATAATCCCTCTGGATAGGAGCCCGGAGTCACCACGGAAGGCTCTGCATGCCCGGCGTGGCTCGATGACAGGAACACCAGCGCAAGCGCGCCCAGCGCGAAGTGAAGTGTGCTGCGCTTGTTCATCGTGCAGCGGCTAATCCTTCACCCGAGAAATCCGCACCACCTCCTGCGTGCGCCGCAGCGACCGCAGCACCTTGGCCAGGTGCTGCCGGTTGGCCACCTGCACGGTGAAGTAGTTGGTGGCATACATGCCGCGATCCTCGTCCACCGACACATTGGCGATGTTGCAGCCCGCATCCGCGATTGCCGCCGCCACCTTGGCGAGCACGCCGCGCTGGTCGAGCACCACCACCTTCAGCACCACGTCGAACATGCGGTTGGTCTCGGGGTCCCAGTCGACTTCGATCCATTTGTCCGGGTCGAGGCGCGACTTGCCGATGGAGGGGCAGTCGTGGGTGTGCACCAGCAGGCCTTGGCCTTTCTTGATCAGGCCGAGGATGGGGTCGCCCGGAATCGGGTTGCAGCACTTGGCGAACTGCACCGCCATGCCTTCGGTGCCGCGGATGACGATGGCGCCGGTGCCCTTTCCTCCAGCGGGATCGGTCGGATAGTGATGCTCGGTCACATTCAGGAGTTTTCTCGCCACGATGGCGGCGAGCCGCTTGCCCAGGCCGATGTCGGAGAGCACTTCCTGCTTGGAGTGGGCGCTGGTGTCGCGCACGAGTTTTTCCCAGCGCTCGGCCGGGACATCGGCCAGGCGCGCGCCGAGGGCGCGCAATGCCTGCCCGAGCAATCGTTCCCCCAGTTCACGCGACTCGGTGGCCTGCATGGTTTTCAGGAAGTGGCGGATCTGCGAGCGCGCCTTGCCGGTGCGCACGTAGGCGAGCCAGGCCGGGTTCGGGTGCGCATGGGGCGCCGTGATGATTTCCACGCGGTCGCCATTCTTCAGTTCGGTTCGCAGCGGCACCAGGTCGAAGTTGATGCGCGCCGCCATGCAGCGGTTGCCGATGTCGGTGTGCACGGCGTAGGCGAAGTCGACGGTGGTGGCGCCGCGCGGCAGCGCAAGGATCCGCCCCTTGGGCGAGAACACGTAGACCTCGTCTGGGAATAGGTCCACCTTGATGTGCTCGAGGAATTCGGCGGCATCGCCCGAGTGGTTCTGGATGTCGAGCAGCGACTGCAGCCACTGGTGGGTGCGCTTCTGCACTTCGTTCAGTTCGGCCTCGGTGCCCTTGTACAGCCAGTGCGATGCGACGCCTGTTTCGGCGATGCGGTGCATCAGCTGCGTGCGCACCTGCACTTCCACCGGCATGCCGAAGGGGCCGATCAGCGTGGTGTGCAGCGACTGGTAGCCGTTCACCTTGGGGATGGCGACGTAGTCCTTGAATTTCCCCGGCACCGGCTTGTACAGCCCGTGCAGCACGCCGAGGGCGTGGTAGCAGGACTGGAAATCCTTGACGATGACGCGAAAGCCGTAGATGTCGAGCACTTGCGAGAACGACAGGTGCTTTTCCAGCATCTTCTTGTAGATGGAGTAGATGTGCTTCTCGCGCCCGGTGACGGTGGCCTCGATGCCGGTTTCCTCGAGCCGCTGCTTCATGGCGTCGAGCACCTTGGTCACCACTTCGCGCCGGTTGCCGCGCGCCGCCTTCACCGCCTTGGCGATGGTGCGATACCTGAGCGAATACAGGTTCGCGAACGACAGTTCCTGCAATTCGCGGTAGAGGCTATCGAGGCCGAGGCGATTGGCGATGGGCGCGTAGATCTCCATGGTCTCGCGCGCCACGCGCCGGCGCTGCGCCGGGCTCACGGCATCGAGCGTGCGCATGTTGTGCAGCCGGTCGGCGAGCTTGATGAGGATGACGCGCACGTCGCGCGCCATGGCCAGCAGCATCTTGCGGAAGTTCTCGGCCTGCGCGTCCTGCTGCGACTGGAATTCGATGCGGTCGAGTTTCGACAGCCCGTCCACGAGTTCCGCCACCGGCTTGCCGAAATGTTCGGAGATATCCTTCTTGGTGACCTCGGTGTCCTCGGTCACGTCGTGGAGCAGGGCTGCCATCACGGCCTGTGCGTCGAGCTGCCAGCTGGCGACGATCTGGGCGACGGCCAGCGGGTGGGAGATGTAGGGTGCGCCGCTTTTGCGCAACTGCCCGTGGTGGGCGGTGTGGCTAAACTGGTAGGCCGCTTCGATGCGGTCGATGTCCCCCGGCTTCAGGTAACCCAGGTTGGGGCGAAGTTCTGCGATCGCAATGGCAGGCATGGGACGTCCCTAGGCTTCGCCAGGGCGCAAGCGTGCGGGGCTGCGGTCATTACGGGCTAGTCGGAATCTGTGCATGTCGGGTCACCTGCTGGGAGTATGACCCAAACGGGGCGCCTCGGGTTCAGGCGTCGACTCGCCGCTGAAATCGTCGTCGATGGACACTGTGCCGACGATGGATATGGCGTGGGCGATGAACTTTGAAATCCCCCCTGCCCCCCTTTGACAAGGGGGGTAAAAATCACGCCATTCCACGACAATCCACCCCACCCCCTTGTCAAAGGGGGCCGACTCGCCGAAGGCGAGCGGGGGGATTCAGACCCGAGCCAACTCGCCGAAGGCGAGCGGGGGGATTTGGAAAGGGTGCGCTCGCTGAAGGCGAGCCCAGGACGTCTACCCGGCGTTGACCCGGTTGAGGTACTCGATGCCGATCAGGCCGGCGCCGATTTCGCGCAGGGCCACCACGCAGGGCTTGTCGCGGTTCACTTCGACCATGGGCGTGCCGCCCTGGGCGAGTTGGCGGGCGCGGTAGGTTGCGGCCAGCGTCAGCTGGAAGCGGTTGGGGATACGGGCCATGCAATCGTCGACGGTAATGCGTGCCATGAGTTGCCTTCCTGATTGGTTCGCCTGGGGCATTGAAGCAGGGCCCCGTGCGTTTCATGCGTTGATGACTGTACCGGAGGTCCCGCTACAGCTTGTTGGCTTGTGCTCCGAACAATCCCGCGAGCCGGTTGCTGTTGGCTGCAAGCACATCCTGAGTGTGGAGCCTTGAAGCCCGGATGACGGCCGCCAGATCCTGCTTGGCCGTTTCGAACTCATTGTTAATTATAACATAATCGAACTCGGCCACATGCGCCATTTCCTCGCGCGCATTGATCAGCCGGCGCCGGATGACGTCGTCCGAATCCTTGCCGCGCGTGCGCAGGCGTCGCTCGAGTTCCGCCATGGAGGGGGGCAGGATGAACAGGCTCACCGCCTCGGGGAACACGCGCCGGACCTGCTGTGCGCCCTGCCAGTCGATCTCCAGCACGATGTCGCGCCCGGTTGCGCGCGCATCCGAAATCCACTTCTCCGAGGTGCCGTAGTGGTTGCCGTGCACTTCGGCGCTCTCCAGGAACTCCGCGCGCTCGAGCATGGAAAGGAAGGTCGCCGGATCCACGAAATGGTATTCGCGCCCGTCCTCTTCGCCCGGGCGTGGTGCGCGCGTTGTGTAGGACACCGACAGCGACAGGTTCGCGTCGTCAGCCATCACGGCATTGACGAGGCTCGATTTGCCGGCACCCGAGGGCGCGGCGATGATGAAAAGGTTACCGTTCATGTTGTATGGGATGTATGGGGGGCCGCGCTCATTGGCTGCCGGCGATTTGCCTTCTTTCGATGTCCTTACTATACTTCATTGCGTAAGGATCATAAACTTTTGATCGGAGGATTTTCACGATGTCGACGGACGCCACACTGACCAGCAAGGGTCAGACGACCATACCCAAGGAAATCCGGGACAGCCTTGGAATGAGGCCCGGCGACCGCATGACCTTCACGCTCATGCCCGATGCTACCGTAATCATGCGGGTCAAGAGCAAGAGCGTGACTGATCTGGCGGGGATGTTGCACAAGAAAGGCCGCAAGCCCGTTCCCACCGGGCAACTGTCTCGCTAATGCTGGGCGTCGATACCAATGTGCTCATTCGATTCCTGGTGCGTGACGATGAAGCGCAGTATGAGAGGGCGCGCAGGCTGATCAGGCGGGAAGTCGCGGCAGGGCGTAGCGTGTTTGTGAGCCAGTTGGTTGCACTCGAGACCGAATGGGTATTGCGCAGCCGATACGGGATGTCAAAGGTCGAAATCATTGCGGTTCTGTCCGGGTTGCTGGATGCCGCCGATGTGCAATTCGAAGATGAGCCGTCGATCGAGGCGGCACTCTTTGCGTGGAAGGACAATGCCGTCGATTTCGCCGATTGCCTTATCGGCGCAAGAAACAGGCGGTTGGGATGCCGTGGGACCGCTACATTCGACGCGCGGGCAGCAAGACTTCCGGGGTTTTCCATCGTCTGAAGCGCCCCGCGCGGGAGCCCGCTCCACGCTATTCGATGTTCTGAACCTGCTCGCGCATCTGCTCGATCAGCAGCTTGAACTCCAGTCCGGCGTCCGACAGCTCCTTGGACACCGATTTCGAGCCCAGGGTGTTGGCTTCCCGGTTGAGCTCCTGCATCAGGAAGTCGAGGCGTTTGCCGGCGGGGCCGCCGGCGCCGAGCACGCGTCGCACCTCCGCGAGGTGCGCCCCGAGGCGGTTCAGCTCTTCGGCGATGTCGATACGCACCGCATACACGGCGATCTCCTGGCGCACGCGCTCGTCGTCGCTTGCACCCAGCGCCTCGCGCAGCTTGGCGGCCATCTTCTCCTGGTAGGCGGCGATGGCTTCGGGCACTCGCGGCTGGATGTCCCGCAACATCGCTTCCATGCGGTCCACGCGCTCCAGCAGCATGGCCTTCAGCTTTTCGCCTTCGCGCGTTCGGGTGGCGGTGAATTCGTCCAGCGCTTGGCGGGCTAGTTCGAGCGCGGCGGCACGCACAGCGTCGCCCGCATCGGCGCCATCGCCCGTCATCCCCGGCCAGCGCAGCACGTCGGCCACACTGAGCGGCGCGCTGTCGGGCATGGCCTGCCGGATGCGTCGATCGACATCGGCCAGGGCCTTGAGCAGCGCCGCGTTGAGCTCCAGCCGCGGCGTGTCGCCCATAGAAGCAGCCGTGGATGCGCGGCATTCCACCTTGCCGCGGCTGATCCGGGCGCCCAGCAACTCGCGCAGCGCCGGCTCGATGCTGCGCAATTCGTCCGGCAAGCGGAACTGGATGTCGAGGAAACGACCATTGACGCTCTTGATTTCGAACGACACCGAGCGGCCGGGCAGCTCGCGCGCCACGCTGGCATAGCCGGTCATGCTAAGGACAGAAGCCAAGTAATTCCTGTGGGGAGTGTGAACTAGTAACGCTGAATGGGATTTCCCCGCGATTGCGGGAAAATTATGCTCATATCATAGCGGCACATGCAGTCGAATGGGAAACCGAACATCAGGCAATTCCGCAGCAAGCCGCCAGGGAAACCCCTGAGCCTGCTTTGTTCCACGGCCTTGGGTCGGCCGAGCGCGCATCGCGCGAGCCGTCGCAACGCCAACACCTGACACAGACCCTGCGCCATGCCCACTCAATCCAACCAGCCGCTGCCCGACGGATACAAGCTGCTCGACTACCGGATCGACTCCGTGCTGTCGTGCGGCGGCTTTTCCATCGTGTACCTGGCCTACGACGTGAACGACCAGCCGGTGGCGATCAAGGAATACCTGCCCAGCCACCTGGTGCTGCGCCGCGAGGGCGATGTGCTGCCGTCGATCGCCGACGACCACGTGGCGACCTTTCGTTATGGCCTGAAATGCTTTTTCGAGGAGGGCCGTTCGCTCGCGCGGCTGTCGCACCCGAACGTGGTGCGGGTGTTGAATTTTTTTCGCGCCAATGAAACGGTGTATCTCGTCATGCGTTACGAGCGCGGCCGCACGCTGCAGGAGCATATCCAGCTGCGGCGCGGCGCCATCAGCGAGAATTTCATCCGCCATGTGTTCGCCCAGCTCCTCAACGGCCTGCGCGAAGTGCATACCAATCGCCTGCTGCACCTGGACATCAAGCCCGCCAACATCTACGTGCGAAACGACGGCACGCCGCTCCTGATCGATTTCGGCGGCGCGCGCCAGACCCTCGCCGCAGAGGGCGACGGACCTGGGAAGAAAATGCTCAAGCCCATGTACACCCCGGGTTTCGCGCCGCCGGAGCAATACCGCGACCGGCAACGCCTGGGGCCCTGGAGCGATATCTATGCGGTCGGCGCGACCATCCATGCCTGCCTGGCCGGGATGGCGCCGCAACCGGCCGACAAGCGCATGCAGGACGACAAGTACCAGCCCGCCACAAGGTTGTGGGCCGGCAAGTATTCGCGGCAGCTGCTGGAGACCATCGACTGGTGCCTGGAACTCAACCACCTGCAGCGCCCGCAAAGCGTGTTCGGGCTTCAGAAAGTGCTGCTCCGGCAGCGCGAACCGATGGTGCGCAGCCCTGCCGGCCTGCTGGGCGCGATGCAGAGCCGGCTGCTGCGCTTCGCCGGTGCGCTGGGGGCATCGAGCAAGGCCTGAGACGATGCTTCCGAATGACCTGAGTGCTCCCCGAACCCGGCTGGTCTAGACTTTCGTGAGTCACATAGCTGAACCTTGAATGAAGTTCTCCATCTTCCAGGAAAGCCGGCTCGGCGCCCGCAAAATCAACCAGGACCGGGTCGGCTACTGCTACAGCCGCGATGCGCTGCTCATGGTGGTGGCCGACGGCATGGGCGGACACCTCAACGGCGAACTCGCGGCGCAGATTGCCTTGCAATACCTCACCGAGCTGTTTCGGGGCGAGGCGCGCATGCGCCTCGGCGACCCGGCGCGTTTCCTGCACCACGGGTTGAACGATGCCCACGAGGCGATCCTCGACTGCGTCAGGACGCGCAACCTGCCCGAGGCGCCGCGCACCACCTGCGTGGCCTGCGTGGTGCAGGATGGCGTCGCGACCTGGGCGCATGTGGGCGACTCGCGGCTCTACCATGTGCGTGACGGGAAGATCCTCTCGCAGACACGCGACCATTCCAAGGTGCAATGGCTGGTCGATACCGGGCAGCTGCGCGAGGAGGCCGCAAGCCGTCATCCGGAACGCAACAAGGTGCTAAATTGCCTGGGCGGCTCGCGGCCCCCGCAGGTGGACCTGTCGCACCGCAATCGGCTCGCCGATGGCGATGCGCTGGTGCTGTGCACCGACGGCCTGTGGGGCGCGCTGACGCCGGGCATGCTCGCCAGCGTGCTCTCCAGAAAAACGTTGCGCAAGAGGTTGCCGACGCTGCTCGACCTGGCGCAGGCGCGCGCCGGTCGCGGCTGCGACAACCTGTCCGTCGTTGCCATGAGTTGGACGGAGCCGGGGGCGACGTTGGTCGATACGTCGACGCGCACGCTGGAGCTGGATGAGTTCGCCCATGAATCCAGCGCCGCGGCGCGAATGCGGCCAAAGGATCGCGATGCGAGCGGCGATGCGGGAGCTCCCGCGGACACTGCTACACACCCGATCGACCGGGAGCGTGCCGGCGCCGAGGCGAACCCGGGCTACCTCAGCGACGAGGAAATCGAGCGCGCCATCGAGGAAATTCGTTCTGCGATTCGCCGGCGCACCCCGCCGGGTGCGCGATAATCGGCCACCCTCGATTTTCCATGCGCGTCCGCCGGACGCATGCAGGAAAGCGCGGCAGGCAAGCACACCCAGGGAGTGGCACATGGCAGCAAACGACAAGGCGTCGCCAGGCGCGCCGGCAGGCAACAGCGCAGGCAACAACGCAGGCAACAGCGCAGAGAACAATGTTCGCAGCGGCGGACGCGCAGCCGATGCGCTGCGCCCGGTGCGCATCCAGCGCGGCTTCACCCGCCATGCCGAGGGCTCGGTGCTGGTGAGTTTTGGCGACACGCAGGTGATCTGCACCGCGAGCGTGGAAGAAAAAGTGCCGTCCTTCCTGCGCGATCGCGGGCAGGGATGGCTCACCGCCGAGTACGGCATGCTGCCGCGTGCGACCCATACCCGCTCCGACCGCGAAGCCGCGCGCGGCAAGCAATCCGGCCGTACGCAGGAGATCCAGCGCCTGGTCGGTCGCAGCCTGCGCGCGGTGTGCGACCTCACAAAGCTCGGCCCGCGCACCATCCAGATCGACTGCGACGTTATCCAGGCCGACGGCGGCACGCGCACGGCCAGCATCACCGGGGCCTTCGTCGCCGTCCATGACGCCGTGGCGGGCCTCCTGGCGCGCGGCCTCATCACCGAGT
This sequence comes from Betaproteobacteria bacterium, assembly GCA_947478805.1. Lineage (GTDB taxonomy): Bacteria > Pseudomonadota > Gammaproteobacteria > Burkholderiales > SG8-39 > CAIYPG01. The sequence goes on along the minus strand of CANJXQ010000077.1, from coordinate 5,890 downwards.
CGCCGATCCGCGAGTTCGTCGCGGCGGTGTCGGTGGGGGTGCATGCCGGCGAGCCGTTGCTCGATCTCGATTACAGCGAAGACTCCGCCTGCGACACCGACATGAACGTGGTCATGACCGAAGCCGGCGGCTTCGTGGAAGTGCAGGGCACGGCGGAGGGCGCGCCGTTCTCGCGCGAGGAGATGGATCGGTTGGTGATGTTGGCGGAGAAGGGGATAAGGGAGTTGATTGGGGAGCAGAAGAGGGTTCTGGGGTTGAAGTGATTTTGTTTGCAGGTTGCGCCTGCTGGCGAGTTGCTTAACGTCAATGATTTCGCCTGACGGCAAGTTGCTTGATGGCTTGGGTTTCGCCTTGCGGCGAGTTACTTTTCTTGCTTCGCCAAGAAAAGTAACCAAAAGAAGGCGACCCCGGAGGTGACGGTTTCAGTGCTGCGCACTGAAACTTCCCTGCGATGCTCGCCAGCGCTGGCGGCTGCGGAACTCGGTCGCTGCGTTCCCTCAGACAGTCCTCGCCGAAACCCCAGCGCTGCCTGCGCTTCTCGGCGTCCCCAACGGGGCCCCACCCCGAACCCGTTCCCTGTGGATAAATACTGCCAATGTTGTACATCAGTCCATGTCTATCGGACATAAACACATTAAAAACTGACACAGATGCTTATTCTGTGGCGGCTTTTCGGGGCCCCCTTTGCGTCGCCGAGCAGCGCAGGCAGCGACGGGGAAGTCGGCGAGCACTGTCTGAGCGGGCCGCGCAAGCGGCCTGCGAGTTGCGCAGCCGCCGGCGCTGTCGAGCAGCACAGGGCAGTCGCCGCAGGCGACCGATGCATTGGGGGTGTGCTTTTCTTTGACTACTTTCTTTTGCACAAGCAAAAGAAAGTAGTTCGCCGTCAGGCGAAACCCTGACCGTCAAGCAGTTCGCAGCCAGGCGAAACAGGCTTACCTCTGAATAAACTCAATCCGATACCCATCCGGATCTTCCACAAACGCCAGGTTAGTGGTCCCGTGTTTCATCGGCCCCGGCTCCCGTGTCACCTTGCCGCCCAGCGATCGTACGCGGTCGCAGGCGGCGTGGATGTCCTCCACCTGGAGGGCAATGTGGCCGTAGGCGGTGCCGAGTTCATAGTGATCCACGCCCCAGTTGTAGGTGAGTTCGATCACCGCCGAATCGGCCTCGCTGCCGTAGCCGACGAAGGCGAGGGTGAACTTGCCCTCGGGGTAGTCCGTGCGGCGCAACAGCTTCATCCCGAGCACTTCGGTGTAGAAGCGGATGGAGCGATCGAGGTCGCCGGTGCGGAGCATGGTGTGCAGGATGCGCATGGTGTTTTCCTTGTGTTCGGTTACAGCTTTGGCAGGGCGCGGCCCAGGCGGTTGAGTTCGCGCCGGGCGGCGACGGGGTCGGGGTAGACGCGCGCGACTTCGGCCCAGAAGCGCGGCGAGTGGTTGAGTTCGCGGATATGAGCGAGTTCATGCGCCACCACGTAGTCCACGAGATGCTGCGGCATCAGGTAGAGCTTCCAGTGCAGGAGCACGCGCACGCCGCCCTGATGGGGTGGGCGGCGGATGCAGCTGCCCCATTGGGTGGCGGCATTGGAGAGCTTCAGCGCCGGCACGGGCACCGCCAGGGCATCGGCGTACTGCGCGACGCGGATGGCATAGTGATCGAGCGCCTGGTCGCGCAGCCACGCCGTCACGCGGCGGCGCCAGTCCTGCATCTGCGCGGTGGAGGCATCGGTGCCGGGTTGCGGGCGCGCCTGTCGCGGGGCATGGCCGATCAGCAATTCGTCGTCGCGATGGAAAATGCCTCGCAGTCCGGGCGATGCGACGAGGCGGGTCTCGCGGCCGAGGATGGGCAGGCGCGCGCCGTCTTCCCAGCGAAAGGCTTCTGCCGCTACGTTGGTATGCCGCGCGTCGGCCATGCGGCGTCGTATCCAGCGCGCCTTCTGGCGCATGAAGCCCTCGATGTCGGCAAGCGAGGCCCAGCGTGGCGCCCGTACCTCCACGCCCGCGGCGCCGACATGGATGGCGATGGTGCGCCGGCTGGCCCGCACCAGGCGGTATTTCAGTTCTTCCGTGTCCAGCATCAATACCCGCTCGAACGTGCCGATGCCGACCAGGCGCCGCAGCGGATTGAGCAGCGCTATTTCGGGCACAGCGCCTCCATGCGCGATTCGATCCAGGCCTCCACTTCGGCGTTCAGCGCGGCGGGCGTGGTGCCCAGCGATTCCATGGGTGCGCCTAGCTGCACGGTGATTGTCCCGGGCCGCTTGATGAATGCGTTCTTCGGCCACAGCAAGCCGGCGTTGTGCGCAATGGGAATGACCGGGGCGCCGGCCTTCACCGCGAGCCAGGCGCCGCCCTGCTGGTAGGCGCGGCGCTTGCCGGGTGCCACGCGCGTGCCCTCGGGGTAGACGACGATGGAAAAGCCCTGCGCGAGACGCCTGCGGCCGATGTCGGCCATGCGCTTCAAGGCGCGGGTGCCGCGCGAGCGGTTGATGGCGATGGGGCTCATCAGCGCGAGGCCCCAGCCGAAGAAAGGGATCCACAGCAGTTCGCGCTTCAACACCAGCACCTGCGGCGGCAGGAACACCTGGAACGCCAGGGTCTCCCAGGCCGATTGGTGCTTGGAGAGGAACACCACGGGTTTCCTCGGCAGCGATTCCAGGCCTTCCACGCGGTAGCGGATGCCGAGCACCACGCGCGAGAGCCAGATCACGATGCGCGACCAGCCCGAGATGATGCGATAGCGCCAGATGCGCGGCAGCGGCGCCGTGGCCAGCGCGAGAAGCGAGTAGGGCGGCGTGATGACGAGGAGGGCGAGCGCGAAGACGCTGGAACGCAGCAGGTTCATCGCACAGGTCCGGCGGGGGCGGGGGAGGCGTTGGCCGGGTCGGGCAATGTCCTGCGCGCCGGCGGCAGGGCCGGGGCCGGCGTGGCGAGCAGCCGGGCGACGGTTAGGCGCACAGCTCCGTCGCCACTGCAGCGAGGTTCGGGTAGATATCGGTGCCGGGCGGCAGGCCGCCTTCCTTTTGCGTCTTGGCTCCCTTGCCGGTGAGCACGAGGATGGGCCGCGCGCCCACGGCGGCCGCAGCCTGCATGTCGCGCAGGCTGTCGCCCACGGAAGGCACGCCTTCGAGCGGCACGTTGAAGCGCTCGCCGATGGCGATGTTCATGCCGGGGCGGGGCTTGCGGTTGGGCGAGTTGCTGTCGGAGGTGTCGGGGCAGAAGAAGATCGCCTCGATGCGCCCGCCCGCCTGCGCCACGTAGCGGTGCATCTTGGCGTGCATGGCATTCAGCGTGGCCATGTCGAAGAGACCCCTCCCGATGCCGGCCTGGTTGGTGGCCACGGCGATGTGCCATCCGTTCTGCGTGAGCTGCGCGATTGCCTCCAGGCTGCCGGGAATCGGCTGCCATTCATCGGGCGACTTGATATAGCGGTCGCTGTCGAAGTTGATCACCCCGTCGCGGTCCAATATGATCAGTTTGGTGATCTGTACCATGTCATTCGTAGATCAAGGTGATAATTATGATCAGGAGGACAGCATGGAAATGTCCGCCACGCGGTTCATCAGGCGTTCCAGCCGCGAGAGCAGTGCGAGGCGGTTGGCGCGCAGTGCCGGGTCTTCGGCATTCACCATCACCTTATCGAAGAAGGCGTCCACGGCGTCGCGCATGCCGGCCAGCGATTTGAGCGCGCCGGCGTAATCGCGGGTCGCGAAGCTTGCCTCGACCCGCGGCTCCTCGGCGAGCAGCGCGGCGTGCAGGGCTTTTTCGGCGGGCTCATCGAGCAGCGCCGCGTTCAGCGCGCCGCCTGCGCCTTTCTGCTCCTGCGCTTTCTTGAGGATGTTGCGGATGCGCTTGTTGGCCGCGGCCAGCGCCGGTGCCTCGGGCAGTGCGCCGAACGCAATGACCGCTTTCACGCGCGCCACCACGTCGTGCAGGGGCGGGGCCAGCGCGACCACCGCGTCCACCGCGGCGCGGTCGAGGCTGGTGACGAGCTGGTTGCGGTAACGCTCGTAGACAAAGGCGGTGACGGCGGCATCGGTCTTCTCGGGGACGAGGCCGGCGGCGAAGGTTTCGCGCGCGAAGGCGAGCAGTTCGTCGAGGGACAGCGCGACCGCGTTGCCGCCCGCCGCCCTGGCATTGCCCAGCTGTTCGAACACGCTGATGGCGCCCAGCGCCGCACGGCGCAGCGCGAACGGATCCTTGTCGCCGGTGGGCACGTTGCCTATGCCGAACATGCCGGTGAGCAGTTCGATGCGGTCGGCAAGGTACAGGCAGGCGCTGACGAGATTACCGGGGTCGGAGAGGTCGTTGGCGCGCAGCAAGTATTGGTCCTTGATGGCCTGCGCCACCGCCTTCGGGCGGCCTTCGTGCGCCGCGTAGTAGCCGCCCATCAGGCCCTGCAGCTCGGGGAATTCGCCCACCATGTTGCTGGTGAGGTCGGCCTTGGCGAGCTGCGCGGCTTCGCGCGCCTCGGCCACAGGGGCGCCGAGTTTTGCCGCCACGAACTCGGCGATGAGCTCGATACGGCGCACGCGCTCCAGCTGGCTGCCCAGCTTGTTGTGGAACACGATGGACGAAAGCTGCGGCAGGCGGTCGGCGAGCTTCACCTTCTTGTCGGTGTCGAAGAAAAAGCGCGCATCGGCCAGGCGCGGGCGCACCACGCGCTGGTTGCCTTCGACGATGTTCTTTGGATCTTGAAGTTCCATGTTGCTGACGATGAGGAACTTGTTGGTGAGCTTTCCGGCGCCGTCGAACAGCGGGAAATACTTCTGGTTGGCGCGCATGGTGAGGATGAGGCACTCCTGCGGCACGGCGAGGAACTCCGCCTCGAACTCGCCCACGTACACCGTCGGGTACTCCACCAGCGCCGTGACTTCATCGAGGAGCGGCGCGACCGATTCCGCAGGACCCAGCGTGGCGCCCAGCGCGCCGGCCTTCGCCGCCAGTTGGCGCTCGATCGCTGCCTTGCGCTCTTCGAACGAGGCGATGACCTTGCCGTGTGCGCGCAGGGCTTCTTCCCAGGCGTCGGCGGCGGCGACGGTGATGTCCTTCACCCCCTGGAAGCGGTGGCCATGCGTGACGCGCCCGGCGTCCAGCCCGAGGATGCGGATGGGCACGATATCGGCGCCAAGCAGCGCGACCAGCGCGTGCGCGGGGCGCACGAAAGACACCGTGGTGGTGCCGTCAGCCAACTGGTAACCCATGACCTTCGGGATGGGCAGCTTCGCCAGCGCCTTCTCCAGCGCTATCTGCAGGCCCTGCGCGAGTTTCACGCCCGGGATGGCCAGATTCAGATAGACATTCTCCACGCCGGCATCGGTCTTGCGCTCGATCTGCGACGCCGCCTGCTCCAACGTGAAGCCTTCCTTCTCCAGTCGCTTTTGCAGTGCTGCGGTGGGTTTGCCCGCGGCATCGTAGGCGACCTTGGCGGGCATCAGTTTCTTGGTCTCGGCGCGGCTTGGCGACTCGGGCAGCACGGAGGGAATGAGCACGGCGAGGCGGCGCGGCGTCGCAAACGATTTCACGACCGACGATGCGGACACGAATCCGGCCGCGACGAGTTCGTCGCGCAGGCTGCCCGAGAAACTCGCCCCGAGGCTGGACAGCGCCTTGGGCGGCAGTTCCTCGGTGAACAGTTCGACCAGCAGGCTCGCGTTCATGTGGCGGCTCCGAAGGCGCCGATGCCCTGCGCCGCGTTGCGGTCATCCAGCGCGGCCTGCAGTCCCGGCAGGTCGATGCCCAGTTGCGCGAGCGCCTGCGGCGGGCACATCGGGAAGCCGGCGCGGATGCGCGAGTCGAAGTACGACTGCGACACGCTGCGCGCCAGGTTGCGGATGCGGCCGATGTAGGCGGCGCGCTCGGTCACCGAGATGGCGCCGCGGGCATCCAGC
>CANJXQ010000076.1 GCA_947478805.1 Betaproteobacteria bacterium | reverse complement strand
CTTGATGCGCTCGAGTTCGGCAGCATCGGCCGTGCCCGCGAACTCCGAGCTTGCCTGTCCAATCAGCGCTTCGAGGTCTTGCATCATTGCGGGATTCAAGTCGGAAGTTAAATCGCCGCATCCCCGACCACCGAACCGAGCGTCCCGGCGTTCAAACTGCAGGGAATGCCATCGATACGACCGCCGGGAATACGGCGAGTACTGCTACGGCCTCAGTTGGCGCCGATTTTGGCCTTTGCCTGGCTCACGATCTTTGCAAACGCCAGCTTGTCTGCGATGGCGATGTCGGCCAAGACTTTGCGATCGATTTCGATGCAAGCTTTCTTCAGGCCGTTCATCAGCACGCTGTAGCTCATGCCGAGCTCGCGGGCTGCCGCGTTGATACGGGCAATCCAGAGCGCACGGAACTGGCGCTTGCGCTGACGACGGTCACGGTAGGCATACTGCCCTGCCTTCATCACCGCTTCTTTGGCGATCCGGAAGACGTTTCCGCGACGACCGCGGAAACCCTTGGCTGCAGCAATGACCTTCTTGTGCCTTGCGCGCGCCGTTACTCCACGTTTGACTCTGGGCATGGTGTCTCCTTACGCGTAGGGCATCATGGCGCGCACGGAGCGCATGTTGGTGGCATCAATCTGCGTGGTTCCCCGCAATTGACGCTTCCGCTTGGTGGTTTTCTTGGTCAGGATGTGGCGCAGGAACGCCCTTGAGCGCTTGATGCCGCCGCTCCCCTGGACCTTGAAGCGCTTCGCAGCGCTCTTTTTGGTCTTCATCTTAGGCATGACAACTCCGTTATGACATCGCGCCGGGTGGCCCCCATCGGGAGCGCTTTAAATACCACGGCACAACTTGTTTTCCGCCCGCCCTCAAACGCCGCGATACAAGACCGGGCGCCGTGGCAACAACTAACTGCTGGCGGTCGTACCGGCAAGTGGTTTCTTGCCTTTCTTCGGGGCCAGCACCATGACGAGCTGCCGGCCTTCCATCTTTGGGTACTGCTCTACCGTGCTGTAGGGCTCCAGATCGGTCCTGACGCGCTCGATGAGCCGAATACCGAACTCCTGGTGCGCCATCTCCCGCCCACGATAGCGCAGGGTGACTTTCGCCTTGTCGCCTTCATCGAGAAACTTGATCAGGTTGCGCAACTTGATCTTGTAGTCGCCCTCATCGGTGCCGGGCCGGAACTTCACTTCCTTGACCTGGATCTGTTTCTGCTTCTGCTTGGCTTCGTGGGCCTTCTTGGCCTCGCGATACTTGAACTTGCCGAAGTCCATCATCTTGCAGACCGGGGGTTGGGCCGTTGGCGCGATTTCCACCAGATCGACTTCGGCTTCCTCGGCCATTTTCATGGCCGCGCCAATCGTCACGATGCCCAGCTGCTCCCCTTCCATCCCGACCAGACGCACCTCAGGCGCGGTGATCTCCCCGTTCAGACGCTGCGGTTTCTCAGTGGCGATGTTCAGTATCCTTTGAAAATTAAAAAATCAGGCCGTCCGGCCCGCCAGCGCCTCTTGACGAAGGCGCTCGGTGAAGTCTCCCAAGCTCATCTGGCCCAAGTCTTCACCACCGCGGACACGCACGGCCACCTTGTTCGCAGCCTTCTCCTTGTCACCAATGACCAAGAGGTAAGGCAGCTTCTGCATGCTATGTTCCCGAATTTTATAGGTTATTTTCTCATTTCTCAAGTCCGACTCGACCCGAAACCCCTCCCGACGCAGACTTTCCGTCACTTCGGCACTGTATTCGGCCTGTCCTTCTGAGATATTCAACACCGCAACCTGCACTGGAGCCAGCCAGGCTGGCAGGGCTCCCGCGTAGTTTTCGAGCAAAATCCCGATAAACCGCTCCATCGAGCCAACAATCGCGCGATGCAGCATGACCGGCACCTTGCGGGTGTTGTCTTCGGCCACATATTCCGCGCCCAGCCGTTCCGGCATGGAGAAATCGACCTGGATGGTGCCGCACTGCCAGACCCGACCAATCGAGTCCTTCAACGAGAACTCGATCTTTGGGCCGTAAAACGCCCCTTCCCCCTTGAGTTCGGCCCAGGGCACGCCAGCGGCGTTCAGCGCATGCGAAAGCGCGGCCTCGGCGCGATCCCACACGGCGTCCGAGCCCACGCGCTTGGGAGGACGCGTGGACAGCTTGTAAAGGATCTCCTTGAACCCGAAATTCGCGTAGACGCGCTGCAGGATGGCGATGAACTTGGCCACTTCAGGCTGGATCTGGTCATCGGTGCAAAAGATGTGGCCGTCATCCTGTGTAAAGCCGCGGATGCGCATGATCCCGTGCAACGCACCCGAAGGTTCGTTGCGATGGCACGACCCGAACTCGCCGTAGCGAAGCGGCAGGTCCCGGTAGCTTCGCAGGCCCTTGTTGAAGATCTGCACATGCCCGGGACAATTCATCGGCTTGATCGCATAGTCGCGATTCTCCGACGATGTGGTGAACATGTTCTCCTTGTAGTTCTCCCAGTGCCCCGACTTCTCCCACAGGCTGCGATCCAGGATCTGCGGGCATCGCACTTCGGCGTAGCCATTGTCGCGGTACACCTTGCGCATGTACTGCTCGATCTCCTGCCACACCGCCCACCCCTTCGGGTGCCAGAAGATCATGCCGGGCGCCTCTTCCTGCACATGGAACAAATCCAGCTGCGTTCCGAGCCGACGATGGTCGCGCTTCTCCGCTTCCTCGAGCATGTGCAGGTAGGCGTCCTGCTCGTCCTTCTTCGCCCACGCCGTGCCGTAAATACGCTGCAGCATTTCGTTCTTGGAGTCGCCGCGCCAATACGCGCCCGCAACCTTCATCAGCTTGAAGACCTTCAGCCTGCCGGTTGAAGGGACATGCGGCCCGCGGCAAAGGTCGATGAAGTCGCCCTCCTTGTACAGCGACACATCCTCGCCTGCCGGAATCGACGCGATGATTTCCGCCTTGTAGTGCTCGCCAATCGACTTGAAATACTCGACAGCCTTGTCACGCGGCAGCACTTCGCGCACGACAGGCAGGTCCTTCTTCGCAAGCTCAGCCATCTTCTTTTCGATGGCGATCAAATCCTCGGGCGTGAACGGCCGCTTGTAGGAGAAGTCATAGTAGAAGCCGTTTTCAATCACAGGCCCGATGGTCACCTGCGCATCGGGAAACAAGGATTTCACGGCGTAGGCCAAAAGATGTGCCATGGAGTGACGCAGCAGATCGACGCCGTCGGGATCGCGGTCGGTCACGATGGCGACCTTTGCATCGCGATCGACGACAAACGACGTATCCACGAGTTGCGATTCCACGCGTCCTGCCAACGCAGCCTTCAAGAGTCCCGGGCCAATGCTGGCGGCGATGTCCGAGACGCTAACGGGTTTTTCGAAACTGCGGACCGATCCATCGGGCAAGGTAATGTTGATCATGAGCTGTCTATCCAGAATGCAGAACGAAGGGTCGGGTGCTTGCGCACCCACGCTTCGGCCGGATGGCGGGCGAAAAAAAAGTGCGGTCGAGCCGCACTTTTTCTCAAACCGCGAAAAGGCCGAATCGACTAGGGGATCCTGATGGTCAACGTACGAGTTCGCGGTGTCATAACGCTTGCCCTTTCCGGTACCACGCCCCTTTTCGGGATTGCCACTGCAGATTTCCAATCACCGGAACGACCTGCATCGGGTCGGATGTGCCGCGTCAGCTGACCGCAGCATCCGGGGAGTTGGTAGGCGCGATTGGATTCGAACCAACGACCCCCACCATGTCAAGGTGATGCTCTAACCAACTGAGCTACGCGCCTAGAAGCCTTTGAATATTATCTGAAATTGGAGCCAGACACAAACAGCCGAAAGTCGGTGGGGCATGAGCCCGCCTATCTACCCACCCCAGGCCTTGGTCTTTGAATCATAAGTGTATGGCTTGGACGCAAACACCACCTTCTGACAGGTCAGGGTGTATTCCGCACCATTCAGCGCGTACGCCATCGGTTCACCACTCGGGCACTTTCTGACGGCTGGCACGAATTTCGGCACCAACTTGTCGAGGGCATCCGGATAGTTGCCGGCCTCTGCCTTGAACTTCGACAATGCCTGCACCATGTTCATGCCGCGCGTCTCCGCGATCAAAACGTTTTTCTCGCCTTCCGTGTAGCGGTCCAGTGCAACGTACCCGACTGCGAGCAGCACGGTAATCACTACCAGAACGATGACCTGGCCCTTGCCTTGTTGACCCGCCTGCATACGCACCATACCGCCACCTATAGGTTTGATGATCCTGGATTCGCCATCAGCGCGCATTCTCGCATTTATCGCCAATCCGGTGGGCGAAAATAGGGGCCGTCCTAGCGCGCCTTGAGGAGTTCGGTGGCGTGGCGGCGGGTCGCGGCTGTGATCTCCAATCCGCCAATCATCCGAGCGATTTCTTCGATGCGCGCCTTGCGGTCCAGCACCTCCACGACGCTCTTGACCTGCCCGTCACCGCTCTGCTTGCTGACCGACCATTGTTCGGTCGCCTGCGCAGCCACCTGCCCGAGATGCGTGACGCACAACACCTGTCGCCGCTCCCCCAGTGCGCGCAATTTCTGCCCCACGATCTCCGCAACCCCGCCCCCGATGCCCGAATCCACTTCATCGAAGATCAGGGTGCCGACTGCAGCAGCCTTGCTGCTGATGACCTGAATGGACAGGCTGATACGTGACAATTCACCACCTGACGCGACTCTTGCAAGCGGCTGCGTGGGAGTGCCTGGATTCGCCGCAACCAGGAATTCAACCTGCTCGTCTCCGCCCGCGCTCCCATCCGGCAACGGCCGCAGCGCAATTTCAAACCGGGCGCCGGACATGGCGAGCTCCTTCATGGCAGCTGTGACCTTCTTGGCAAGTTTCGTAGCCGCCTTCAGTCGGCCAGCAGACAGCGTCCGTGACAAGTCGCGATAGCGCGTCCGGGCTTGCTCCTCCTCCCGTTCAACCGCCTCCAGGTCCGTCGCTTGATCGAGGACAGCAAGACGCTTGGCGGCCGTCGCCAAGGCCTCCGGCAACGCTTCCGGCCTGACGCGAAACTTTCGTCCTGCGCCGTGCAACGCATCCACGCGCGCATCCAGATCCTTCAGCCGGCGAGGATCGAGGTCCACGCGCTCGGCGTATTGGCGCAGGCGCGATACCGCCTCGCTCATCTGGGACTCTGCCCCCTCGAGCAGGGCAATCATCTCCTCGAGCGCCGCATCGAACCCGACCAGTCCGCGCAGCCGGGACGCCGCCGCCGAGAGCGCAGCGCTGGCTGAGTTCTCCGACTCCGACAGCGTGTCGACCGCGGCATTCGCGCCTTCGATGAGACTGGCTGCATGTGCAAGCCTGGATTGCTCTGCCTGCACTGCCTCCCACTCCCCTGGAACCGGCGCAATGCGACTCAGCTCCTCAACTTGCCACAGCAATTGCTCCCGCTCAGCCGCCACAGCCTGCGCATTCTTTTCATGCTCCGTGCGCGCCTGGACGATCCGGCGCCAGGCGCGATAGGCCTCGGCAACGTCTGCAGCAAGCGCGTTCAGCCCCCCCTGCGCATCGACAATCTGTCGCTGCGCATCGGCACGAAGCAAGGATTGGTGCGCATGCTGTCCATGAATGTCGACCAGCGCCTCGCCAGCCTCGCGCAGCTGCGCCAACGTCGCCGCGTGCCCATTGACCAGGCCACGCGATCGCCCGCCACGCTCGACGATGCGACGCAACACGAGCTGCCCGGGATCGCCCTCGAGATCCTGCTCGCGCAGCCAGGCTTGCAACGCCGCGTTGTCCTCAATGGCGAATTCCGCCGTGATGTCGGCGCGCTCGCCGCCGGACCGCACGACAGTGGCGTCGGCGCGCTCCCCCAATGCCAGGGCAAGCGCGTCGATCAGTATGGATTTGCCCGCGCCGGTTTCTCCTGTCAGCGCGGTAAACCCCGCCCTGAACTCCAGTTCGAGCCGATCGACAATGGCGAAATCGCGTATGGCTAGGCGGAGCAGCACGATGGAAGAAGGATTGGCATGTTGAAGATGGCTAACGCGCGCAGGCCGGCATCGGAGGACACGCTCCTGGCGCAGCGGATATCCGTGCTCTTGCCACTGCGCACAAGCTCAGAGCACTTCGCTCCAGTGCAGCTTCTCTCGCAGCATGGCGAAATAGCTGTACCCGGGCGGGTGCACGAACTGGATCGTATGTGGCGCACGACTCACCACAACCTGCGTGCCTTCGCTCAAATCGCCCTGGAGCTGGCCGTCGTAGTGGAGCCGGGCATCCAACGCGCGCTTGAGCGTTATCTCGATCACGGAATTGTCGCTGACCGTGATCGGTCGGTTGGACAAGGTATGCGGGCAGATCGGCACCAGCGCGAAACCCGGCACGCCAGGCTGCAGGATAGGGCCGTTGGAGGACAGCGCGTAGGCCGTGGAGCCGGTCGGCGTCGAAACAATCAGTCCGTCCGAGCGCAGGTCGTAGACGAACTCGCCGTTGATATGCACTAGAAACTCGATCATGCGCCCTACCGCGCCCTTGTTCACCACCACGTCGTTGAGGGCCAGCGTTGAAAAAATTGTCGTCCCGTCGCGCCGCACGTTGAGCGAAAGCAAGGTTCGCTCTTCCCGCGCAAAGTCGCCATCCAGGATGCGGCCGATCATCTCGAGCATGCTGTCGGCGGCAATATCCGTCATGAACCCGAGCCGCCCCTGGTTGACTCCGACCAGGGGGACGCCCGACCTGGCGAGATTGCGAGCTGCGTTGAGCATGCTGCCATCGCCACCGAGCACCACCGCGAGGTCGGCCCTGGCACCGATTTCGGCATAATTCGCAACGGCAAAACCCTCCAACTCGCAGGACTTGGCCGTATCCTCATCCAGCAGAACCTCGCAACCCCGATCCCGCAGGAAGCCCCCGAGGGTCATGAAGGCCTCATGGCTCTGGCGCGTGTTGTAACGCCCAAAAAGGGCCAGAGTCTTGAATGCGGGCATGGAGATCATTAAAGCATAGTTTCCCGGGGCGAATTCGCAACCCCGTTGACTACTGTTTGTGACTCCGGTTTGTGATGGGAACGCTTTTTACCTAGAATGGGACGCATGCTTGATCGCCGCGCCCAAATCCTCCTGAAAACTCTGGTCGAGCGCTATATCTCGGACGGAGAGCCGGTGGGTTCCCGCGCCCTGTCGCGATTCTCCGGGCTCGACCTGTCTCCGGCGACCATCCGCAATGTCATGGCCGACCTCGAGGACATGGGGTTCATCGCCAGCCCGCACACCTCGGCCGGACGCATTCCGACGCCGCGCGGCTACCGCTTCTTTGTCGATACCCTGCTGACCATCAAGCCGCTCGACCGGGTCGAGATCAGCCAGCTTGAGGGGAACCTGCACCCCGAGCACCCCAAGAAACTGATCAGCTCGGCATCGCAGCTGCTCTCCGAACTGACGCATTTTGCCGGGGTGGTGGTCGCCCCCAAGCGCAAGAGCCCCGCCTTTCGCCACATCGAGTTCCTGAACCTGTCGGAAAAGCGCGTGCTGCTCATCATCGTCACGGCCGAGGGCGACGTGCAGAACCGTATCCTGTTCACCGATCGCGCCTATTCCCCCTCCGAACTCACCACGGCTGCCAACTTCCTGAACGAGAACTATGCCGGGATGACATTCGAGCAGATTCGCGGACGCATACAGAGCGAGTTGCGGCAGCTCCGCGAAAACATGATGGGCCTGATGAATGCGGCGCTGGCCGCCAGCGATGAGGCGCTATCTGAGTCGTCCTCGGAAAACTACGTCATTTCCGGCGAAATGAACCTCCTCGACTCCACCGAGTTGTCGTCCAATATGTCGCGACTGCGCGAATTGTTCGATCTCTTTGAGCGCAAGACCCTCCTGATGCGGATTCTCGATGTCAGCACCCGCGCGCAGGGGGTACAGATATTCATCGGCGGGGAATCCGGAATCGCCACGCTCGATGAGTGCAGCGTCGTCACTGCACCCTACGAGGTGGATGGACAGGTCATCGGAACAGTAGGCGTCATTGGCCCCACGCGCATGGCCTACGAGCGCGTGATTCCGATCGTGGACATCACCGCCAAGCTGCTGTCGAGCGCCCTGTCGAACCACTAGCCGGCCAGGAACAAGGCCTCCAGTGGGCCCGGGCGCGAACCTGATCGACGCGCATGCGCAGCCCACCCATCTTCGGATCCATAAAATGAAGTTTGCACCCGAGCCCGCATATCGCCACGGAACCGTGCCCAAGGCAGGCATCCTGCTGATCAATCTGGGGACGCCGGACGCGCCGACCCCTGCCGCAGTTCGTCGTTACTTGAAGGAGTTTCTTTCCGACCCGCGCGTCGTGGAGATTCCCCGTGCAATATGGTGGCTGATTCTCAATGGCATCATCCTCAACTTGCGTCCCAAGGCGTCGGCGCGAAAGTATGCGGCAATCTGGGGACCGGACGGTTCTCCCCTTCGCGCGCATACCGAGCGCCAGGCGCGAATGCTGGCCGGTTTCCTCGGCGAGCGCATCCGCTCACCGCATCGGGTCGCATGGGCCATGCGCTATGGCTCGCCGTCGATCGCCGGGGTGCTCGATGAACTCAAGGCCGATGGCTGCGACCGGATCCTCATTCTGCCTCTTTATCCCCAATATGCGGCCAGCACGACGGCCACCGCATTCGACGAAGTCCTGCGATTTGTCGCACGCACACGCAACGTTCCGGCGATCCGCATGGTGCGCAGCTTCCATGACCACCCAGGCTACATTGCGGCGCTCGCCGCATCGATCAGAAAGCAGTGGCAAACCGGCGGCGCCCCGGACAAGTTGCTGATCAGCTTCCACGGCCTGCCGCGATACACGCTGGAACGCGGGGACCCCTACCACTGCGAATGCCAGAAGACCGCGCGCCTTCTGGCCCAGGCGCTGCAGCTGCCGGATGATCGCTGGCAAATCAGCTTCCAGTCCCGATTTGGCCGCACCGAGTGGCTCAAACCCTACACCACCGAGGTATTGGGTGAACTGGCCAAGGCCGGCACCGGGCGCGTCGACGTGGTCTGCCCCGGCTTTGTCGCTGATTGCCTGGAGACCCTGGAGGAAATTGGCATGGAAGGCAAGAGCCTGTTCCTCGCGGCGGGCGGCAAGGAATTCCGCTTGATCCCATGCCTTAACGAGGACGACGCGTGGATCCATGCCCTCGCCGACATGGCACGGACCAACCTGGGCGACTGGGTCAGTGAAACATGGGATCGTGATGGTGTAGATGCAATCGCAAGCGCCTCGCGACAGCGAGCCATTGCCATGGGCGCCAGCGACACCGCGTAGCCCCTGGAACTTTCGGGCATATCTTCCCGAGCCCCGCCCGACGTACCGCCACGCTGCCACGACGCCTTGCAGGAGCGGCGCTCGGGCATAGCCAGTCGCGCTAAAGATTATTGCCCCCTTGCCGTTAGAGAAGCGACTCTGCGCAAGCGGAGCAATCCATTGCAACGATCTGCCTCATAGATCCCGACGGCGACCAGGAAATTTGGCATGAACTTGACCCTTACGGCCATCGAAGCACTCGTGGCGCATCCCGAGGCGGCTGTCCCGGTGACATGCGAGGCACGTCCCCCTGATACCGGGCGCGAAATTGCGGAAATCCTGGTCAAGGGCGAGGTCCTGACTCGCAAGCAGCTCACCCATGCACTTAAGGTCCGGGCAAAATTACCGACGGGGCGCCCACTGCTTGGTGTTTTGCGCGATTTGGGCATGATCAACGATGAACAGATCCGCACGACACTCAGAACGCACCGACTCTCGGTAGGTGTCGGTTCCCTGCTTGTCGAGTTGGGCTACTTGAAGGAGGTCGAGCTCAGTGCGGCGCTTGAGATCCAGAAGCAGTCCGATACGCGCAAGAAGCTGGGCGACATTCTGGTCGAACAGCGCTTCATCGACGAGAACCGACTGATCGAAGTGCTCGCGATACAGCTCGGATTCGTCCGCGCCTACCCGGATCCTGAATCCCTGGACCGCGTGCTCATGCAGAAAGTAAAACCACGCTGGTGCGCGCAATATGTACTCGTCCCACTGCGCGCGAAAAGCGGCAAGCCCCTGGTCGCCATGGCAGATCCGCTGGACCGGACCTCTCGGGAAGCGGTGGCATCAGTATTCGGAGCCGAAATCGAAATCGCCATTGCCGGCAGAAGGGAGATCCTGGACGCATTGGCATCACTGGAACCCCAAGGCCATGAGGCCGCAGTTGCGGCACCGATAAAAGACACCGCGGTGACCGCAATGGTTGAGTCGATCATCACCGAGGCCTTGAATGAAGGGGCGAGCGATATCCACATCGAACCGCTCCGGAACCGCTTGCGCGTGCGTTACAGGACCGATGGCGTGCTGCTGGCGAACCGCGACCTCGATATCAAGCTGGCAGCCTCGCTCGTCAGCCGCATCAAGATCCTTGCCAACATCGATATTTCCGAAAAGCGACGCCATCAGGACGGACGAATCCACTTCGAGGACCCGCAGACCGGTCGCGTCGCCGATATTCGCGTTTCCGTGTTCGTGACACTGTTCGGGCAAAAGGTTGTCATGCGCCTTTTGGCGCAGAAAGCGAAATTGCTCGACATCCGGGATGCCGGTTTCTCCCCACGCATGCTGCAGCGATTCCTCGATGATGCCCTGGACCTTCCAAGCGGGGTCATCCTCATCACCGGGCCGACCGGATCCGGCAAGACCACGACGCTGTACGGCGCCGTCAATTACCTCAACAACGACCAGACCAGCATCGTCACGGCGGAGGATCCAGTCGAATATGTCGTCGAAGGCATCGCACAATGCTCCATCAATCCGGCGCTGGACATCACATTCGAGGAGACCATGCGCCACGTGGTGAGGCAGGACCCGGATGTCATCGTGCTAGGCGAGATCCGTGACCAGCAGTCGGCCGAGTCGGCCATCCAGGCAGCACTGACCGGGCACAAGGTCCTGACCACCTTTCACACCGAGGACACCATCGGCGGGCTGCTGCGACTGATGAACATGAACATCGAGAGCTTCCTGATCTCCTCAACCGTGGTGTCCGTGGTCGCCCAGCGACTGCTGCGCCGTGTCTGCGAGCACTGCGCCCAGCCCCATCAACCGATTGCCTCCGAACTGCGGAAACTCGGGTACACGGCTACCGACCTGGGTGGCGCAACATTGAGGATTGGCAAGGGCTGTCGCGCCTGCCACTTCACCGGTTACTCGGGGCGCGTCGCCGTGTTCGAGTTGCTGGTCCTCAACGAGCCGGTGAAGGACGCCATCCTCAACCGACGGTCATCCTTTGAAATCCGCCGGATCAGCATGGAGACGTCCGGCCTGATCACCCTGATGGAAGATGGCATTCACAAGGCCGTCAAGGGCGAGACCTCGCTTGCAGAAGTGCTTTATCACTTGCCACGGCTCGAAAAGCCGCGCTCCATCGCCGAAATAAAACGCCTTTCCGGAGATTAAGGTGAAGCAACAAGACTCGCTCAAGGATGTGATCGCACTGCGCCTGAAAAGCGCAAGCCTTCAACTACCCATGTTCAACCCGGTGGCGCTGGAACTGCAACGCCTCGTCGAAAACCCCGACATCAATGCCGCACAACTGTCAGCGGCGGTCGCGCGCGACCCCTCCCTGGTCGCACAGGTATTGCGCCTGGCCAATGCATCCCGGTATGCCGGGTTGAGCAAGATCTCCACCATAGAGCAGGCACTACTTCGCCTGGGAACCCACCAGGTTTGCCGGCTTGCCATTGCGGCAGCCCAGTTCAGCCTCTATAAATCCAAGAACCGGGTTCTCGGCATCCACATGACGAACGCCTGGAACCACGCCTACGCATGCGCGGTCGGCGCACGCTGGATTGCCGAGAAGTCCGGCTACGCGGACCTGGCCGAAGCGGCATTCCTGGGTGGCTTGCTGCATGACATCGGCAATCTGCTCATCCTCATGGTGATGGAAGACATCGAAGCCAGTACCAAGTCGGCAATGAATTTCTCCGATGCGCTACTTGGCGACATCCTGGGCGGGCTTCACTGTGAAAGCGGGTACATGCTGATGCAATGCTGGAACCTGCCGGACCTCTATTGCAACATCGCCAGGGACCACCATCTGGCAGGCGATCACTCCAGGAATGAGTTGCTCATGTTCATACGCCTGATGGACCAGGTGTGCCAACGCATGGGCATCGGGTGCGATGCCGCTCCTGGCATTCTGCCCGCCGCGAGCGACGAGGCCAATGCACTTGGCCTGCGGGAAATCGCGCTCGCCGAACTGGAAGTCGTCCTGGAAGAAAGCATGGAACTGCAGGCCGCATGAGCGAAGCTGCCCGTGGGCGCCGCGTGATCCTGCGGTTTTGCCCCTAGCTACCGACTGAGGTCAGCTGAAATAAATCCGGAAATTGGCGCCTGAAACTTGAGCTATTCCTCATTTAAGGCTTTCCACGCCTGGTCGATACTTCGCATAGGCCCAGTGCAACGGGATAACCGGAGCAGCACGATAGACACCAGGGGGAATGACATGCGACAGCAACTCCCGCTTCCACTCAATGCAAACGACGCCATGGTCTCCGATCTGCGACGCGCCTGGCTTCGGAGCCGTCTGCGCATCCCGTTTCACATCGCATTGCGCGATCGCGCGCTGTCGATCTGCCTGCGCTGCCTCGCAGACGCAACCCGGGGAGGTCGCCAACATGGATAACGTCGTGCATCTGTGGAATCCCCGCAGCGCCAGGCGGCTGCGCCGACACTGGGTGTCTTTCTTCCAGCACATCGCCATGCTCGGAAGCCACCCCGATGACAGGGCCGATCTGCAGATTGCACCGGTTTCCCCGGATGAGCTGAGGGTCTGTCTTCGCTCGTTCGGCGTCATGTCGGAAAAGTCGCTCCGCCCCGGAGAGGACATCGAGATTCACATGCGCAATTCCGTGCTATTCATCGACGTGAAGGCGATCGGCTCAAGGCGCTTGCTGGTCGAGTTCGCCAGCACCGCCGAGGACGAAGTGAGGGTCATTCATGACCCCGTGGATTCAAGCATATTGCTGACGGCCTGACGCAACGTCGCCAGGCACAAAAGGGTTTGCCGCAGGGGCGTTAGATACGACGGCCAATCGGAATCACGCGATTGCCGCAACTATGCTGCCCTGAAGCGCACTGCCCCCGCTCCGGACTCCGGCACCGGGGCCCCAAGGCCAATTGTCCCCTCACCCTGCAACAGCGCCTCTTCGCGCCGCAAGACGATTTCCGCACCGGAGTGCGACCGTATATAGGTGCCATTGCTGCTCAAATCGACAAGCACGAACCCGGACTGGCGAACCTCGATCCGGGCATGCATGCGCGAAGCCTTCGGGCAATCCACGACGAGACTGTTGCCGACGGCGCGACCGAAGCTCAGCACCCCGTCCGAACCTGTAAATTCCCTGGTGACGGTGCCGTATTCGACCACCAGTCGACCAGCTCCTTGAGAATCATCCCCGTGCCGCGCATCGTCCATCATGGTCATGTTCTCTGTCCAGGACCAGATGATTTCGCACACGGCCAATGGCTGCTCCTTGCCGCGCACGACGATGGGCCCCATCGCACGCACGGCGCTGCGCAGATAAGGCGGCAATTGCCGCAGCGAGGGTTCGGTGGCGAGGACCTGCCCCGCCTTGGCCAGGCCCGCCACGCGTGCGGCCACGTTCACGGTGTCACCGAAGACATCGCCATCGCGCAAGATCACCTCACCGAAGTGAAACCCGATTTTCAGCCCCAAGCCATCCACAGCGGCCTCCTGGCCCAACTGCATCTCGGTGGCTGCCCGAATGGCGTCCGATGCCTGGTTGAACGAACACATCACTTCGTCGCCGATGGTCTTGACTACCCTCCCGCCAACGGCCTTGGTGGCGACCGCAAGCCTGTCCAGGCAGGTGCCAATGCGATCCAGTGCCGCCCGGTCACCGATCCGCTCGTAGAGCGCGGTACTGCCGGCGATATCGGCGAACATGATGGCAGACGTGCAGGGAATGCCCATAATCGGTTCTTTTGTCAGCTCTTTTGTTTCACGGCCATTACTGCCTGGTTGCGCAATGTCTTCAACAGGTTCAACTCATCGGGCTTGAAGCGAAGTCGCTCAGGCGAGTCGGCATCGCCGTAAATCAGGGCCAGGGGTTTGCCGTTGATGCGCAGCGGAAACAACACCAGACCGCGCGCGGGAATCGCCTTTCGGTACCATTCGGGAACGTACTGCCGGATCTTTTCGGCATCGACGTCCTCTATGCAGATGTCCGCGCCCTTTTCAACGGCAGCGAAAAAGACATCCTTGCTGGACTCCAGTGGTATCGAAAATCCCGAGCGGATAATGGCGTCGATATCGGCGCCGAAACCAAATCGCGGGCAAAGGGCCGACTGGCGCTGGTCCCTGATGAACAGCAGCATGCGCTGAAAGCCGATTCCCCGGTACATGGTCTCAAGAATGATGCGCAGGACATCGTTGAGCACATAATCCCCCAGCAGGACGTTCGTGATGTCCTGCACACCAGCAGACAGCAGCGCCTGTCGATTCGCATCCACGGAAACCATCGGGACTTCGTCCACGCCGGTGTGCTCGGCGCTTTCGGTAACAATCAACTGGGTCTGCGCCATCATCACGGTGGTATCGCCCAGACGGGTGGGTTGCGCCAGGGCCTCGGCCGACGAGGACTTGTCCCACCCGCGGGCAATTTCAATGATGCGACTCTTGCGCATTGGCGCCCCCAGTGTCTCGGCATCGCGCGAGAACGACTCAACCGCGCCCTTGATCACCGTATTGAGGCTGGACGTGGTCACGCCGGCCGCCTTGCCGAATTGCGCCACCAGCCCCTCGATCTGCACGCTGCGCTGCCTTTCGTCGGTCAGGCGCATGACATCGCACAGGCGCGTCGACACTTCCGCGACGACGCGCAGGCGATTTTCCTCGAAGCCGGCAGCGGTCAAAGACTGCGTTCCGAGCGGACGCATGCTCGCGATGATCTCTTCTGGAAAATTCCACTGCCGCGCCACGCCTATGCCAATCTCTTCGTAACTGATGCCCAGAACATCTTTGGCCGCACGGTCCTCATCCCAGCGGTTGGACTGGGCTAGCCCGTCGATGGCCTGCTTGTCCTCGTGCAGGTAGAAGGTCACCAATAGCCGCCCCAGACGGTGGAACATGGTGCATATGAAGGCCTCCTCGCCCCGCCGTATGCCCAGGGTTCGCACCAGCTCGGTGGCCATCAACGCACTAAAGTAGGTTGACGCGGTTTCCTCCTGCAACGACTGCGCCTGCCCCTTGTTTTGCAGGTTCTCGAAAAGCAGCAGGCTCGTCGCGATGCTGCGCACCGCCTCGAAGCCAAGTACCGCAACCGCTCTCGACACCGTGCTGATCGTGCCACCGAACTGCCCGAAGCACGCCGCATTGACGACCTTGAGCAATTTGCTGGTCAGGGCAACGTCCTTGAGGATGGAGTTGCACAACACGCTGACCGGCTCGCGATCGGACGAGGTCACCCTGTTGATCGCACTGATGGTGTTCCCCAGCGCGGGAAAATCGCTCTTGTGGCGGATTCGCCTCAACAGGAATTCCAGCGTGCCATTCGAATCCCCTCCCGGCGCGCTGCTCTCGTCAGGCGACGGCGCCAGATAATCGGACAAGGCGCGCGCCATTTCCTCGGCGCTGGCGAAGCGCTCCTCGGGCCGCTTTGCCAGCGCGCGCATCACCAGCGCGTCCAGCCGTTCGTCCACCTCCGGGTTGGCCTTGGAGGGAGGATCAAACGGGCTGTTCGCAATCTTGTGCAGGACCTCGTACACATTCAGCCCGGACACCGGGGGAGCGCCAGTCAACAGTTCATACAGAATGACGCCGATGGCGTACACGTCGCTTGCCGCGACGTAGATCTGTTCGGAGACATACTCCGGCGCCATGTAGGACGGCGTCCCGATCAGGCCGCCTTCGCTGCTCTTGCCGGCCGACGCCTGGCAGGCGATCCCGAAATCCATGATACGGGGTGTCCCGCGTTCGGTGAGCATGATGTTGGCGGGCTTGAGGTCGCGATGCAGCACCTGCATGTCGTGCGCAAAGGCCGCGCCGCGCAATATGCCGATTGCAATGTCGATGCACTGCGTGATCGGCGGCCGCGGTCCGGCGGAGATCAGATGACTGAGCGTGCGCCCCTCCACATACTCGAACACCAGAAACGGCACCCCGCCCTCTTCGCCAGCGTCGAACAAGGTGACGATGTTGGTGTACTGCAGCCGGGAGACGATGCGCGCTTCGTCCAGCAGCATCTTGACGCGCCCGACCGTTCCCGTCCCGTCGTTGCCCAGCCGCAGCGTCTTCAACGCTACCGAGCGATCCAGGCGCGGGTCGCGCGCAAGGAACACCGTGCCCTGCGCACCGCGTCCCAGCTCGCTCAGCAACTCGAACCGCCCCAGCCGCTTTTCCTGCGCAACAGCGATCACTGCAGACACGACTGTCCTTCCCGCAAGATTGTTGGCGCCACCGACAGCGTCGCCAGCCGGACTGATGCCGTGTGCCCCGGCACGAGGCTTCCAATCATGCCAACAACCGCCCCACCGCAATGCAGGGAACTCTTGGGCATATGTGCGTCAATTCCCCACATTGTCGAACCTACCGGGTACGTTATGATTCCCGCATATGAGACTCCACACGACTTCGCAACAAGCACCGCGCAGGGCGAAGCCGTCTTGCCACCACCGTCCACGCTCCCGCTCGGCATTCAAGCCCTAACGGCACGAGTCAACATGAACATGAGCAAAACGCCCCCCTCGGACATACTGGTTATCGACGACAACCCGGCTGAGCTTGAGCAGATCCTCGAATCTATTTCCCGACTTGGCCGGCACGCGGATTCAGCCGTTGAAATTGCAGACGGTGCGCGCCTGTTCTCCACCGGCAGCTACCGTCTGGTATTGATCGGCGGCCATAGCCCAGCCCACGAAATCCCCTCCCTCGATGTCCCGGCCATCGTCCAGCGACTGCGTGCCATCGAAGCTGGCCGGCCCGGCATGCCCGCGTCCTCCATTTTTGCCTGGGCAAGCCCCCAGGATACCCACGCAGGCAGACGCAATTCCGATGCCGGGGTCACCGCCTGCCTTCCCAGACCCGACTCTCCGGCCGGTTGGCGGGAAGCCGTGGTGTCATGCATCGGATATTCGGACATGAACGCCTCGGCCGCAGGCGTCCCGGAAATGGCAACTGACGGATCGGAACCGCCACTCGACGTATCGGCACTGGAGCAGCTTTGCGGTGGCGACATGGCGATGGCACGCGAAATTGTCGAGCTCTACTTGGCCACCAATGAAGAAGACGTGCGCACGCTCGATGCGGCGATTGCCGCCGGCAACGCACAGGCGGTAAAGACAGCGTCACATCGCATGAAAGGGGCGGCCCAGATTCTGGGCGCCGCGGCAGTAGCCCGCCTGTGCCAGGCGATCGAAAGTGCCGCTGCAGACGCCGCCGCCGACTGGACATTCATTGGCGCGCAGCACGAAAGGCTGCAGATCGAAAGGAATCGACTGGCACAGTTCATGGCGCAACGGCTTGGCACCGGCTGAGCCTCTCACCCCAATAGCACGCCCGAACGCGCTGCGCCAACCAATCAGCTGTCCAGGTGCTCCACCAGTCGTCCGCTCGTCGAGCGCAGTCGCCGGCTGAGCAAACGGGCAATTCGGTGCAGCAATTTGACTGCCAACGCCGGGTGCTGCCGACACAGTCGATCAAAGGCCTCGCATGTGAGCAGAACCAACTCCGAATCCTCTACGGTGACGCAGGTTGCCGAACGCGGCTCACCATCGATGAGCGCCATCTCGCCAATTGCACGCCCCGCGCTTTCGGTGGACACGAGCGCCGCGTCCTTCGCGTCCATGTCTTCCTTGTAGACGCGCACCTTACCCTTGAGTAATACGCACAGGAAATCACCGTTGTCGCCCTCGCGGAAAATGGTCGTTTTCGCACTGACGCCGTAGGGCTTCAGGTAATCGGAGAGAGACTCCAGGTCCGCCCACGCCAGGTCGGTCAACAGCTCCACGCCATCGAGCTTGTCGCAAAGTTCCGCGCGATACTTGGGACCGGTGCCGAGCAGAACCATGCTGGCTGGAGGGAACATCTGCGTATTCAAGGCGATCTCCGGTAGGTGTCAGTGTCGTGGAGCCTATTTCGATAGGAGGGGGCGTCACTTCACGCTCCCTGCACCAGGGTCCATTTCAGCTCGCGCGGAAATGGACTATCGATAAAAATACAGGCACGAGCGCTGCAAACCGGGAAAACCCTCGTGCCTGTCACTCGCATAACGGCACAAGTGTGGCTCGACTTGAGCGGGTCTGAATGACATGCGTGCGCTATAGTATGCGGGTGGATCAATCCGTAGCGGATGTGGGCTGAGTGCCGATAAACGGCGTGGCGCCACCCGCGAGCCGCGCAGCCCGACGAGCAGGCATGATGACAGAACACTCGCATGGTTTTACCAAGGACGTCCTGGCAGTTGACGATCACCCCGTCAACCTGCGCCTCATCATGCGGCAAATTCAGTCCCTGAACTATTCCGTGGATGCTGTGGCAAGCGGCGAGCAGGCGCTGGCGCTGCTTGCCAAGGGCCGCTACCAATTGATACTGACGGACTGTCACATGTCAGGCATGGATGGCTTCGAACTGGCGCGACAGCTGCGCATGCTCGAAAAGGACCCTGAGCCACAGACCCCGATCTTCCTGTGCACTGCCGACGAGACCCTAGACGAGGCCGCAGTGCGCGGCGTCGCAATCAATGGCGTGATGTTAAAACCCATCGATCGTCCACGACTGCTGGAGTTGCTGCGGCGCTGGTGCATCCGGCCGTCGTCACCACCATCCGAGGGCGAAGCCCCTTGATAACCCGGTGACGGATGCGGGGCACACGCGTCCGGGGAGTCGACGCTACTCCACCCACCGCGCATGTTTCAGCGATGTCGCCAGGAGCGGTTGGAAACGAAAGTCGATACGGGATGCCACTTCGCTCCTGACGGAAACCGCCACGACGCGATTGACATCCCGTACCGGTGCCACCATCGCTATGCGCCTTCCTTGCGGCTCCGCGACCCTGATCTGCACCATGTCTCCCCGCTGCAGATTGAAGCCTTCAGGAACCAAGGCAACCCTGGAGTCACCGTCAGCGTCGAACCGAACCTCTGCCCACAGTTCCAGGCCTTCGTGCGAGGGCGCGGCCGCCTCCCGATAAACGCTGTTTGCAACCTTCACGTACATTCGTTCGACCTTGCCTACGCTAACCGACCCGGAATGCGATACCTCCTGGGCACCAGCCGTCGCTGCGGCAAGAAAAAGAACAACTTGCACAAGTTTCTTGAACATGAACCGGCCTCCCGCTGCGCGAATATCGCTCCGCGTGAATGTCTTAACGGCTGTGCGACCACATTCCTTGAGGCATTGCTGCAACAACACTGCTTACTGAATCGCAAGAACCCCTTCCATGGTGGAAGTCGTTGCGGGCTTCGGGCTCGCAACCGGCCTGACAGCCTGATCGGTGAAATCACCAAGCTCGGCCGCGCAGCAGCGGTTTCTTCCACCTGATTTCGCCAGGTAGAGCTGCGCATCGGCTTCGCGAAGCAGGGCTGCGGCCGTTCCGGCCGTTTCTTCGGCCTTGGTGCATGCCCCCAGGCTGATGCTGACCACCTCCGAAACGCTTGAAGCACCGTGCGGGATCTGAAGGACCGCCACGCGCTCTCTCAGCCGCTCCGCGACCTCCAACGCCCCGCTCAGGCCGGTGTCGGGCAGCAGGCAGACGAATTCCTCGCCCCCATAGCGAGCAAGCATGTGACCTAGCCCGAAATAGCTGTACCAGTAGATGTGAGAGGATTTCACGAACTGGACATTATTTTGGAGGAACAGGTTATGCCGACCAAGCACCACAAGGCGGAGCAAATCGTTGCGAAGTTACGGCAAATTGAAGTTTGTATGGCG
>CANJXQ010000075.1 GCA_947478805.1 Betaproteobacteria bacterium | reverse complement strand
GCTACGCCCGCGCGCCCAAGCCTGAAGCTGGCGTGCCTGCGTCTCGGTGATTGTGATCGTGGGTGCGATTCGTATGTCTGTGCCCTCCTAATACTACAGACACGGCAATCGCAATTAAGTTTTAATATTTACGGCGCACTACACTAGCGAGCGAGGAGGCCGTGCGTAAAGCTATCGTAGTTCCGGCTCCATTCCTTGAAGCCGTTCGTGGATAGCACCCGCCCGGTCTTCATATTGACGCCGATGCGCTGACCGCCGTGGCCGGCGATCCACGGATTGCCGTCGGATCCAACGTGGATGCCCATGCCGAAGAATGGCGCTGAAGGCCAGTAGCCCTTGGCTGTGAGCGGCTGTGCGGCCTCTCGCAGGAACGCACTGACGCACGCGTCGTCCACTTTGCCCATGAGGCGCTCCTGCACGTAGAGGCCGATCCGCGCGAAGTCGCGCGCCGTGGCCAGCAGCAGGATTTCGGCGACGCCATTGCCCTCCCTGTCCATGAACCAGCCGGCACGGAATTCGGCGCCAGCCTTCTGCCAGACTGTCTCCTCGAACCAGCGCTGCAGGGGCAGGCCGGTGGCGCCGCGAATCACGAACCCCAGTGCCTGGGAATCGAGGCCGTTGTAGATGAATTTCTGTCCCTGCGCATAGCGGCTGGGCGCGCCGTGTTTCTTCAGCATTTCCATCAAAGTCAGCTTGCCAAACAGCATGGCGCGAAAGTCGTCCTGGCTGTGCGTGCCCGTGTAGCCGTCGCCGCCCGGGTCCTCGGCGCCGCTCGTGTACTTGAGCAGGTTGCGGATCGTGGCTGCACCGTAGGCAGTACCTTCGAGTGACGGTGCATAAGTGCTTGCCTTGTCGTCGAGGCTCTTGATCTTGCCGGCACACAAGGCCTCGCCCACCGCCAGTGCCGTGAAGCTCTTCGTCATCGAATACGAGCGCAGGGGCGATTCCTTCGTCGCGCCATTGGCATAGCCCTCGAAGAGGACCTCGCCGTTCTCGATGAGCAGCAGCGACAGGGTATTGCCGACATAGGATTTTGCCTCCGACGCAACCCGCGCCACGGCCTGCGGGTCGTTGCTCGCGGGGAGGGGCCTCACGTTCTTCGCGGGCTGGAGGATGTGCAAGCGTGGTGCGACGCGGTCCCAGTAACCCAGGATGGTTGCCGCGGTATCGTGATCCGCATGGGCGGGGCTGGCGAATGCGAGTGCAAGAAAAAGTGCGACGCGGACGATCATGGACCCCTCTTGTTTATCTCCAGTTTGTTTGGCCCGTCACCATCCAAGGGCGATCGAGTCATGCTCGAGTCGGCGGCCTTACTGTTCAGCGACTTGCAAACAGTGCGGCGTTCCTGCCCGCCACGCGGCCGAACGTGACCGCATTGCCGATGGATGCGCCGCCGGCGGCGTAGCACTCGCCGAACATGCCGCCCGTGGCTTCGCCCGCACCAAAGAGACCCTTGATGTGGCGGTCGGCGCGGTTCAGCACGCGCGCTTCGCGGTCGATCCTGAGACCCGTGCCCGTCCAGCACACCACCTGCGGGCGGATGGGGGCGGCGTAGAAGGGCGGTTTGCGCACGGCCTGCAGCCACTTCTTCTCCTTGAAGAACCAACTATCGTGGCCGGCGTCGCAGTCGGCGTTGTAGTTCTCGATGGTCGTCGCGAGCGTTTCGGCGCGGATGCCCACCAGGTCGGCCAGTTCCGCGAGCGTAGGGGCGCTCTTGATCTGCTTGGTCTTGATGAAGTGGTCGAGCCGGTCGGGTGTCCAGTTCGGGCAATTGGGCGCCTTGGCGGTGGCGCGCGTGGCTTCATCGAAGATGCCGAAGCACTCGCCGGCCAGCTGTTCGCGCAGCACTTCGGCGAGCACGGAGTACTCGGTGTATTCATCGACGAAGCGCCGGCCTTCGCGGTTGATGTAGACGAGCCACCCCGGCAGGTGCGATTCGAGTTCCTGCACGAACCCCGTGGTGAGCAGCAGGAGGCCGCGGTTGTAGCCGGCGATGTCGGCGCCCGCTGCGCGGCCCATGTTTAGTCCGTCGCCGCGGGAGTGCTTCGAGCCGATGTACCAGGCCGCGTCGCCCTGGCGCGCGGCGTCCGGATACAGTTCGGCCAGCATGCGGCGGTTGTTGCCGAAACCGCCCGTGGAGATGACCACGGCACCGGCGCGGAACGGGCCGTCTTCGGTGACGATGCCCGTAACCGCTTTGTTGTCGCCTGCGCCTTCCACGAGCAATTGCTGCACGCGCGTGTTGAGCACCACATCGACCTTCTTGCCGGTGAACGAGCCTTCCAGCGCTTCGGCGATCGACGCGCCGTGGCCCGCGGCCATGTGCCCGCGCGGGATGCCGTCGACCCCGGAGCAATACAGGTCCTGGGTCTTGAATTCCACGCCCAGCGACAACAGCCATTCCAGCGTCGGGCCGCTGTCATGGCACAGCCGATGCACCACCGAGGGCTCCAGCTTGTGCTGGTTGACGTTCATGTAATAGCGGAACTGGTCGGCCGGATTGTCCTCGATGCCCAGTTTCTTCTGCACGCTGGTGCCCGCCGCATAGAACACGCCGGTGGACAGCGATGTGGATCCGCCCAGCTTCTTGTCGGCATCGACGAGGAGCATGTGTGCGCCTTCGCTCGCCGCCACGGTCGCCGCCGCCAGCCCCGCGCCGCCGCCGCCCACCACGATCACATCGAAATCACGTTCTGCCTTGCTCATGTTGGACTCCTTGCGGTTTTCGCGCGCCTGCATGGCGCAGATTGTTGATTACAATCATGTAATTGATATACGGATGACGGATATGTTAGTGCGTAATTGATAATATTGATGTTCTGCAGCTAGGCCACCTCGAACAGCCCCGCCGCGCCCATGCCGCCGCCGATGCACATGGTCACCACCACCAGTTTGGCGCCGCGGCGCTTGCCTTCGATGAGCGCGTGGCCGGTGAGGCGCGAGCCGCTCATGCCGAAAGGGTGTCCCACGGCGATGGCGCCGCCGTTCACGTTGAGCCGGTCGCCGGGAATGCCCAGCTTGTCGCGGCAGTAGATCACCTGCACGGCAAAGGCTTCGTTGAGTTCCCAGAGGTCGATGTCCTCGATCTTCTTGCCCATGCGCGCGAGCAGCTTGGGGATGGCGAACACCGGGCCGATGCCCATTTCGTCGGGCTCGCAGCCGGCCACGGCGAAGCCGCGGAAGATGCCGAGCGGCTTGAGGCCCTTTTTCTCGGCGAGCTTTGCGTCCATCACCACGCAGGCCGATGCGCCGTCGGAGAACTGGCTGGCGTTTCCCGCGGCGATCACGCCGCCTTCGATGGCGGGCTTGATCTTGGAGACGCCTTCGTAGGTGGTGTCGCCGCGGATGCCCTCGTCGGTTGCGAGGGTGACGTCCTCGATCCACGATTTGCCGGATTCCTTGTCGGCCTTCTGCATCTTCACGGTGATCGGCACGATCTCGTCGTTGAACTTGCCCGCCGCGCGCGCGGCGCCGGCGCGCTGCTGGCTCTGCACGCCGTAGCGGTCCTGGTCTTCGCGGCTGATCTTGTAGCGCTTGGCAACGATCTCGGCGGTCTGCAGCATGGGCAGGTAGATGTCGGGCTTGTTCGCTTCCAGCCAGTCTTCCTTGATCATGTGCGTGTTGCGCTGCTGCTGGGTGTTGGAAATCATCTCCAGGCCGCCGGCGACATACACCTGGCCCTCGCCCGATATGATGCGTTGCGCGGCCAGCGCGATGGTCTGCAGGCCGGAGGAGCAGAAGCGGTTGACGGTGAGTCCCGCGGTAGTCACCGGACAGCCGGCGCGCAACGCCGCTTGGCGCGCAATGTTGGTGCCGGTGGGGCCCTCGGGATAGGCGCAGCCCAGGATGACGTCTTCGACTTCGGCCGGCTCTATCTTCGCGCGTTCGATGGCGTGCCTGACCACATGGCCGCCGGCGGTGGCGCCATGGGTGATGTTGAGTGCGCCGCGAAACGACTTGGCAAGGCCGGTGCGGGCGGTGGATACGATGACGGCGTCGGTCATGATGGTTCTCCGTGGGTTTGTGTGGTGTTGCAGCGTCTTATGTGTTCAGGAATTGAATTTCTTGCCTTCGGCGACCAGTTTCGCCAGCAGCGGCGCCGGTTTCCAGTGCTCTCCGCGATAGCCGCGGCTAAAGGTTTCGATGCGCGCGAGCACCTTGTCGAGGCCCTGCGCATCGGCCCAGAACATCGGCCCGCCGCGGTAGTGCGGAAAGCCGTAGCCCATGAGGTAGGTGATGTCGATGTCGGAGGCGCGCAGCGCAATGCCTTCCTCGAGAATCTTCGCCCCTTCGTTGGTAAGCGCGTAGACCAGACGCTCGACGATTTCCTCGTCCGAAATGGCGCGCGGCGCGAGGCCGATCTCCTTGCGATACGAAGCGATGATGGCCTCCGCCTCCGGGTCGGCAATGGGCTTCCTGTTGCCCGGTTCGTAGCGGTACCAGCCACTGCCCGTCTTCTGCCCGAAGCGCCCGGCCTCGCAGATGCGATCGGCCACGCGCGGGAATTCGAAGTCGGCACTCTCGGCGTAGCGGCGCTTGCGGATGTCCCAGCTGATGTCCAGACCCGCCATGTCGCCCATGGTGAAGGGGCCCATGGCTAGGCCCCAGTCGGTGGCTGCCTTGTCAACCTGTGCTGGGGATGCGCCTTCCTCGACGAGGTACAGCGATTGGCGCATGTACTTCTCCAGCATGCGGTTGCCGATGAAGCCGTCGCTCATCCGTTGCGAGATATCGGCCACCACCGGCACCTTGCCGATCTTCTTGGCCAGCGCCAAGGAGGTTGCCAGCACGTCCTTGCCGGTCTTCGCGCCGCGCACCACTTCCAGCAGGCGCATCACGTTGGCAGGGGAGAAGAAATGCAGGCCGATGACATCGGCGGGGCGTTTCGTCACCGCTGCGATCTGGTTCACATCGAGGGTGGAGGTGTTGGTGGCGAGGATGGCGCCCGGCTTGGCCACGGCATCGAGTTTCCTGAACACGTCCTGCTTGACATCCATGCGCTCGAACACGGCCTCTATGACGAGGTCGGCGTTCTTGGTTGCGGCAATGTCGAGCGCGGGGACGATCAGCGCCATGCGCTCGTCCATCTTCGCCTGCGTCAGGCGGCCCTTGGAGACTGTGCTGGCGTAGTTCTTCCTGATGTTGGCGAGGCCACGATCGAGCGCCTCCTGCTTCATCTCGACGAGCGTTACCGGGATCCCGGCATTGGCGAGACTCATGGCAATGCCGCCGCCCATGGTTCCGGCGCCGATGACGGCAGCAGCCTTGATGTCGCGCTTGGGCGTGTCGTCGGGCACATCGGGAATTTTCGCGGTCTGACGCTCGCCGAAGAACATGTGGCGCAGCGCCTTGGATTCGACGGTGTTCACCAGCATTCGCACGCGCGTGTAGGCGGCATCCTGCGCTTGGTCGAAAGGAATGGTGACGGCATCGCGCACGCAATGGATGATCTCGATCGGGGCGGGCTGGCCACGCTGTTCCTTTTTTGCGCGGGCAATGGCTTCATTGAAGAATGTGCCTGCGTCGCCATCGAACTTCGCCGGCAGGTCGCGCACGCGCCGCGGGCCCTTGCCGCTCGCAATCACGCCCTGGGTAAATGCGATAGCCGACTCGAGCAGGTCACCGTCGGCGATGACATCGATGAGTCCGTAGCCGAGGCCCTTCTCGGCCGGGATGGGGTTGCCCGAGGTCATCATGGCGAGCGCATCGGCCACCGGGATGATGCGCGGCAGGCGCTGCGTGCCGCCGGCACCGGGCAAGAGGCCGATCTTCACTTCGGGAAGGCCGAGCTGCGCGCGCGGCAGCGCGATGCGGTAATGGCAGGCGAGCGCCAGTTCCAGCCCACCGCCCAGCGCAAAGCCGCCGATGGCCGCGACCAGCGGCTTGGGAAACTCGTCCTGGTAGACATTGACATCGGGCAGTGAGGGCGGGATGTCCTTCTGCGGGGTGTTGAACTCGCGGATGTCCGCGCCGCCGGAAAAGCACTTGGCCGAACCGATGATGATCGCCGCCTTCGCGGCCGGATCGGCGGCCGCCCGCTTGAGGCTGTCCATCAGGCCGCCGCGCAGCTTGTAGCCCAGGCCGTTCACCGGCGGGCTGGTCATGGTGATGATGGCGATGCCGTCGCGCACGGCGTACTGGGTCGCGTCGTTGTTGGTGCTCATATAGAAGCTCCTGGAAAGGTGTCGCGCGGGGGATCAGGCGGATATTAAACGAGTCCCCCGCCCTGTAGGCTTCCGCTCGGTGGCGGTCTAGCGTAACAACATGGCCAACCTAGTGAGGTTACCCCGCGACTAGGTTGTCTGTCCCTGAATTCCCAGCCATTGCGCGCGCACTGATCCGGCGCGCTGCAGTTCCTGAGGCGTGCCCTCGAACACGACGCGCCCGCGTCCCATGACGGCCACGCGCTGCGCGAGGTCGAGCGCGATGGTCATCTTCTGCTCGACGAGCAGGATGCCCATGCCGTCGCGCCGCAGGTTGTCCAGCACGCGCGCGAGCGTGTGCACGATGGCGGGGGCAAGTCCCTCGGTGGGTTCGTCCACCAGCAGCAGCGCCGGCCGGCTGGCGAGCGCGCGCGCGATGGCGAGCATTTGCTGCTCGCCGCCCGAGAGCACGCCGGCGCGCGTGTCGCGCAGCGCATGGAGTGCGGGGAACAGCGCGTAGGCGTCGAATGCCTTGCCGCGGGCGTCTCGTGCAGGTCGTCCCGAC
The DNA here is from genome assembly GCA_947478805.1 of Betaproteobacteria bacterium. Classification (GTDB taxonomy): domain Bacteria; phylum Pseudomonadota; class Gammaproteobacteria; order Burkholderiales; family SG8-39; genus CAIYPG01. The sequence goes on along the minus strand of CANJXQ010000075.1, from coordinate 13,215 downwards.
GGCTCGCCAAGCAGAAGGTTCTGCGCCACAGTAAGGTGGGGAAACACCTCACGACCCTCCGGCACGTAGCCGATGCCGCGGCGCGCGATCTCGAATGTGGCGCGGCCGAGCAAGTCCTCGTTGTTGTAACGCACACGTCCCCCGCGGGCAGGCGCGGGGAGCATGCCCATGATGGCTTTCAGCAGCGTCGAGCGGCCGACGCCATTGCGTCCGAGCAGCGCCACGCATTCGCCGGGCGCGACGTCGAGCGACACGCCCTGCAGCACTTCGCCGCGTCCGTAGCCGGCGTGGAGGTCGCGCACCTCAAGCATTGGCGTCCTCCGCGGTGGGGTAGACGTCGCGCACCTGCGTGTTGGCGCGGATCTCGTCCGGCGTGCCGGTGGCAATGAGCGCGCCGCCGGCGAGAACGCTCACGCGATCGGCGAGGCCGAAGACGACGTCCATGTCGTGCTCCACGAGCAGGAGCGTGCGTCCTTCGGTGAGTCGGCGGATCAGCGCCACCATGGCGCGCGACTCGTCCTGGTTCATGCCGGCTGTGGGCTCGTCGATCAGGACCACCTTGGCGTCCCCGGCCAGCGCGACACCGATTTCCAGTGCGCGCTGCGCGGCGTAGGGCAGCTCTCCCGCATTACGATCAAGCTCGGCGGCGAGGCCTACGGCCTCGGCCATGGCTTCGGCGCGTGCGCGAACCGCCGTCAAGCCCTCCAGCGGGCGCCAGAAAGCATAACGCCGGCGGTCCGCTCCGAGCACCGCGCAGCGCAGGTTGTCGCGCACCGACAGGTGGGCAAAGAGGCTGGTGACCTGTTGGCTGCGCGCGAGGCCGCGCCGGCTGATCTCGAAGGGCGCGAGGCCGGTGATGTCTGTTCCGTTGAGGATGACGCGGCCGGCGTTTGGCCGCAGCGCTCCGCAGGCGATGTTGAACAGCGTCGATTTGCCGGCGCCGTTGGGGCCGATCAGGGTGTGGCGCTCGCCGGCGGTGATGGCGAGGTTGATCTCGTGCAGCACTTCACGCATCGCACCGCTGCGTCCGACGCGGTGGCCGAAATGGTGATTGATACCCCGGAATTCGAGCGCGGCACTCATGCGGCGTGCTCCGGCAAGGCGGCAGCATTGGGAGGCATTGGTCGTCGTGCAGCCAGCCGGTGCCTGATTTCGCGGCCCGCCATGAGCAGTGCAGCAGACAGGACCACGCCGGTGGCGCGTCCGCCGGGCAGCGTCGCGAGCCAGCCGGCGGCCGTGCCCGGACTGCCGGCAAGCGCGTAGGCGGACTCCACCAGCCCGACGAAGCCGGCCAGAACGGCCAGTGCGCTAACGACAGAGAGGCCCATTACCGCGCTGCCGAATCGCCCGTAGATGCCCGACTGTCGGGCATCTACGAGGATTGACGCGAGTCCGCCAGGGGCCTTCAGCACGATGAGGATGAACAGCGCGCCCAGGTACATCGGCCACGCCGGCGTGACTGCTGCGACGGCGCTGGACATCAGCGTGTACACCAGGGCGCCCGCCACCGGACCGAAGAAGGCGCCTGTGCCGCCGATGAATGCGGCGATGAGCATGGCGACGGAGGCTGGCGTGCCGAGGTTCTCGGCGCTGACGATCTCGAACAGGATGGCCGACAGGCTGCCGGCGATGCCGGCGAAGGCGCCAGCGGCGATCATCACCAGCCAGCGCACGCGGCGCGGATCGACGCCGATCTGCGCGGCGCGCTCCGGGTTGTCGCGCACGGCGTTGGCTAGGCGCCCCAGCGGCGTGCGCGTGAAGCCGTACATGGCGAGCGCGCTGGCGAGCGTCCAGGCGGCGATCAACCAGCACACGGCGTGTGCCGAGGAGAAGTCGAGACCCAGTTGCGCGGCGATTGCCACAGTGTCGGCTACGCTAGTGGTGACACGCATGCCCGCGCGATCCGCAGTGATGCCCGACTCGCCGCCGAAGAGCGCCGGAAAAAGCGCCGCCGCCGCGTGCACCATTTCACCGATGCCGAGCGAAATCATGGCGAAGGTGAGCCCGCCGCGCCGGCTGCTGACGTAGCCGAGCAGCACGGCAACGGTGCCGCCGGCGACTGCGCCAATCAAGGGTAGTAACGCGACTGGAAAGGGCAGGCTGCCCGCGCCGATCAGCTTCATCGCATGAATGGCGGCGTAGGCGCCCAGCCCCGCATACACGGCGTGGCCGAAGGACAGGAGGCCCGTCTGCCCGAGCAGCATGTTGTAGGAGAGGGCGAGGATGATGGCGATGCCCGCCTGGCTTGCCAGTGTGAGCGCGAAGCCGCCCTCGAAAAAAAGCGGCGGCGCGGCAAGCAGCGCCGCGAACGCGATCCATTGGAAGCGGCGCGAGGTCATGGGCTGAATTACGGGGCCTCAGTCCGCCCGATTGCCGAGCAGGCCGCTCGGGCGAAACAACAGCACCAGCACCATGGCAAGGAAAGGCAGGACCGGCGCGGCCTGGGCGACGCTGACGCCCGCCACCGCGAAGTCAAACCCCACGGCGAAGGTCTGGATGAAACCGACGGCTATGGAGGCGATGAATGCCCCCGGCAATGAACCCAGTCCCCCGATCACGACGATGACGAACACGATGGGCCCGATGGCCGCGGCCATGCCAGGCTCCGTGACGAAGGCGCTGCCGCCGATGACCCCGGCCAGCCCCGCGAGCGCCGCTCCCGCGCCGAAGGTCCACATGAAGATGCGTGGCACGTCATGCCCGAGCGCCTCCACCATGTGCGGGTGGGTGAAGGCCGCCTGCACGATGAGGCCGACGCGCGTGTAGCGCAGCGTGAGCGCGATGGCGACGAGCATGGCGAGCGCGAGCGCCATCATGAATGCGCGCCAGGCCGGAAACGCCGATCCGTAGAGGGAAAATAGCGGTCCCTCGAGTGCCGCCGGCGGGTGGAAGGGCAGCGCCGAGCGGCCCCACAGGAGTTGCACCGCTTCGGCGATGAGATAGGCAAGTCCAAAGGTCAGCAGCAACTCCGCGGTCTGGCCGCGACGGTGCACTGCGCGCAGCAGGTGGCGTTCGACCAGCATACCGAGCGCCCCGACGGCGAGCGGCGCAAGCACCAGTGCGGACCAGAACCCCGCCCACAGCGAGATCTGGAACCCGAGGTAGGCCCCGAGCATGTAGAAGCTCGCGTGGGCGAAGTTGAGCACGCCCATGAGCGAGAACACCACGGTGAGGCCGGCACTGAGGAGGAACAGCAACAGGCTGTAGGAAAGCCCGTTCAGGAGCGAGACGAGCAGGAACTCCATGCGCGACGCTGCTGTCGGTCAGCGCGGTGCGCCGTGCCGGGCCGAGAGCGCGTGCACGCTGCGGCCTGCGGCGCGCGATGCCTGCGCGAGGCCCTCGCGGATGCGCGCGGGTGTCAAGGTGCCGCCGGCCTCGTAGTAGCTCTCGGCGCGGAACAGTTCATCGAAAAAACTGCCCTTGCGCGCAGCCTCGTCGGTGCTGCCGACGATGGCGACCACCGGCTTGCCGAGCTGGTGCGCCAGCGTGCCGGTGTAGAAGGGGGCCTTGTTGTTCAACGTGGTGGCGTCCAGGCGCCCTTCGCCGATGATGACCACGTCGCTCGCACGCACGCGCGCCTCGAGGCCAATGAGCGTGGAGACGAGTTCGGCACCCAGCCGCAGCTTTGCGCCGAGTAAACCCATCAGGCCGGCGGCGATGCCGCCCGCCGCGCCCGCCATGGGCACGTCCACGTCGCGACCGAAGGTGCGCGCGATCACCGCGGCCACATTGGCGAGTCCCTGCTCGAGGTAGGCGATCTCCATGGCGTTTGCGTACTTCTGCGGGCCGAAGGTGCGTGCCTGACCGCGCGGGCCAAGCAGCGGGATGTCGACATCGCTGGCCACCAGGATTTCGACCTGCGAGAAATCGCAATGCAGGTGATCGGTGCGGATGGCGGCAACCTGGGCCAGGTTGAGCGCGTTGAGGCCCGGATTGCCGATGCCCGTCACTTCGCGTCCCTCGGCATCGAGGAACACGAAGCCGAGCGCCTGCGCCATGCCCAGGCCGCAGTCGGTGACGATGGAGCCGCCCAGTCCGATGACGATGCGCCGGCTGCCTTCGCGCACCGCGTGCAGCATCAATTCGCCCAGTCCGTGCGAGGTGGCCACCATGGTCTGGCGCTCATGCAGGGGCAGCAGCGCCGCGCCGCAGGCCTCGGCGCTTTCGATCAGCGCGGTGGTCTCGCCTTGCCATTGCGCGATGCCCATGCGCGCCGTGCGGGTGCGAAACAGCGGGTCGCGCGCCGCCACCTGCAAGACGCGGCCGCCCAGCGCGCTGACCGCGGCATCGATCAGGCCGTCGCCGCCGTCTGCCATGGGCGCGATGTCGAGATCGGCCGGCTCGGGCGAGGCGTTGCCTTCGCGCAGGCCGGCGGCGATGACGCCACACGCGTCCGCCGGGGAGAGGTATTCCTTGTGTCCGGTGCTGGCGACCAGTACGCGGGGATGACTGGAAGCCACGGCGCGCAGGTCAGCCGTGGAGCCCGGCAAGGTAATCGACGAGATCCACCACGCGCGAGCCGTAACCCCATTCGTTGTCGTACCAGAGGATGATTTTCAATTGTCCGCCCTTGCGCGAGGAGGTCCAGCGATGGTCGACGGCCGCGGAATATTCGGTGCCGGTGAAGTCGACGGACACCAGCGCCTCGTGGCTGTTGTAGAGCACGGGATAGCGTTGCTTTGTTGCGGCTTCCTCGAATGCCGCGATGACGGTCGCCTTGTCCGTCGGGCGGGACAGTTTGACGACGATGTCGGCCGAGGAAACGATGGCGGTGGGCACGCGATAGGAAACGGAAACGAAGGCCTCCTCCAGCCACGGCAGCACGAGCGAGGAGGCGCGGATGCAGGAAGTGGTCTTGGGGATGAGCGACTGCGTGGCGTTGCGCCCGAGCACGTAGGTGGACGGGACGTGGCTGGTGTTGGAGTCGGGCAGCGCGCGGCCGTCCAGCAGTTTCTGGTAGCCCAGCCAGGGGTGCAGCGTGGTGAGCGAGCCGTAATCGACGCCGAACTTCTCCTGCAGCAGGCTCATCACGGGTACGAAGGCATTGGCATCGCAGGTGACGGTGGAGAGCGCGAAATCGGTCGCGGAAACCGTTTCATGATTGACGCCCACGATGACCGGCTTGACCGGCAGTGCCGGCGGCGTTTCGTTGGTGACGATGCAATGGCGCACGCCCTGCGCTTTAAGGCGGTCGAGTTCCGCGGGCACCACCGGGCGGCCGGCGGCGTCGATGACGATGTCCACGCCCATGTCGGACCATCGCGCGCTGCCCGGTGCATCGGCGTTGAACACGCGCACGCGCCGATCGCCCCCGATGACAATCTCGTTGCCCTGCGCCGTGACCTCGCCCTTGAGGCGCCCGTAGGTGGAGTCGTATTTGAGCAGGTAGGCGAGGTTCTCGATATCGGGATTGACGTCGTTGATCGCCACCAGGTCGAACGCCTGGCGCTCGCCATTGATGCGCGCAATGGCCCGGCCGATGCGGCCAAAACCATTGATGCCGACGCGAAGTTTCTTGTTGCTCATCTGAAAACCGTTCCGAATGATGAGTTTGGAGGATATGTGACGCTGGCCTTCCTGTCGATTGGGCAATCGCCTGCCAGTGGTCGTTCCGGAACGCCCGAAACACCCCTGCGTGCATAGGGGGCATGGGGGAATTGTCCCCTCATTGTGTCCAGTCGCATGGACGGCCCGAGGCCAGTCCGCGTCAAGTAGAATGTTGCGAACGCTTTTTTTCGTGCCAATGACTGGGTATCCATGAGCCTGATCCTCACTGAAAAACACGATGGTGTGCTGAAAATCGGGTTCAATCGCCCGGAAAAGAAAAATGCCATCACCGGTGACATGTACGCGACCATCGCGCAAACGCTGCAATCGGCTTCCGCGGACGCCTCGGTGAGGGTGGTGCTGTGGCACGGCAATGCGGAGGGGTTCACCGCGGGGAATGACCTCGGAGACTTCCTGCGCACACCCATCGATGACAGTTCGCCGGTGCTGAAGTTCCTGAAGGCGCTGGTTCATTTCGACAAACCCATGGTGGCGGCCGTAAATGGCCTGGCCATCGGCATCGGCACGACCATGCTGCTGCATTGCGATTTGGTGTACTGCGCGCCCAATGCGAAGCTCTCGCTCCCCTTCATCAATCTGGGCGTGACACCGGAGGCCGCGTCGAGCTACCTCCTGCCGCGCCTGGCCGGCTACCAGCGCGCCGCCGAACTGTTGCTGCTCGGCGAGCCCTTTGGCGCCGACAAGGCGCGCGAGATTGGCCTGGCCAATGCCGTGGTGCCGGTCGAGCAACTGATGGAGACGGCGCTTGCTGCAGCCACCAAACTGGCACAGAAACCGCCCGCGGCCATGCGCCTGTCGCGCCAATTGCTCAAGGAAGGCACGCGCAAGGCGACCGAGGAGACGCACGCCACGGAAATGAAGATATTCGCCGAGCGCCTGCGCGGTGCCGAGGCCAAGGAAGCGATGACGGCATTCTTCGAGAAGCGAAAGCCGGACTTCAGCAAGTTCTCCTGAGGATCGATATGAAACCCCGGTTGATTCAAGCCTTGCTGGCCTCGACGCTGCTGGGGTTGTGCCTGGCGGCACATGCCGACGTCTACATGTGGAAGGACCCCGCCACCGGCAAGACGCGGATGTCCAACATCGTGCCCAGCTGGCTGCGCGAGCCCAAGCCCGGCGCAAAGACGCCGAAGGTCGAAGTCATCCGGGGCAGCCAGGTGCTCGATCCGGCGACGGCGTTCGCCAAGCCCGAGCCACCACCGCCCTTGCCGACGCGACGGCGCACGGAGGAGGGCGGCGAGGGAACCGGCGCGCAAGCGCCGGGGGCGCAAGGGGCAGGCGGGGCGGGCGCCCAGCAAGTGCCGCCGGCGGGCGATGTGACTCCCGGCCAGGCGCCGCCGGGGCAGCCTTCACCGACAGGCGTGTCGCAGCCGTCACGGTAAGTAGCCGTCACGGTAAGTATTGGGTTTGGTGTGTGCCAGTGTGGCTGATGGCGCAGGCGGGACGGTACAGGCGAGACAGCGCTGACGGATGGCGCGATGACTTGAATCGAGGAGGCGGAATGGCAATTTCTGGCGCAAAAAAGTTGGCAGTTGACGGCAAAGCTGCGCAGTACGATGCGGTGGAGTGGGAGGCGCGCTGCGAGCTGGCAGCGGCCTTCAGGTTGGCGGCGCTGTTTGGCTGGACCGACATGCTGGGGACGCACTTTTCCCTGCGCGTGCCAGGCACCAAGAGCGAGTTCCTGATCAATCCCTTCGGCCAGCTGTTCGAGGAGATCACGGCCTCGAGCCTGATCCGCATCGACGCCGATGGCAACATGTTGTCCGAGTCGCCCTACAAGGTGAATCGCGCGGGCTTCGTCATCCACAGCGCCTTGCACATGGGCAGGCCGGATGCGCATTGCGTCATGCACTGCCACACGCGCGATGGTTCCGCGGTGTCGATGCAGGCGCACGGCCTGCTGCCGGCCTCGCAGCGCGCGCTGGTGCTCGGGCCGATGCTGCGCTATCACGACTACGAGGGTGTGGCGGTCGATCTGGCAGAGCGCGAGTCGCTGCAGCGCGACCTGGGCGACGGCGGCATGCTGATCCTGCGAAACCACGGCACGCTGACGGTCGGGGAGACGGTGGGCACGGCCTTTCACCGCATGTACCGGCTGGAGCAGGCCTGCGGCCTGCAGATCGCCGCGCTGTCCGGTGGCACAAAGCTCTATCCGGTAGCGCAGGCGGTCATGGACAAGGCCGCGGGGCAGGTGGCGCAAATCGCGAGCATGGATGCGATCGACGCCCTGGTGTGGGAGGCGCTCAAGCGCAAACTGGCAAGGGAGGGCATCGATTATGCGCAGTAAGCCAATCGAGAGTGTTGTCCTCGTTGTCGCGAGCCTCGTTGGCCTCATGGGTTTCGGTGCGCTGTCGCATGGCGGCGAGGCACCGCGCCCCTCGGCTGCGGCCATCCAGGCCGATCTCGATGCGCTGGTCAAGGCGGCCAGAGCCGAAGGCGAGCTGACCTTTTATTCCACTGCGACCGAGAATGTCGCCAAACGTTCCGGCGATGCGTTCACCGCGAAGTACGGCATCAAGACGCAGTTCATCCGCCTGGGCGGCACGCAGATGCGCCAGCGTTACTCGGCCGAGGCTGAAGCGGGCAACGTGGTCGCGGACCTGGTGCTCAATGCCGGCGGGAATACGGTGGGCTACGCCGAAGACGGCATCCGGCGCGGGTTTGCCGAGTCGATTTCGGAGGCGGGGCTGCCAGTCGTTCGCAGCGGCGAGTTTCCGGCCAAGTTCGTGACCGGGCCGACGGCCATCATCCAGATCGCGCCCTGGCTCATCATTTACAACAGTGACAAGCTCAAGGGTGCGGATGTGCCCAAGGACTGGGCGGATCTGCTGCATCCACGCTTCAAGGGGCAGATCCTGATTCCGAACCCGGGCTCGGCCGACTCCTACATCGACGTGTGGAGCCTCATTCTCGACAAGTACGGCGAGAAATTCTTCGCGCAGCTGGTCGCGCAATCGCCACGCCAGTTCGCCAGTGGCGTGCCGGCCGCCCAAGGGCTGGGTGCGGGCGAGGGGTTGGTTGCGCTGCCCGGGGTGCTGGCCGTCGCCACCGGGCTCAGGGCCAAGGGGGCTCCGCTGGACACATCGACGCCGGAATACACCACGGGCGTGGAGATGCAGATCATGCTCAGCGCGCGCGCCAAGGCCAAGCATCCGGCTGCATCGCGCCTGTTTGCCAACTACCTGATGACCCCGGAGGGCAACAAGGTGTTCAACGACGACCCGGGCGGCATGACCGTGTACGACATCAGCAAGCTGCCGCGGCAGTATGAGTCTCCCAAATCGAACGCGCTCGCACGGCGCGACCAGATCATCAAATTGCTCGGTTTTTGAGAGTGTTTGATGAAATTGAGGGGATATTCCCCTCAAACTCCCCTACTTCAGGGCGCCCAACAGGCGATTGAAGAAGTTTCAGGCCCGTTTCTGGCGAAAGCGCTCCGTTTTGGCGCATCCCGGGTGCCCCCGAGAGGGCGCCGCTCAAGTATCATAGAGGCCGTTTCAGGTACGTCTGAATCGCCTGCCGTTCCCGGAGCGTTCCCACAAGGGGCGACATCCGGCGAGCGGGTCACGGCACCAATGGACGACAAGTTCTTCATGGGCACGCCGCCCGCGCGGGTGCCACTCATAACATCTGATCCATAGGGTATTTGTATGAATAAACCGGGCGAAAGAACGCTCCGCGCTGTCACTCCCGCCACCACGAACGTGCGCAAGCTGTCTGGCGCGCAGTGGATGCTCGAAGCATTGATCGACAGTGGCGTGGACACCATTTTCGGCTATCCGGGCGGCGCGATCCTGCCGGTGTATGACGCGCTGTATTCCGAGCCGCGCTTGCGCCATATCCTGGTCCGCCACGAACAGGCGGCCGTGCACGCCGCCGAGGGCTATGCGCGCAGCACCGGCCGCCCTGGCGTTGTGCTGGTCACCTCCGGCCCCGGTATCGCCAATACCGTGACGGGATTGCTCGATGCACTGGCCGACTCCATTCCCGTGGTCTGCATCAGCGGCCAGGTCGCCATGCCGGGTATCGGCACTGACGCTTTCCAGGAGTGCGACGCACTGAGCCTGTCGCGCGCAGTGACCAAATGGAACCACCAGATCCGCGATGCCGCCGAGGTGTATGGCACGGTGACGCGCGCATTCGCCGTTGCCACGCAGGGACGCCCCGGGCCGGTGCTGATCGACTTTCCGAAGGACATTCAGTTCGGCTTCTCCGAGCAGGAGGCGCATCCAGCGCCCGCCAAGCGTCGCGGCCGGCTAACGCCCGCGGACGTCCCGCCCAGCAGCCTGAAGAAGGCGGTGTCGCTGATCAAGGCGGCCAAGCGCCCGATCATCTATGGCGGCGGCGGGTTGATCAATTCGGGGCCGGCTGCCAGCAAGGCATTCACGAAGCTGGTGCACCGGACCGGCGCGCCGTGCACGCTCACCCTGATGGGGCTGGGTGCATTTCCCGCCAGCGATCCGCAGTTCGTCGGCATGCTCGGCATGCACGGTAACCTCGAGGCCAATCTGTCGATGTATCACTCGGACCTCGTCATCAACGTCGGGGCACGATTCGACGACCGCGTGACCGGAAAGATCAGCGAGTTCTGCCCGACTGCCAAGAAGATTCACATCGACATCGACGCGGCGTCGATCAACAAGGTGGTGAACGTGGACGTGCCCGTGGTCGGCGACTGCGCGCAGGTGCTCGAAGCCCTGCTTGTTGCGCTGGATGCCGAGGTGGGACCCGGGCAGCTCGATGCCGCACGGATTGCCCCATGGTGGAAGCGCATCGAGGGATGGCGTGCCAAGAAGTGCCTGGCCTATGAGCCGAAACCGGATGCCATCGTGCCGCAGCACCTGCTGACGCGCCTGCAGGCCGCGATCGAAGGGCGCGATGCGATCGTGTCGACGGACGTCGGCCAGCACCAGATGTGGGCGGCGCAATACCTCAAGTTCGAGCAGCCCAATCGCTGGTTGACCTCCGGTGGCTCGGGAACGATGGGGTATGGCGTGCCCGCCGCCATCGGCGCGCAGATTGCCAACCCCGATCGCCTCGTCGTGTGCGTGAGCGGCGATGCCTCGGTGCTGATGTGCATCCAGGAACTGTCGACGGCCATGCAGCACAGTGCGCCCGTCAAGGTAGTGTTGTGCAACAACGGCTACATGGGCATGGTGCGCCAGTGGCAGGAGCTGCTGCACGGCAATCGCCTCAGCCAGAGCTACAACGAGTCGCTGCCCGATTTCGTGGCGCTGGCCAAGGCGTTTGGCTGGGGTGCCGCCATGGTCGAGAATCCCGCGGACCTCGACCGTGCGCTCGCCACCTGCATGGAGCACAAGGGACCCTACTTTCTCGATGCACGGGTGACTGCGCTGGAGAACTGCTTCCCCATGATGCCCGCAGGTCGCGGGCACCACGAGGTGATGCTCTCGCCCGGCGTGTTCTACACCGAAGAAGCCTGAGCAACCGGACAGCTATCGCGCCATGCAGCGTCACTGCGCGGCATAACTGCATGACATGACCGCGCCGCGCCCGGCACCCCCGGTCGCGGCGCATTTTTTTGGAGCCCCGACATGAAATTCAACACCCTGGACTGGTCCGTTGCCCCTGACGGGATTCTCACGCTCACGCTCAATCGTCCCGACAAGATGAACGCGTTCACCGTGGAAATGGCGAATGAACTCGAGGCGGCGTTCAACGGCGCGAGTGCCGACGACACGGTGCGCGCGGTGGTGGTCACCGGTGCCGGACGCGCCTTTTGCGCCGGCATGGACCTGTCGGTGGGCGGCAACGTCTTCGGCCTTGATGAGTCCCAGCGCCCGACGCTCAAGGACATGCATGACCGCCTGGACGATCCGGCGATCCACAAGGGCGTGCGCGACACCGGCGGTCGCGTGACGCTGTCGATCTTCAACTGCACCAAGCCCGTGATCGCCGCGATCAACGGCGCGGCAGTGGGCATCGGCGCGACCATGACGCTGGCGATGGACTTTCGCCTGGCGTCCGACAAGGCGCGCATCGGCTTCGTCTTCGGCCGCATCGGCATCGTGCCCGAGGCCTGCTCGAGCTGGTTCCTGCCGCGCCTGGTGGGCATGCAGCAGGCGCTGGAGTGGACCTATAGCGCCGACATCATCGATGCGGCGGAAGCATTGCGCGGCGGGTTGCTGCGTTCGGTGCATGCGCCGGACAAGCTGCTCGAGGATGCCTATGCGTTGGCGCGCAAGATCACCGCCAATCGTTCGCCCCTGGCGGTGGCACTGACGCGCCAGATGCTCTATCGCAACAGCGCGCAGCCGCATCCGCTGGAGGCGCATCGGGTCGATTCGCTCGCGGTGTTCTACACCAGCCTCAAGGACGGCAAGGAGGGGGTGCAGGCCTTCCTCGAGAAGCGCGATCCGAAATTCACCACCAAGGCCACTGAACTCCCGCCCTTCTACAAGGAATGGAAGTAGCTGCCTCGAGCGTGCATGACCCATGAAAAACGCCCCAGGATTGGGGCGTTTTTCATGGGCGGAGGCGATCCACCTGTTGCGGATGGCACCTCAATGCAATGACGCGAGCCGCGTCTGCCAGCTCTGGCGCGGGAACTGGACCATCACGGCATTGAACCCGTCCGCGCCGGCGACCAGTTCCAGCGCGGCATCATCCGGCGATACGAAGGCGCAGGACCTCGCCGGCAAAGTGTCGGCGCCGTTGCGAACCGATCCGCTCGTCACCAGCACGTATTGACCGCCCCCCGCCGAGGGCGCCGGCGCGGTGATACGCTCGCCGGGCATGGCGGCGAGGCGGAAGATCGCCAGGCCGTCTGCATGCGCGGCTTCGAGCGCCTGGACCCCGCCTGCCGGCACAGGCTGCGAAGCGTCAGGCAGGTGGACCTGCACGATGCGGCCGGGTTTCTTCGTCATCTTTGCACGCGATTCGGGCATGACGAAGGCGCCCTGATCCTTCATCAATCGAAACACGAAGAAGGCCACGCCCTGCGGCCCGCCGATGATGGGCCCGTAGGGGCTGCAGGCGTCGGCGTACTGGACGACGATGGGCGTCAGCGCATCGGCGCCCAGCTTTGCACCCGGGCCCTCGACGAACACCTGGAACTGGTCCTGCATGTGGAAGTGCGGCGCCGCGACCGAGCCTGCTTCGGGAATCTCGATGCGATAGGCGGCAAGCCCGTTGTGTTCATCCGGGTTGATGAACCAGTTGCGCCTGACGATGGCGTTGCGCCCGTCCTTCTGCGTGGACTTGTCGGAGAGGTCGATGTGCCGGGCCATGGCGACGGTGCTGGATGCGAAGAGTTTCATGATTGCCTTCTCCTGTATTTCACGACGCGTGCAAGAAACGGGTGACGATGTCGCGCATTACTCCGGCTTGATGCCGGCTTTTTTCGCCACCGCGGCGTAGTAGGCGACTTCGTCGGCCATCCGCTTGCCGGAGACCTCCGGATTGGAACCCACAATGTGCAGGAAGGCCTTTGCGTGGCCATCCTTCACTTCCTGCTGCTGCAGGGCGTTGGCGATGGCGGCATACAGGCTGTCGATTGTTGTCTTGGGCACGCCGGCGGGCGAGTGGATCGAGAAGTAGTTGATGACCAGTTCCGGATAGCCCAGCTCGCTGGTGCTGGGCACATCGGGCAGGCTGGGCAGGCGCTTGCTGCTGACGGCGGCCAGG
>CANJXQ010000074.1 GCA_947478805.1 Betaproteobacteria bacterium | reverse complement strand
CTGCTCAATGAAGAGGCCACGGTGCAGCTGCGCTCCGACCGGCACCTGCACCCGTGCTGGGGCCTGCACGGCGGGCAGCCGGGCGCGGTGGCGCGCTCCACGCTCAATCCGGACACCGACCACGCCGAGAAGCTCCCCTCCAAGTTCGTGCGCAAGATGAAAGAAGGCGACGTGTTCCGCGCCGAGATGCCAGGCTCGGGCGGCTACGGCCCTCCCTTCGAGCGCGATCCGGAAGCGGTGCGCCGCGATGTGCTGCAGGGCAAGGTCACGCCCGCCCATGCGCGCGCGGCCTACGGCGTGGCGGTGACGGACAAGGGCGTGGATCTGGCCGAGACGAAGAAACTGCGCGCGGCCCAAAGCGCGCGCTGAAGCTGGAACGAAGCGCCTACCCCACGCGCTGAACCTGGAACGAAGCGCTTACCCCACGCGCTGAACCCGGAACGAAGCGCCTACCCCACGCGCTGAACCTGGCCCGTGCGCGACGACTCGCGCATCGCATCGATGAGCTTGTGCATCCGGATCGCGGTGGCAAAGTCCGGCGCGACGCTCGCATCGCCCCTGATCGCCTGCGCGAAGCCGTGGTACATCTGGCCCACGTTGAAGGGCAATCCCTGCGGCATCGCCGGAGGCACGAAGATGAACTGCTTCAGGGGCTCGATGGGCTGCAAGGCATTGCCGCCCTGCGCACCGGATAGCTTCACTTTCGCCATCTGCGGCGAATCGCTGCCCGTGGCCACCAGCGTGCCCTTGGAACCGTACACCTCCATGCGATAAGAGCTGCCCGCATAGGGAACGTGTGCCACGTGCGAGGACACCAGCGCCCCGTTGGCGAGCCGTCCGTGCAGCAAAATGGTGTCGGGCGAAGTGACATTGGTCACCGTCTTCTTCGTGTCGGTGATGAACCATTGCTTCGTCTGTGTGCCGATACTGGCATGCACCTCGGCGAACTCGCCCAGCACGAAGCGCATCGCGTCCACGCTGTGTCCGTTGGCGATGGTGAGCGTGTGCGCGCCCTTGGCGTCATCCCACTGCCATTCGCGCTCCTGCGGCCGCTCGAGGATGCCGTCGCGGATCAGCACGAGGTTGCACGAGCGCACCTCGCCCACATAGCCATCGGCGATGAGGTGCTTCATGGTGAGGATGGAAGGTTCCACGCGCGCCTGCAGCCCGACTACGCGCGCAACCCCTTTTGCCTTGGCGCGCGCTTCCATTTCCTCGGCCTGCGCCGTGGTCTGTCCGAGCGGCCATTCGGTGTACACATGCTTGCCCGCGTCGATGGCGGCCATGGTGTGCTCATAGTGCGAGGGCACGCGCAGCACCACCGCCACCGCGTCGATCTCCGGGTGCGCGAGCATGGCGCGGTAATCGTGGAAGGCGAGCCTCGCGCCGTACTTGCGCGCCGACTCCTCGGCGCTTTCCTTCTTCGTGGTGCAGACGGCGGTCAGCTCGAAGTCGGGCGCGGCGGGCGCCGCCGGCAGGTGCGAGCGCGACGCCCAGCCGACGTGGATGTTGGCACCGATGATGCCGAGGCGGATCTTCTGTGCAGCCATGTGATGTCTCCTTAGTGAGTACTTAACAAGACGAGGGGAAACAGTCCCTCGCGCTCCCCAATATCAGGGCATGCTTAAAGCGGAATTCCAGCGCGTTTCTTCGGCCGCCCGGGACCGCGATGGCGACGTGCCGCGGCGGGGACTTCGTAGCTCGCTGTCGGTTGCGTTGCTGCCGGAACAAACGGATTGCGGATGTTCACGCCACCGATGGTGGCGCCGCTCTGAAGATCTTCAGTCAACAACGTGTCGCAGCCCTGCGCTTGTGCAGCAGCGACGATGAGGCTGTCCCACCAGCCGAGCTTCCAGTCGCGCTCGATGTCGCGCGCCTGACGCAGCAAGGCGGCATCCACGGTCTGCGGCCGCCAGGCAAGCAATGCCTTGACGTCTTCCCAGGCCTCGGCGGCCGGCAGGCCGGGCTTGAGCTTGCGCGTAACGTTGACGTAGTACTCCGAAAGTACCTGGGTGCTGGTGCGCCCAAGGCGCTCACGCCAGAGCCATGCGAGCCATTCTGCTGCAACCGGTTGCTTAGCCAGCTCGGCCGCATCCCGCGCGTACAGGAGAATATTGGTATCAACGAAGACCGGAGCGCTCATGCGCCGCCTCCCGCGATGGGTAAGCCTCGCCGCGCCGCTTGAGACGAACGGGCGATCGCGCAAGGAACCGGCGCATCGATTCCTCGTACTCAGCGGCCTCGCGCATGTGCTGGGAGAGCAGTTCTCCCACGAAGCGCGAAAGGCTCAGGTTGCGCGCGGCCGCATGCTGGCGCGCCCACGCGGCTGTTTCCTTGTCCACGGTGATGGTGATGTTCTTCATCGCTGCCCCGTCTTGTCGTCAGGCGGGACAATTATCACACGAAACCAGTGTAATTGATTCCCGTGCGCCCAGAACCCCAGCAGCTTCATGATCCGGTCGATGCGCGGCTTGGGCCCCATCTTGGGGGCTTCGTATTGTTTCGGCAGCTTGCTTGTGTCATACATGGAAAACCCGCCCCAATGATTTCTTGTCAACCCGTTTGGTTCGGCCTAACCTTTCTCCGCGCGAGCGCTTGCTGCATTGTGTTTCACAATCGCCAGTGCAACAGGAGAAAGCATGCATCTTCAGGGAGCCAGCATTTCGTTCGCTCACCCCGTACGACCCGGTGGCCTACACGCCCGCAGTGGTCGCCAGGTTCCGGGAGCGTTGGAGTAACCTGTTCAAACCCAAGTAGGCCGCGCACCGGCGTTGTTGCCCATCCAGCGCGGCCGCTCATCAGCAAGGAGAATCGAACATGCTCGATTGCATCATCAAAGGCGGGACCGTCATCGACGGCACGGGGGCGCCGGGCGTGCGCGCGGATGTCGGCATCCAGGCCGGCCGCATCACATCCATCGGCACGATCACCGAAGCCGCGCGGCGCACGGTGGACGCCACGGGCCTCGCGGTCGCGCCCGGCTTCATCGACGTGCACACCCACTACGACGCGCAGATCATGTGGGATCCGGCGCTCGCGCCCTCCTGCCTGCATGGCGTGACCACCGTCATCGGCGGCAACTGCGGCTTTACCATCGCCCCGGTCAACGACGCCAGCGTGGATTACGTGACGCGCATGCTCGCCTGCGTGGAGGGCATGCCGGTGGAGTCGCTGCAGGCGGCGCTCAAGTTCGACTGGCACACCTATGGCGAATGGCTCGACAAGCTCGAAGGCCGCATGGGCCTCAACGCCGGCTTCCTGGTCGGGCACTCCACCATCCGCCGGCTGGTGATGGGGGATGACTGGAAGCGTGCGGCCACGGACGCCGAGATCGACGCGATGGCGGCAGCCGTCGACGATGCGCTGAAAGCCGGTGCGCTCGGATTCTCGTCGTCCTGGGGCGGCGCGCATGGCGATCACCTCGGGAGCCCCGTGCCCTCTCGCTTCTCCGAGGCCAAGGAGCTGGTCCGGCTGGCAGGCGTGCTCAAGGCCTACCCGGGCACGCGGCTCGAATTCATCCCGCCCACCACATCTTCCAACATCGCTCCTGCAGCGGTGAAAGTCATGGCCGACATGTCGGCCGCGGCCGGCTGCTCGCTCAACTGGAACGTGCTCGCCGTCGGACTTGCCGGCACCGCGGATGACATCTGGGCACGCATGTCGTCCTATGACGAAGCGGCGAAGCACGGCGGCACAGTGGTTGCGCTGGCGCTGCCCATCCCGTTGCAGCTTCGCATCAATCTCCTCACCACGGTGATCTTCAATTCGATTCCGCTGTTCCAGAAAGTCATGGCCTTGCCCGGAGCCGAGCGGTTGCGCGCGCTCTCCGACCCGGCGACGCGCGCCGCGATCCGCAAGGAGATTGCCGACGGCGGCCACACCGAACGGCTGACGATGAACTTCACCAACATGTTCGTCGAGAGCGTGACCGCGCCCTCGCTCAAGGCATATGAAGGCCGCCGCGTGGGCGACCTCGCCACCGAGCGCGGCTGCACTTCGCTCGACGTGTTCCTCGACATCGCCGTGGCCGACGACCTGAAGACCTGGTTCGTCACACCACCCGGCGGCAACGACGAGGCCTCCTGGAAACTGCGAGCCCAGGTATGGAACGACCCGCGCGTCATCGTCGGCGCATCGGATGCCGGTGCTCACCTGGATTCATCGACGAGCTTCGCCTACTTCACCGACTTCATCGGGCCCATCGTGCGCGACCGCAAGCTGATCAGCCTGGAGTCCGCCGTGCACAAGATCTCCGACGTGCCGGCGCGTTTCTACGGCCTGAAAGACCGCGGCCGGCTTGCCGCGGGCTATTGCGCCGACATCGTGGTCTTCGACCCGTCCACGGTGCACACCGGAAAGACCGTCATCCGCAACGACCTCCCCGGGAATCAATCACGCATCTTCGCCGAATCCTTCGGGGTGGAGCGCGTGATGGTCGGCGGCGAAGACGTCGTGGTGAAGGGAAAAACGACGGGCACGCTGACCGGCAAGCTGCTGCGCTCCGGGCGCGACACGCAGTAGATCCGGGAGCGCGCCTGGGGAAAACGCTCGCGCACCCCGCACCAAGCCCGTGGGCAACCCTCCCGCTGCGTTACCTGTCGATGACCGATGCGTCGCCGATCAAAGATCCAGCTTGATCCCCGCCGACTTGATGACCTTCTCGTACTTGGCGAGGTCGGCGCGGATCAGCGCTGAGAAACGCTCGGGCGTGTTGACGAAGGGGTCGGCGCCCTGGCCGGAGAGCTTGTCTTTCATGTCGGGGGCAACCACGATCTTGCCGATCTCGGCCGAGAGCTTGTCGAGCACGTCCTTGGGTGTGCCCGCGGGCGCGAGGATGCCGTACCAGAAGCGCATGTCGAAGCCGGGCAGCCCCGCCTCGGTGAAGGTGGGCACCTGCGGCAGCACCGGCGATCGTGTTTCACCCGAGATGGCGATGGCCTTGAGCTTGCCCGAGTTGATGAACGAGAGCACCGATATCGGCGCGCTGAAGTACATGTTCACCTGCCCGCCCACGAGGTCGATCACCGCCGGACCCGAACCCTTGTAGGGCACGTGCACCATCTTGATCCCGGCCATCTGGCTGAGCAACTCCGGCGCCATGTGCGTCGGCCCGCCGGCGCTCGCCGTGGCGTAGGTGACCATGCCGGGCTTGGACTTGGCGTAGGCGATGAACTCCTTCAGGTTGTTGCCCGGCACCGACGGATGCACCACCTGCACCAGCTCGCTACTGGCGATGGTGGCCACCGGCGCGAAATCCTTCACCGTGTCGTAGGGCAGGTTGTTCACCAGAAGGCCGTTCAGCACATGCGTGGTGGAGATAAGGAGCAGCGTGTAGCCATCGGGCTTGGACTTGGCCATGGCATCCGTGCCGATGACGGTGTTGCCGCCCGGGCGCGGATCGACGATCACGGTTTGTCCCCACGCCTCGGTGAGCTTGGGGCCGATCATGCGGGCGATGGTGTCGGGGCTGCTGCCCGCGGCATAAGGCGTGATCAGGCGGATCGACCGGTTGGGATAGGCCTGCTGCGCGAGGCTTGCGCCGGCGCTCGCGACGAGCACAGTCGCCGCCAGGATGCGGACCCACATGCGGGATGCAACAACGGATGATTTCATGCGATTTCCTCCTCGGTTCAACAGCGGGCGACCCAGCGCCGGATCATATTGAGCAAGGGGCGGTACGTCAATGAAAGGCGAGCTTCGTCAATTGCGGCTGCCTGGTCGTTGCAATTGCGTTGGGCGCCGAGCGTGCGCGCGATTACGCTGACTGTTGAGTCGAGACTCCGCCTCACCGCAACAGCACCAGCCTCGGCACCCCGTCGCGCCCCGCGTGCAGCACCGCGTTCTGCGCGAACGCGTCGCCCAGTCGCATCGCCTCGGCTTCACTCATGCCGAGGGCGAGCATGCTGGGCTCGCCGGGCCAGCGGCCCTTCCCTTTCGTGTCGACATCCTCTCCCCGACCCGCAATCACCACGCGGCCGCTCGCGCGAAGCGCGGTCTCCAGCTTCACCATCCGGCGACGGTTCTCCGCATCGGTGAGCCGCTCACTCCGGGGATTGCACGCCGTGAGGTACGCCGCCTCCCTCACGCTATGTCGCGCTAGGAGCGCGAGCAACCGCGCCGAGGGCACGTCCACCTGCAGCGCAAAAGGTCCGCCCTCACCCGGCGCCGCCGACACGCCGTAGCGCGCCGCACGATAGGCGCGGATGAGCGCGGCGTCCACGCGGCTTTCCGGCAACGGCAACGGCAAAATGATATGCCCGGTGCCGCGCCCGTTGGGCGACTCGCCATGCCAGCGCACTCGCCCCGCGACAAAGTGCTCAGCCGCCACGGCGCACAGCGCCGCATCCACCCAGTCAATGTTGCCGAAGGACGCAGGATCGATGCCCGCCGAGCGCAACACCGTTCGCCGTGCGCGCACCTTGTCGCGCGCTGGCACGGGTCGGCCGGCGAGCACGCAGGCAATCGCCTGCGGAAAGGTCTCGAACACCACGGGCGATGAGGGCGATGAGGGCGAAGACGCCAAGGCATGCGCCACCGGGTCGGCGGCCAGCCGGTAGCTGCGCCGCAGGGCCGCATAGAGCGCCTCGCCCGCCAGCATCCAGCCATACCAGTTCTTCGGGTGCGCGAGGGCCGCTTCGCGCGTGGGCGAGGCGAAGCAATGGATCCCCGCGCGCATGAGCGAGCGCTCGGCGGGCCGGGCGCGGCCATCGGCACTCCATCGACACGGCGCATCCACGCCCACCGCTCGCGCGCCGATGCGGCGACACCAGGCGGCCACAGTCTTCGGGTCGGCAGAAGCAAAGCGACCGAGGAGCTCGCCGTCGCGCAAGGCGACGGCGTGAAAGCCCTTTCTCGCGCCGCCGACGTCGATGCCGACGACGACTTCGGCGCCCAAGTTTGCTTCGTTAGATATAGTCAATTCACCATCGACTAAGCCGGTGAACACGCGTACTGCGCCCACGTTCGACGTGCCGCGCAGTCAGTCACCTGAGAGCTTCTTGATGATCGCCTTGGCTAGATACTCGTTGATTTCGGTGTGCCGCGGCACAGGCTGGGATTGCCGTGTAGCGCGATTCGTATACCAATCGTGGCGCGCTCCATGGCGCACCAGAGTACAGCCCATTTTCTCAAGCGTCTTGATCAATTCGCGTCGCTTCATTTATGCGACCAGCAACTCTTCCACCTTTCGGATAAACGGCACTTCGCGAGATTCAATGTCTTTCAACAGATCCTTGAGATTCTCTGTCAATTCGCTCTTTGTCGTGGCCTGCGTCTGGTAATCGGGATACTGATTTAGAAAGCCGATATAGAACTTTCCGTCCCGCCAGTACGTGAAGCTGATCTTTTTCATGGGATAACCTCCGGGCGATGCAAAAGTATAGCGCGGGGCCACTCTAGTAGCACCGTGCCGCCTCGGCTGGACGACCGCTCACTGGGGCTTGAGGTTTCCCAGTCGCGCGGCTTGGGTCCAAAGCTTCATGCTTTGTTCGTACGCGCGCAATTGTTCGTCCGGAGAGGAGCCGAGAGGTTCGTAGCCCAGTTTCTTGAAGAGTTCCGCGACTTCCTGTGCTGACAGCGCGGCAATCGAGGCGCCGGAGATCTTGTCGATGATCGCCCGGGGCGTTCCGCGAGTTGCCCAGAAGCCGATGACAAGAGCGGCCTCGACACCAGGAATGCCAACCTCCGCTGCCGTTGGCACGGACGGATGCAATGTGGATCGTTTGGCCGCGAACACGAACAGGGGCTTGATCGTGCCGGCACTGAAGTACGACTGGAAATTGCCGAACAAGCTGATGTTGAACGCCATCTCACCATTGATCAGCATCGGCAGGAATTGATTCTGGCTCGAGAACGGAACCGAGGTATAAGTCAGGCCCGTCGCGCTTTTCACGAATTCCATGAGCAGATCCTGGTTAGGGATCGTGCGCGCCATGTTGAGTGCGCCTGATGGAAGCGTTTTGGCGTGCGCCAGCAACTCTTGCATCGAATTCACCGGCAGCTTGCCGCTGGCGAAAAGAACCCACGGCGCCGTCAGGCTGTCGGAAATGGGAGCAAAGTCCTTGGCTGCGTCAACCGGATTGTTGGCCAGGAATATTGGGTGCAGTTGCGTCACGGGCCCGAAAAATATGGTGTAGCCGTCCGCGGGCGCCTTGATCACGGTACTGGCTGCAATCGCTCCCGATGCCCCGGGCCTGGGCTCCACAACGATCGGTTGCCCGAGTTGCCGTTGCATGGCGGAGCCAAGGGCACGCGCAACGATGTCCGTCGTCGTGCCCGCGGCAAACCCGGCCACGATGCGGATGGGCTTCTCGGGAAATGTTTGTCCAAGGGTTGGGGCGCTGCGCCAATCAGAACCAGCGCGGCGGCAACGGCACAAAGTGCTTCGCTGAAACGGTTCATCCTCTTTCCTCCCCGAGTGGAAATTCCTGGAAGCGCTTGAACATTCGTTGATTCCCGCAACAAAGTCAATGCTGCTTGATTTCCACGGCGCGTGCCGTGGTCTTCGCTTTCGAACGCCATGGACGGCCCTGAAGCCGTCACGTTACTATGCCGGGCGGACAGGTTGACGCCAGGGGAAATCATGCAAGTAGAAGCGTTGCAGCCATTCGGGGCGAGAATTCACGAGCTGGACATCTCACGACCGCTGACCCGGGACCAAATCGCCGCGGTGTTTGCCGCATTCAACGAGCACGCCGTCCTGGTGTTCCCGCAACAGCAACTCGACGACGACCTTCAGACGGCGTTTTCCGCGCAATTTGGCGCATTGGAGGCCAGCCTTACCCAACTGCGCCTGCAGCAAAGGATTCGCAACCTGCGGCCGGAAATCAGCGACCTGTCCAATATCGACGAACAAGGCCGCATATTGCCACTGGATCACCTCGGCAACATGTTGTGGCACTCCGACAGTTCGTATAAGCCGGTCCCAGCGCTGGCATCCATACTGTCTGCGCGCGAGGTCCCTCCCACCGGAGGCGAAACGGAGTTTGCAGACCTTCGTGCCGCATGGGATGCGCTGCCACAGGAGCGGCGCGCGGGAATCGACAAGATGGTGGCGGAGCACAGCCTGGTCTATTCCCGCAAGCAGATCGGTTACGAATTCAACGCTCAGGAAGCCGCATCGCTGGGGTTTGCGAATCAAGCGCTGGTGCGTACGCTGCACGTATCCGGTCGCAGGACGCTCTACTTGTCCTCGCATGCGTCGCATATCCTCGGAATGCCTGTGGATGCCGGTCGCGCACTGTTGCAGGAGTTGCTCGAATTCGCGACGCAGCCGAAGTTTGTCTACCGACACCGCTGGAAATCCGGGGACGTGGTGATGTGGGACAACCGCTGCACACTTCATCGCCTTCGACCTTGGGAAATGGACCGGTACAAGCGCGTCATGCGGCGCACCACGTTGGCCGGTGTCAACCCTACGGTTGTCAACGGCGTACCGGCAACTGCCGGTTAGTTGCCGGTCACGCCGCTCGCGCGGCAGGCGCCGTGACCGACCCCAATCGTCACCGTATCAAGCCCCGCCATCGATTGCAGTAAAGTTCGCCCACGCATTCATGGATCGGACTCGAACGCAATGGCCACGACCCCCACCAGCGGCAAGGCACTGCTCCTGATCGACATCAACGTCCTCGGCATCGGGTCGATGCACGAGTACGAATACAAGGGCTGGACGCATGCCGGGCGGGAGACCGGCGCCATCCACGGCGCGTTCACCAAGCTCTCGAAGCTGCTCGGCGCGCATGGCGACAAGGTTCCCGTCGTGCTGTGGGATGACCGCTGCCGATGGCGCGAGGAAATACTTCCCCAGTACAAGCGCCACCGCTGGGACACGCCCGAGCAGCAGGCCTTCCTCGAAAGCTACCTGTTCCAGGCGGAGATCATCCGAGCGCAGTTGCTGCACCTCGGAATCCCGCAATTGTTCTGCCCGAATTTCGAGGCCGATGACCTGGTCGGACAGATCTGCAGGAATCTCGATGCAGACTGGCACATCACTCTCGCGACCACCGACACCGATTGGTACCAGGCGGTTGGACCCAACGTGGTGTGGCAATCGACGCGAACCGGCCAGGTGATCTCCGAGGCCGACCTCGGTGACACGAGCCTCGTCAAGGACGGCCCGTTCGTCTCCACCGATCACTTCATCCAGGCCAAGGCGTTGGCGGGCGACCCTTCCGACGGCATTCCCGGGGTCAAGGGCGTCGGGCTCAAGACGGCGGCCAAGATCATCAAGGAACACGGCACCATCGAGGCGCTGTGGGCGAAGCACGACGCGAGCGAGCCGCTGAAAGGCGTAGTGCTGCAGCGCACGGCCGGCCCCGAATATCGGGACACCTATTACCGTAACCTGAAACTCGTCGACTGGCGCCTCGCGCCCCCGCCCGACAAAAACTTCCGGATCGAATTCGATTCCCCCAACACCGATGCGCTGAACGCGACGTCCGCGCAGTGGGGGCTGGAAGACACGCTGGAACCCTGGCAGCGCCATGCCCTGCCGCGCGAGCTCGCGCTGTCGGCGTTGCGGGAAATCCGCGAGGTGCTGGTGGCGGCGTCCTCCAGCACCTGACGAGATTTGCTGCGCCACTCGATGCTTGCTGGGCCGGGCGCCTATGGCATATTATGCCAATGTCCCCAATCCTCGCGAGACTCCCATGCCAACCCGTAATGTCGTCCTCACCGACCATCAGGCGCAGCTCGTCGAAAAGCTCGTGGCCACGGGACGCTATCAGAATTCAAGCGAAGTGCTGCGCGAAGGGCTGCGTCTGATCGAGGATCGCGAAGCACAGGACAATGCCCGACTCCACGCGCTGCGCGAGGCCGCCCGCGTCGGAACAGGAGACATCGACGCAGGGCGCTTTCGCAGCTTCGATTCGCCCGCCGCGCTCAGCCGTCGTTTGACCGCAATTGCCGAAAAGGCGATCGGCCGGAAGCCGGCGACACGCGCAAAGTGAGTGCAGGAACGGGCTGGACGATTCGCCTCACGGCCGCCGCCGAGGCCGACTTCGAGGAAATCCTGCACTGGACCGCCGACCAATTCGGCGCAGCGCAAGCGCGCAGCTACGCCGAAACGATTTCGGCGGCTCTCAACGAGCTTGCAACCGGCCCGGCCGTCGTCGGCGCGAAAAGGCGGGACGACATCCTCAAGGGGATTTTCACGCTTCACGTCTCCCGAAAGGGCCGCAAGGGGCGTCATTTCGTGATGTTCCGCGTCGGGCGTGTTCCGGGCCACAACGTGATCGAGGTCCTGCGTCTCCTTCATGACGCCATGGATCTGCAGCGCCACCTGCCCGCGGACGATGAAAGTACCTAGCCCTCGACATATTGCCGCGCAAGGCCAATCAAGGCATGGCTGAAACTAATCCAGAGCAGGCTCATCTGTTGAGCCACCCCAGCGCACACTCTGCCTGTCGCCGATTTAAGCAACAACTTGCGGGCGACTCATAAATTCCGCTAAAGCGCTGGCACGCCTCCACCCCGGGTTCGACTCGGAACGGGCCGGGGGGATTTGAATCCGGATTGCGGCCCCCACCCCGCCACCCAGGCAAAGCCGCCAAACGGAGTGAATGTTAAGATTCGACCCATGATCACCACGCTCCGATTAAGGCCCGGGCTCGTGCGGCAACTCGACAAGATTGCCGCAGAGTCGAATCAGGACGTGTCCACCCTGGCGGAGGACGCATTGAAGCAGTTCGTCCGCTCCCACCTTGAAACTGCCCACCTGACGAAGTCTCGGGCCAACGTGCGTCGCCTGCGTGGCGCGCATGCCGAGATCGAGGCCGAGATTGCGCGGCGAAAGCGCGAAGCCGCCTGAACTTCAGGTCTTCTGGACCTCGCAGGCCGAACAGGACCGCAAGTACTGGCAACGCCACGACCGGTAGATGCTGGCCCGGATCGACCGACTGGTTGCCAACCTGAAGAACAATCCATTCGGCGGCATCGGCAAGCCGGAACCATTGCGTCACGAGTGGAGCGGGTACTGGTCACGCCGCATCACGGGTGAGCACAGGTTGGTCTATCGGGTTGAACCCGGCATTGTGTACATTGCGCAATGCCGGTTTCACTACGACTAACGACCCCTGCTGCCACACCTACCGCGACACCCAGTCCCGGCCCACGACCCACGCTAACCAGCGCCCACCCGCGCGATACGCCCGCGCTGGACATCTCCCCGGGGCGGCGCTACCGTCGCTCATCACTCAAAAGGAGATTGAAAACGCATGCGCGCCGCCGTATACCCCGGAGCGGGACAGCCGCTTCGCATCGAAGAGCAGGCCGTTCCCGTCCCGCTTCACGATGAGGTCGTGATCAAGGTCTGCCGCTGCGGCGTTTGCGGCACCGATCTGCATGCCACCGAAGCGCACAGCGAAATGCCTGCGGAGCCGGGCAGCGTGCTCGGGCACGAATACGCCGGCGAAGTGGTGGAGACGGGCCGGGACATCGCGCACCTGAAGCTCGGTGATCGCATCGCCGTCATGCCCCTTCGCGGATGTGGGCGATGCGCGGATTGCGCGGCGGGGCGCATCGCGCGCTGCCTGAACAAAGCAAAGCAATTCGGCGGTTACGCGCAGTTCGCGCGGGTGCAGGAACTCACCGCGGTCCGCCTGCCGGCCGACCTCTCGTTGCAGGACGGGGCGCTGGTGGAACCGCTGGCCGTCTCGTTGCACGGCGCGGCCATGGCGGGCATCACGCCGGGTTGCCGCGTCACGGTGCTGGGCGCGGGGCCGATCGGCGCGGGCGCGGCGTTCTGGGCGCGGCACCTGGGCGCCGGGCATGTCACGGTTGTCGAGCGTCTGCCGCCGCGCCAACGCATTGCCCAGGCCATGGGGGCCGACCGGGTGCTGGCGCCGGAGGCCGTCGACCCCGATGAAAGCGCGAGCGACGTGGTGTTCGAGGCGGTTGGCCGCCCCGGGCTCCTCGGCGCCGCGATGGCCCACGCCCGCATGGGGGCCACCGTGGTGTCGCTCGGCTTCTGCATGGCCGCCGACCCGATCACGCCCGCGATGGCATGCAGGAAGGAGCTGACCTTCAAGTTCCCGACGGGCTGGTCGCGGCGGGATTTTGAAGTGGCGGCGGACGTACTCGCGAAGGGCACGGTGGAGCCGCGCGCGATGCTGACCGACGTGGTGGGCATGGACGAATTGCCGCAGGCTTTTGAAGCGCTGCGCCGGCCGGCCGATCAATGCAAGGTGGTGGTGGATCCCTGGGGTTGAAGGCCTGACTCTCCCGGGCTCACGCGGGCTCCTCCAGTTCGGCAGCCAGTTCCTCGACGTACTTGCGATAGCTGAACACGCGGCCACGCTGCCGGTTCGTGACTTCACCCACGATGCCGATGCGCTCCAGATGCGCCAGCGACTTGTTGACCGTGGCCGGCGTGAGCCGCGTGGCCTTGACCAGCGCGGCCGAGGTGGCGATCGGCTGGCGCTGCAGCGCCAAGTGTACCGCGAGCGCCGACGCCGCCGCGCGCCCGAGCCCGGCAATCCGGTCGCGATCCGCGTTGACCAGCGCGAGCAGCGCATTCGCCGTCGACACGCCCTGCGTCGCGCTCGCCTCGATACCCTCGGCGAAGAAGTCGAGCCAGCGCTCCCAGTCCCCGCGCAGGCGCACCTCGTTGAGCAGCTCGTAGTACAGCGCCCGATGGGTCTTGAAGAACAGACTGGGATACAGCATCGGCTCGCGCAGTACGCCGTCGGCCACCAGCTGCAGCACGATCAGCAACCGCCCGAGGCGCCCGTTGCCGTCGAGAAACGGATGGATGGTCTCAAACTGCACGTGCGCGAGCGCCGCCTTGATCAGCGGCGGCACGGGCTCGGGCTCGTCGTTGAGGAAGCGCTCGAGCGACGTCAGGCACTCCGGGACCGCATCGGCCGGCGGCGGAACGAAGGCAGCGTTGCCGGGCCGCGTGCCGCCGATCCACACCTGCGTGCGGCGCACTTCACCGGGCGTCTTGCCTCGGCCGCCGGGATGCGACAGCAGCACCTTATGCATCTCGCACAGCAGGCGGGTGCACAGCGGCAGCCCGCCACGCAGCTTCTTCAGACCACGTTCGAGCGCTGCCACGCAGCGGCTGACCTCGCGCGCATCGTCCAGCGGCACGCCAGGCCGCTCGTCGATCTCGTACAGCAGCAGGTCCGCCAGTGAGGACTGCGTGCCCTCAATCTGCGAGGACAGCACCGCCTCCTTGCGCACGAAGCTGTAGAGCAGCAGCGCCGCGTTGGGGAGCAGTGCGGTGACCGCGTCCAGCCTCCCCAGGGCGACCAGCGCCGCGTCGAAGCGCCGCCGCAGTGCGGCCGACCACACGACTGGCGGCTCCGGCGGCAGCGGCACGGGCACGAAGGCCTGGAACGGTTCTCCGGCCGTCGTGACGGTCACGTAGCGGCCGAGAGCGGGTCGGTGCATCGGACGGGGAACCTATAACAAGACTCGGCGTAATTTTAGGTTAGATCGATAACATAAATCAATGGTCATTCTTCTTGAAGGGTTGGGGTGACCGACCGACGCCGTCGAATCGGGACGGATTTGCTCGGGGATTACAACCAGCGACCCGTCGGTTGCAATCGCGCTGCGGAAACGCCCTGGCGAACGCAGCCCGCACTTGCGCAAACCTTCTGCGTCCAACGGCTTGCGCGACACCAAGCGGTTCATCACCTTGAGCCCCGACGACGCAAGCAGTTTGGCGAGCCGCGCCAACGCATTGCCCAAGCCATGGGGGCCGACCGGGTGCTGGCGCCGGAGGCCGTCGACCCCGATGAAAGCGCGAGCGACGTGGTGTTCGAGGCGGTGGGCCGCCCGGGGCTCCTCGGCGCCGCGATGGCGCATGCCCGCGTGGAGGCCACCGTGGTGTCGCTCGGCTTCTGCATGGCCGCCGACCCCATCACGCCCGCGATGGCGTGCAGGAAGGAGCTGACCTTCAAGTTCCCGACGGGCTGGTCGCGGCGGGATTTTGAAGTGGCGGCGGACGTGCTGGCGGCGAATAAACAGGGTCAGTTCAGATTTTCCGTCGGCGTCAATGCCGAAATGTGACACTGACCCCTGCGTCTTCCAGGACTATCACTAGGAATAAGGAGCTCGTTATGGCACGCATGCACAATCCACCGCATCCCGGCGAAATTCTGCGAGAGTTTCTCCCTGAAGGCATGACGGTGGAAAAGTTCGCGCAACGCCTTGGCATTTCGCGCGTACACGTGTCGCGGGTCTTGAACGGACGGTCGGGGATCTCGGCGGACATGGCCATTCGCATCGGCCTGCTGACGCGCACGACGCCCGAATCATGGCTGGCAGGCCAG
The DNA here is from genome assembly GCA_947478805.1 of Betaproteobacteria bacterium. GTDB lineage: Bacteria > Pseudomonadota > Gammaproteobacteria > Burkholderiales > SG8-39 > CAIYPG01. The sequence continues at coordinate 4,767 of CANJXQ010000074.1, read as the reverse complement.
ACGAAGTGGGATCTTTGGCAGGCCGCACTGAAACCTGCCCCCGCGGTTCAGCCCTTGCGGCGCGGCGCATAGTCCACGGGGGCAAAAACTCCCGCGCAACGCCAATCAAGCCAAGACCAAACTAATCCAAGGCAGGCTCACCCAGTGAGCCACATCACGCGCATACTCTGCGTGTCGCCGATTTAAGCAACAACTTGCGGGCGACTAACAAATACCGCTAAAGCGCTGGCACGCCTCCACCCCGGGGTCGGCCATCGGCCGATCAACGAGGAACCCCGGAGGCACCATGCAACACCATCCAGCCCGGCCAGACGAACACTGCGGCGAACGTCGCCACGAAAGCCCACGCTTCGCACGATTGCGCAGCCAGGTGCTCGGCCTGCCCGTGTATGAGGAGCGCGCGCACTGAACCGCGCCAGCACCCACGACATTCACGGCTGGCCCACCGGGAGGCACTCCGAACGGGCCGGGGGATTTGTACGCCAGATTGCGGCCCCGGAATTTTTCCGAACCCGCTAAACAGGAGATTGCCATGACCGACCTCATCAACCGCCGCCCGGCGGGCTTTTACTACGACTTTCGTCCCGCGAGCTACTTCGAAGACGTCGACCTGAAGACCATCGTCCTCGCGTCGATCAGCGGCGAGCACCGCAGGAAGGACGTCGAAGAGCGCCTCGCATCCGGGGACTTCAACCCCCTGGTGTTGGGCGAATGGCTCACCGACTCCACGCTCGACCCCGACTTGCGCAGCCGGCTATCGTCGGTTCACCCTTCCCTGATGAGCGGGGAATACCTCCCGCCGATGGGCGCGCAGGACATCGAGATCGCGCGGGTGGTGCTCGCCTCCGTCACCGGGGACGTGATCAGCGTGCGCGCGCGCCGCGATCATGCCGGCGCCGGCGGCATCGCCTACCTGGTGGTCGACGAATACGGAACCGAATACCGGCTCCTGCAGGAGCGCTCGGCCCAACCCTTAACCTGGGCGAACTGATCGCCCTCATCAACACCGCCGTGCGCGACGAAGACGAGATCACCGGCGGCCTCGCCGTCAGCCACGTGGTGTGGCACTGCGAGCATGGGATGGGTGAAGGCATGCGCGGATTCGTCCGGGTGGAATCGGCCTTCTATGCGGAGCTGAACCGGTTCTACGACAGAGTGCTGGATGGCTACCTCGACGAGCGCGACGACGGGCAGCGAAAGGAACGGGAAGAGGAGGAGCGGGAATGCGGGGAAGAAGAAACGCCGGCTGCAGCAGCGGATTAACGGCTCATTACTCCAGATGAGCTACTGAACTTAGCGCACTTGCCAAGCAATATTGCCTGTCTAATAGTTTCCCTTACCCGGAATGACGTGTCGAACACCTCCCCTCGGGTTTGGCACGTCCCCAACCCTTCGAGGAATGAGATGTACATGACAGTGCATGACTGTTTGCCCCGCCACTTCGCCGGCATTCATGCCAATGTTGAATCCTCCAACTGACTGATCCTTGGCAACAATCTCAACACGCTGGGAATCCACGAGCTGCTCGATAGCTCGACGCTCGGATGTAAACAAATCGAAGTAGGTAATCGCGTGCCGTTTCGGGATCACGAGCGTATGAAGCGCCGTTACCGGGTAGCCATCGCGCACAACAACAGCAAGGGCATTCTCGGCGACAATCCGTTTGGATTCCATGTCACAAAACGCACACTCTGCGTCGCGATGTTGGTGCTGTTCCCGAAACGCTCGGAAATCGGTTGCATCCCGAGCACCCTTGTTCGCGTTGCACTTCCAGCACAGGGCCTGGTAATTCGCCAGATCGTCCGGGCCGCCGTGCTTACGCGGAACGATATGGTCGACTTCCAAAGCGCGTTCCTCGTGAGGTATCCCACACAGTTCACACCGGCTCCCAGCGCGCTTGAGAACTTCGTAGCGAATGCTGCCGGAGACATAACCAAGCGCCAGCGCCCGATGCGCAAACATGGCAGCGCCTCGTTTCTCAATGTATTCGTCCAACTTCGATTCGCACAAGCGCACTAGGTCGTCCACCTCGTCCGGTAGAAGCTCGGAAAAATCGGGAAGGAGCTGAAATGTGTTGCCCTCTCGCCTGACGATTCCGCGCTTAGCGAGAACTTTCCCCGGCATGTTTTTCGTGATCTGCTCGTAATACTCGAGTTGACTCGTGTCTTTACTGAGGAAGGTGGAAGCGATCTGCCGGATGCTGGCACGCCCGCCATGAGTCAATAGGGTACGGATCATCAGCGGTTGGTATATGTGGGACATTCGCATCTGAACTTTGAGGAAGTCCTGTAGCGTCTTGAAGGAGTCGGAAGGCATAACCCATTTCCCTGTTGGCTCAGTCTTAAGATACTGTACTCAGCCGACCCGAGGTAGTGTAGGTAGCCAGCTTGCGCAGTTTGTAAACAATGTGAAACTCCAAAAAATCTCGCTTTACCCCTCTTCTCCGGAACGAAGCTCGGTTACCCCCACCTCACACAAATGCAAGAAGGTGCTGTCAAACCGTGCATCAGGAGGAACAAAGATAACGGTTCCATCTCGACCGCGCGTCAACAAGACGCGATAGACATTTTTCCGCAATGCCATCGGGTCCCTAAGTGCCCCCCGTGTTCCCCGCGAATTGGCGATTGACCACCCGCCTTCCGTCCACAACAAGTCAGAACCCCAAGCGACCAACGCGCAGTCAAGTTCAAGGCCTTGAGAGGAAAACTCTGTTGCAACTGTTTCAAGCTGGCAGCACGATCCCGGATCTGTCGGCGCAGCGTTATACCAAGGTCCGACTCGAAGACGCTTGGTTGTCTGGAAGCTGTTGTCGACGCCAAATTCGGGGAGCCACTTGTCTTTGGAGGAAGCGAGCAGTCCGAAGCGCGCTTCTCTTGCATTGGCATATCGCTCGCGTAAGTAACTACACGCCGCATCGAGATTACGAGTAACGAGAAAGCGATGTGCATTCGCGTAAAGCTCTGACGAAATCCGGGCAAGGTGCTCTACATTCTCGCCATCCAGCAACCCACCTACGAATTCATGAATCTTCGGCGTCAGGTGAAACCGAATCTCGGTGTCAAGACTTAAGACTTCATCCCAGCGACTGGCCGTGTTTATTCCCGAGAATGTCGGCGCGAAGGCAGGCGCACCATGAACCACCCATTGGTCACCGCCCGGAAGACTCCGAATCGCATCCGCCCAAAGTGCGGCTCCACCCTCCTCGCCGATATGGATTGCCTGGCCATCGCCAATCAACGCAATCAGGACACACCATTCTGGAATTCGGCCACAGAATTCGAGGAGATGCTGAGGTTCCGATTTTCCGACTTCGCGACCATGTACCGTAGCTACGCGCTCCGCGTCGTGCGCACGTTGCGCTTCGTCGAACACGATGAGGTGCTCGGGTGGTGCAGGGGCGCGGGGACGGCTAAATGTGGCGACGTAATTCTTAATCGCTTGGACAAATGTCTTGCCTCCCCCTCCACCTTCCCTTAAAGCGTGCTGCAGCACTTCTACCAAAGGACCGTTTCCGGAAAGATAAACTGCGGGGGCGGCTGGCTTTCCTGACCCTCTGTCCACCGCAAGATCATCGATCCACCCAGCATGGACAAGCTGCAATCCGACCAGTGTCTTGCCCGACCCGGGGATGCCACTCAAGAGCACGAGATGACGGGTTCGCGTGCGGGCAGCTTCGTGCGCAACTGACGTGATGTACTGCAAAGCTGGATCTGTTGCCGCCCGCGCGCGTTTGATCATCGGGAGCGGGCGCTTATTGAAGAGTTCGCGCGCCGCCTGCACGATTGAAGGCAGCGGCGCATACGCATCCAATGCGAGAAATTCTTCTGGGGAGACTGTGGGTTGACCCTTTTTGGATATTTCCTCGAGCAATGTGGCGAGGCCTTCAGGTGCCACGATATAAACGCCGTCCTGTATGACTGGCTTAGGATTGTTAGTGCGTATTAATAGCACTGGGGTTACTGGACATCCGGCACATGCTGCATGGTATGCAGCAAGATCGCGTGCATAACCCAGCGCTTGATCTATGGCAGCCTGACTTGCGTACGGCCTTCCTTTAAGCTCAAGCACAGCAACACAACCGCGCTCCAGAATAATTACATCCGGGCGTCGGAAGTCCCGAGGGAGTTCATATTCGAGAATCGCGGTGTATTCGCCTGCTGCCGAGTCAAGTGCAGTTAATTCACGGCATTCTCGTTGAAGCCAAGGGATGGATTGGTCCCAAGCACGAATCTGTTCGATTGAGGCGTCGGGCACGAATTCGTTCAATCGAATGCGCACGACTCGCGGCACCGATTGCGAGAACGTATCCAGATCCGATTGCCAGCCATATCGGTCATAGAGTGAGGAATGGTTCATACGCTTCAACCTTATTGGTCTTGTTGCAGCTTTTGTTTGGTGAGCTTGCGCTGCGACACTGCCGTATAACCAGATCGTGTAGCGCTTCTACTTCTTTAGTTCCCCCTTCTTCACCAACCGCTCCAAATCCTGCGCCCCGCCCACCAGCACGCCCTTCACGAACACCATGGGGATGGTGGGCCAGCCGGTCCACATCTTGAGCGCGAGGCGGCGGCGCCACTGGCCAAGGTAGCTGCCGTATTCGAGGTAGGCGTACTTGAGCCCCGCTTCGTCCAGCAGCTTGCAGGCCTTCTTGGGGAACGGGTTCTGCTTCATGCCGACCACGACGATGTCGTTGGCGGCGATGGCGGCTTTCACCTCGCCGATGATGTCCGCGCCGAAGCTGGCCACGGTGTCGCGGATGGCGGGGTG
>CANJXQ010000073.1 GCA_947478805.1 Betaproteobacteria bacterium | reverse complement strand
GGAAGTTTCGGCACGCAGTGCCGAAACCGTCACCTCCGGGGTCGCCTTCTTTTGGTTACTTTTCTTGGCGAAGCAAGAAAAGTAACTCGCCGCAAGGCGAAACCCAAGCCATCAAGCAACTCGCCGCCAGGCGAAACTCTGAACTTCAAGTCACTCACCAACAGGCGAATCCCTTGTATCCATCGAAACTCAAGAAACTTTAACCACCACATTCCCAATCACCTTCCCCTGCTCCACCATTTCATGCGCCTCGACGATCCGCTCCAGCGGCACACGCGCAGCAACGTTGTGCACCAGGGCCCCGCGCTCCAGCAGCCCGAGCAGTGTTCCCTCAGCCCGCTCCCGCGCTTCCGCAGTCAGCGTATACACCGCAAAGAAACGCATGCGCAGGTTCTTCAGGATGGCCGGGAAGAACGGCACGGGGACGTCATCCGCGCTGCTGCCGTAGACCACGATGATGCCGTCGTCGGCGAGCACGTTGAGGTCGGTTACGATGTTGGCCGGCGTATCGACTTCGATGATGCGATCGACCCCGTGGCCGCCGGTCTCAGCCATGACACGCTCAGCCACGTTTTCGGTCTTGTAGTTGATCACCACATCGGCGCCTGCCGCCTTGGCCGCCGCCGCCTTGTCGGGGCCGCTCACCGTGGTGATGACCTGCCTGGCGCCCCCGAGCTTGGCAAACTGGATGGCATAGTGGCCCACGGCACCGGCACCGCCCGCAACCAGCACCCGCGTGCCAGCCACGCCGCCATCAACGATCACCGCGTGACAGGCCGTAAGGGCCGGGATGCCGAAACACGCCCCCGCCTCCATCGACATGTCCTCTGGCATGCGCACTGCCTGTGCCGAAGGCAGCACGATGAACTCCGCGGCCGTGCCGGCCATGCGCCGCCAGGCGCCATTCCACGTCCACACGCGCTCGCCGACTCGCGACTTCGGTACGCCGTCGCCCACCGCATCGATGACGCCCGACGCGTCGCTGTGCGGGATCATGCGCGCCGCGCCCACCGGATTGCTGGTGCGCCGGCCGCGACGCGACTTGACGTCCGACGGATTGACGCCGGACCACTGCACCTTGACGCGGACTTCGCCCGGCCCCGCTGTCGGTGTCGGCACCTCACCCACCTGCAGGACTTCGTTGGCTGGGCCGGTCTTGTCGTAATAGGCTGCTCGCATGGTTTGCTCCGTCAGTGATCAGGGTGAAAGGAATTATTCGGCGACGTTGGGCGCCGCATAGGGTACCGCGGCTTCGGCGCTCTTCATCATGTCCCAGGCGACGGGATTCAACTGCTCTTCGCGGATGTGCGCCACGAGCCCCGCGGTGCGCGCGATCAGCACGAAGCCGCGCATGATTTCCACCGGGATGCCGATTTCGCAGAACAGCGCGCCGAATGCCATCGATGCATTCATGGTGAGGTGCTTGCCCCAGGCCGCGTCCACCGCTTTGGACAGCGCATTCGCGGCATCGACGAACTTGCATGACAGGCCCAGTTCCTTCGCCAGCGCGAAGCAGCGCAACGTGCGCGGGTCGTCCGGGTGGTGCCACGGGTGGCCGAAGCCGGGGATCTGCTTTTTTGCCGCGCGATGCGCCTGTGCTTCGCGCGTGGCCGCCGCATCGATGCCGGCCGGATCATTCACGATGCGCGTCAAAAGCTGCGCGCACTGCTCTGTGGTGCCGAGCAGCACGCTGCCCCCCGCAAGGATGCCGGCGGCCACCGCCCCCTGCAGCGCCTCCGGCCCGCTCGAATAGATCATGCGCGCGGCAATCGAGCTTGGCGTGATGCCATGCTCCATGATGCCGACCATGACGATGTTGACGACCGCCGTTTCCGTCGGCGTGGGCATGCGGCCGAAGATCTCGAACATCATCATCTGCACGAAATCGACCTTGCCGATGATGTCGTTGCACAGATCCTTGCCGCGAATCTCGATGTGATCGGCGGTGGGGTGGCACAGCGCGGTCGATGGGGCTTTCCTGGCACTCATGGTTGTCTCCATTTGAGGAATCGGGGTACGGTAGGTGCGCCGTCGGCGCTCGACGCGGTACTGGCGCGCCGTCGAAGCGACCCGGCTCCGTCCCGGGCCGCGCATCGTTCACGCAGCGGGGATGTCCTCTCCGGCCCGCACCAGCCCGCGCTTGAGCAGTTCTTCGCGCAACAGCGGCTTGGGAACCTTGCCCACCGGGTTGCGCGGAATTTCCTTCCAGATCCAGATGCGGCGCGGCAACTTGTAGGCTGCAAGGCGGGTGCGCAGAAACTCGCGCAGCTCGCTCTCAGTCACCGTGCTCCCGGGCTTCAGCGTGACGACGCCCACGCCGATCTCTCCCCAGCGGCTGTCCGGAAAGCTCAGCACATGCGCCTCCGCAACGGCGGGATGTTCAGCCAGGTGATTCTGCGTTTCATTCGGATAGACCTGCAATCCGCCCGACTTGTACATTTCCTTCGAGCGGCCTTCGATGTAGAGAAAACCGCGCTCATCCAGCCGTCCCAGGTCGCCGGCATCGACCCAGCCATCATCCAGCGCCGCGGCAGTCGCTTCCGGCATCTCGTAATAACCATGAAAACTGGCGGCACCACGCACCCAGATGGCGCCGGTCTGGCCGACGGGAAGCGCCTTGCGCTCCGCGTCGCGAATCTCGATCTCCACGCCCGAGCGGGCCACGCCGCAACTGCCGATCGGCGCCCCGGGGTCGCCGTCCTCGAAGCTGTGCATGTCCGGATACAGCACCGTTCCCGTGCCCATGTTCTCGGTAGCGCCGTAGTACTGCACCAGCACCTGGCCGAACAGCTTCATGGCCTCGCGCTGGTCGGCCCGGTTGAGCGAAGCACCCGCATAGATCACGTGACGCAGGCTGGAATGGTCGCGCCGCGCGGCTTCCGGATGCCGCACCAGATCCATCAGGATCGTCGGCACGGTGAATATCTCGGAGATGCGCTCGGCCTCGATCAGGCGCCAGCAGTCGGCCACGTCGAAGCGCTCCGTGTCCAGCATCACCACCTTGGCGCCGCGCATCACGCACACCGTGCAGGTGGTCCCGGTGCCGTGCGACAGCGGCCCGATGGCCAGTAACGCCGAATCCTTGCCCAAACCCGGCATGACGTCGGCCACGCGCCCGATGAGCGCAGCCGCGAGGCTGCCGTGCGAATGCAGCGCACCTTTGGGAACACCCGTGGTGCCCGAGGTGAACATCTGCATGCAGTAGTCGCTGTCCCACACCCGCTTCTGCAGCGTCGCGCCGCGGTGTTCGGCGGCCAGCTTTGCATAGTCATGCCAAGTGGCATTGCCCCTGCGGGACCCAGTCGGCGGCACCGTCGCGATGACATGCGCCAGGTGCGCGTGGACTTCCGCTGCATGCGCCGCATGCTCGACATGCTGGTCGTCGACAATGATCGCCCGCGCGCGGGCCAACTCCACCATCTGCGCCGTTTCGCGCGGGATGGCCCTCGGGTTGATGGGCACGTAGACGGCGCCGGTGCGCATCACGGCGTACTGGCTCTCCATCATCCAGCGGTTATTCACGCACTGTGCGAGGACCCGATCACCCGGCTTGATCCCCAGCTCGACCAGTGCGCGAGCGATGCCGTTGGCGCTTTCTTCCAGTTGGGACCAGGTCCAGCGCTCGTTACCCTTGACCAGGCCGATGCGCTCCGGATACAGGCGCGCGGTGCGCGTCAGGAGGTTGCCGATGTTCATGCCTGACGGCCCCGGGGTTTGCGCAGGCTCGGGCCGCGATCGTGGCGCTGCTCGGGCTTCCACTCGCGCAGCGCCGCCTTGCGGATCTTGCCGGATGGCGTGGCGGGCAGCGCGTTGAGGAATGCGAGGTAACGCGGCGAGGCAAATTTGGGCAGTCGCTTGTCGCACCAGGCCCAGGCTTCTTCCGGCGAGAGCTTTTCGCCGGGCGCGAGCACCATGCATACCATGACCTCGTCCTCGCCCGCCTCGGCATCGGCGGGCACGCCCACGGCGGAACATTCGGCAATGGCCGGGTGCCCCAGCACGGCCTGCTCGACTTCGTAGGAGCTGATGTTCTCTCCGCCACGCCGGATGGCGTCCTTCAGGCGATCGACGAAGAAGTACCAGCCGTTCTCGTCACGCTTCAAACCATCTCCGGTGTGCAGCCAGCAATTGCGGAACATCTCGAGCGACTTCTCCGGCATGCCGTAGTAGCCCTGGCAGGTAGTCCAGGGATACTTGGCGCGCAGGCACAGCTCGCCCACCTGCCCCACCGGCACCTCCTCGTCCGTTTCCGGATCGACCAGCCGGATGTCGTACCAGGTACTGCGCGCGCCGGCCGATCCTGCCGGGCGCGGCATGCCATACGGAGACAGGATCATGGGCGAGGTTTCGGTCAGCCCGAACACCTCGACGAACTCCTTCACGCCGAAGCGCTTGCGAAAACCATCCATGATGGAACTGGCCGTGGGCGCAGAAAAGAGGCACCGGAGTTTGTTCTGCGAATCGATGGGATCGGGCGGCGTCTTCCACACCCAGTCCATCATGGCGCCAAGGAAATTGGTGACGGTAACGCCGCTTTCGTTGAGCCAGCGGCTCCAGTTGCTGGCGCTGAATTTCTCCCGCATCACGTAACGCGCTCCGGCGATGAAGGCCGGGTAGGCCGCCATGAACTGTGCATTGCCATGGAACAGCGGGCCCATGGACATGTGCACGTCCTGGTCGGTGATACGGCACAGCGACACCACCGAATCGGCGAAGAAGAAGATGTGCGACTGCGGCATCATCACGCCCTTGGATAGGCCGGTGGTGCCGGACGTGAAGAAGATGCCCGAGAGCTCCGTCGGCTTCGGCACAGGCAGGGTCGCCTTATCCGAGGTGAGCAGCGCGTCGAATCGCTCGACGTCGTACCCGGCGTTCTTCAGCGCGCGCTCGGCATCGCTGCCCTCATCGACCAGGAACACCCGGCCGATCGACTTGCAGGCCTCGCGCGACTCGACCAGCCGTTCGGCGAATTCGGCTGTGATGATGGCCATGGCCGGCCCGGTGGTGCGCACCTGGTGCTCGAGGAATGCGCCGCGATAGGCGGTATTGATCGGCACCTGCACGAAGCCCGCCAGCGAGGTGGCCATCCAGGAGAACATGAAGGCCGATGAGTTGGGCATCATGAACATCAGCCGATCACCCGGCTTGAGCCCGCGAGCGAGCAGCCCGGAGGCCACGCGTGCCGCAATGTCGGCGGTCTTTGCGTAGGTATAGGTCTCGCCCGTCGACGGGACATCGAGGTAGATCCTGTTGCCGTGCGAGGCAACGCGATCGGCCATGATGTTGGCGAACGTCCAGCGCGAACGATCGACGATGGTGGGCTTGTACTCGTCGTAGACGACCATGCTGCTTCCCTCCCGACTGGATGATGGGACCGATGATCAGAGAAATTCCCGGTGACCGCAAGCCCTGCACCTCAGGTATCATGCGGGGCGAACCCGATGGCGGCCGCTGAGCCGCGCTCCAGGAGGAATGAAACGCATGAATTCAGCCACCGCGCAGCCCAATGTCATCGTGGAAAAGCGCGGCATGGTCGGCTGGATCACCTTCAACCGGCCCGAGCGCTACAACACCTGCGACCACGCCATGTACTGCGACATCTTCGATGCGCTGCAGGACATGAGCGCCGACCCCGGCGTGGGCGTGATCGTCATTACGGGCGCCGGGGACAAATCGTTCTGCGCCGGCGGCTTTCTCGGCGACCTGACCCACTTCACCCGGCACGACGGCCGCCTGCATTTCAGCAAAGCGCAGGAGGTGATGAACGCCATCCGCCGCGCCCCGCAACCGGTCATCGCGGCAGTGAACGGCGTGGCGGTGGGCGGCGGCAACGAATTCGTCATCTGCTGCGACCTCGCCATCGCCTCCGATCGCGCGCGATTCGGCCAGGCCGGCACGCGCGTGGGCAGCTCGCCCGTATTCGGCGCCAACAACCTGTTCTCGATCCAGGTCGGCGAAAAGAAAGCCAAGGAAGTCACCTTCCTCAGCCGCCTGTATTCCGCGCAGGAAGCCTTGGCGCACGGCTGGATCAACAAGGTGGTGCCGCACGACAAGCTGGTCGAGGAAGTCAACGCCTGGTGCGAGGAACTCCTCGACAAGAGCCCCGCCTACCTCGAACTCACCAAGGTCACATCGAATGTGTGGTGGGAGATGCTGCAGCCCGGCATGGAGCATGCCAAGCAGGCCTTGTTGGCACTGGCCGGTGGCGAGCAGATGACTGAAGGCGCCAGCGCCTTCATGCAGAAGCGCAAGGCGAACTGGCGGCAATTCCGCAAATAGGCTGTAGCGGCCTGGCTAGTCGGATTTATCCCGCCTGGTTGAGGCAGCCTTCGTGCGCGGGCGCTTTGATGCCACCACCTTGGGCTTCGTTGCCGTGGATTTTCTTGCGGCGGGCTTCCTTGCGGCGGCTTTCTTTGCCACGAGCTTCGGTCCCGCCTGCATGCGGGCGCTGGGCGGAGCCCCAAACTGCTTTTTCAACCCTTCGATCACCTCAGGCACGCCCCGCACGCGGAAATACGCCCCCTCCTCGTCGGCACGCTCCTCCAGCACCTCGCAACTGGCAAACAGCTTGCCGCGATGTTGCTGGGCGCCCCAGCCAAGGAACAGTTCTGCCTCGGCAAGGCTTTGCGTGAAGAAGCCCCGGATGGTCTCCTTGAGCCGCTCCACATCGGCTGGGCGGCGCGCGCTCATCACGATACATCCGGGATACCGCTCGGCCAGCGCAGCCGCGCGCTCGGCCTGCAGAACAGCTTCGTCCGCGCTGTTTCCCGCGCTGTTTCCCGCGCTGTTTCCTGCGTTGCTCGCTGCGCCGGTTCCTGAATAGCGTGCCGCCTCGCCTCCCACCTGATCGATCTTGTTGAAAACACGGATGCGCGGAACGGCCTCGGCACCGATCTCGGCCAGCACTGCGTCCGTGACCGCCAGTTGCCGCGCGTAGCCCGGATCGCTCGCGTCGATCACGTGAAGCAATAACGACGCTTCCGTCGCCTCCTCGAGCGTGGACTTGAACGAGGCCACGAGATCATGCGGCAGGTTCTTGATGAACCCCACGGTGTCGCTGACCAGGATGCGCGGCACGCCCTCGGGCTGCAGCGCGCGCACGGTTGTGTCGAGCGTTGCGAACAGCTTGTTCGCCACCAGCACCTCGCTGCCGGTGAGCGCGCGCATCAGCGTGGACTTCCCCGCGTTGGTATAGCCCACCAACGCCACGCGCGCGATGCCCAGGCGCTCCTGCCGGCGCGAGCGCTGCGTCTTCTGCTCGACATCCATGGCGTCGATTTCCTTCTGCAGCTCGGCGATGCGGTCGCGGATCTTCTTGCGGTCAAGCTCGCTGTGCGCTTCGCCTGCGCCGCGACCGCCAGTGCCGCTGCGCTGCCGCCCCTTGGAACCGGCCAGCTTGGCTGCCTCCCTCAGCCGCGGCGACATGTAGCCGAGGCGCGCGATCTCCACCTGCGCGCGCGCCGAGCGGGATGACGCATGGCGGTGAAAAATTTCCAGGATCACCATGGTGCGATCCATCACCGGACAGCCGACCTCGATTTCGAGATTGCGCGCCTGCGAAGGCGAGATTTCGTGATCGACGAGCACCACGTCGGCGTGCCGGACCGATTCATCCACTTCGGACTCGGCGGCCTCCTTGGCGCGCGCGAGGCCGCTTCGGGGCGCGCGCTTCGGGGCGCTGTTGGAGGCGTGCAGTTCCGGCTCGGGCGCGCCTTCGATGAACCGGCGCATCTCCTGCCGCTTGCCCACGCCGACATAGGCCGACATATCGAACCGCTCGCGCTTTTGCGCGAAAGTGCCCACCACCTCGTAGCCAAGGGTACCAGCGAGATCCCTCAGTTCAGCAAGCGAGGACTGGAAGTCGATTTCACTGACGCCGGGCAAGTGCACCGCAGCAAGGATTGCGCGCAGCGGCCCTTCGGCAGTTTGTAATCCGTCGTCAGGCGTGGCTTCAATAGGCATCAGGATGGCACTTTGAGAATGAAACAGGAGCGCCCGACAAAATTGCCGTCAGGTGACCCGATTAAAGGGGCGCAAGGGATGTATCCCCTTGCATCGTCAGGCACTGCATGGGAACTGAGTGTACGCGCGCTATGGGCCCGCAGATTGGCATCCCGTGCGGTACACACGTCAATGATCGAGCCGAGCATACGGAAAGCGTCGATGAGCGGCTGCTCGCACGACTGGACAACCCGCTCACAGCGAGGTTCCCGATGCCCGCCGTGACATTGTGCCTGTGGTATGCCGGCGTCCTCGCGTATCTTCACCTATGCAGATGTCATAACACAGCGGGGTGTTGGAAACCCCCAATACCCGGGCCTGATCAGTTCGACTCATATCACGGAGGATTTCCAATGTTCCATGTGCTCATCGCCGGCGTCGCGATCCTCGCGCTTCTGATCCTGGGTACGGCCTGCGCGTGGTTGATTACTTCCCGTAAATCGAAACAATTGCGATCCTACGAGGACCAGACCATCGTCAAGGCGATTCGCAACCGGAGCTGGGATGCCGCCGTTGCACGGGCGCGAAACCGCCCCCAGCGATTGACCTGACCGTGGATGGACATGCGCGCATCTTCTGACGCGCACCGTACTCGATTCGGCAACTGCCTCCCAACCCGCCACACCGGCACGACACAGACCCGCTATCGCGCCCTTGCCTTTTGGCAGAAATCTGCGACGCATGCCCACGAAACGGGTTACTCCGCAGGCACAAACCCCTCGATGGACAGGTAGCGCTCTCCTGAGTCGTAATTGAAACCGAGGACCGTCGCCCCTGCTGGAATCTCGGGCAGCTTCTGCTTGATCGCCTGCAACGTGGCACCCGACGAGATGCCGATCAGCATGCCCTCCTCCCTGGCCGCGCGTCGCGCCATGTCCTTCGCGGGATCGGCGTCCACCTGGATCACGCCGTCGAGCAAATCGACCTGAAGATTCTTCGGGATGATGCCCGCACCGATGCCCTGGATCGGATGCGGCGCCGGCTTCCCGCCGGAAATCACCGGAGACAGGCTCGGCTCGACCGCGAATACCTTGAGCTTGGGCCATGCTTTCTTCAGCACCTGCGCGCAACCCGTGATGTGCCCGCCCGTTCCCACGCCCGTGATCAGCACGTCGACGCCCTGCGGAAAATCGGCCAGGATCTCCCTGGCTGTCGTTCGCGCGTGCACTTCGATATTGGCCGGATTCTCGAACTGCTGCGGCATCCAGGCGTTGGGCGTTGCGGCAACCAATTCCGCTGCCTTGGCGATGGCGCCCGGCATGCCCTTCTCCCGCGGCGTCAAGACGAATGTCGCCCCGTAGGCGAGCATCAGGCGGCGACGCTCGATGGACATGCTCTCGGGCATGACCAGCATCAACTTGTAGCCCTTGACCGCCGCCACCATCGCCAAGCCGATGCCGGTATTGCCGGAAGTCGGCTCGATGATGATCGCGCCGGGTTTGAGTGCGCCGCTCTTCTCCGCGGCCTCGACCATGGCCAGGGCGATCCGGTCCTTGATCGATGCCCCGGGGTTCGAGCGCTCCGACTTGATCCAGACCTGGTGCGTGGAGCCGAACAGGCGATTGATGCGGATGTGCGGGGTGTTGCCGATGGTCTCGAGGATGTTGGCGGCTTTCATGCGTTCTCCGTGCTGGTTGTCGTTGATTGGATGTCGAGGCAGCCAGCCCGCTCAGGCCGAGGCGCCCCGCGCTAGAGAATGACCTGGGATCGCTCCGCTGGCGCATCGCAAATGATGTCGGCGCCAAGACGCGCGAGCGCTTCCCTGGTTTCCTTCACCTTGAGATCGATGTCGTCGTCGTTCTGGTCCGGATCGTGATGGAACAAATGCAGCCGCTTGACCTTTGCCCGCACTGCCAGATCGGCAACCTCGCTTACGCAGGAATGGCCCCAATCCACTTTCGATGGGTATTCGTGGTCGCGATAGGTGGTGTCGGTGATGAGTAGGTCCGCGCCGCTGATGAACTCGGCGAGCCGCTCGGTATACGCCAGGTCGTAGCGGGGGTCGCCGCGAAGGTAGAGTTCGTTGTCGGTGATGTAGCACAGCTTGCGGCCGTGGCAGGTCAGGCGGTAGCCAAGGCAATAACCAGGGTGCTTGAGCAGCATGGTATCGATCCGGACCGCACCAAGGTCCAGGGTCTCCTCGCGCAGGTCGCGAAACACCAGGCGCGCGGCAAACTCCCTGATCGTGACCGGAAAATAAACGCTCTCCATCTGGGCCGCGACGGCGCTCTCGATGGTCAGGTTTCCCTGGTAAGGACCGAACACCTCGATCTGATTGCCGCGCACATACAGCGGTGCAAAAAAGGGCACCGTATTGATGTGATCCCAATGCGTGTGCGAAATGAATACGCGGCCGGAAAACCGCTCCACATGGGATTCCATCAGATGGTCTGACAACTGCTTTATTCCCGACCCGCAGTCGAAGATATACATCGGCTCGCCACTCACTTCGACGCTGACGCAAGGCGTATTGCCACCGTAGCGCAACGAACCGCTACCCGGCACCGGAAGCGTGCCGTGCACGCCCCAGTAGGTCACCGTGACATCCTCGGAGAGGATGTCGGCGATGGTTTTCAGAAGTGTTTCGGGATTGATCGGTTTGACGATGTATCCCGCCGCACCGAGCTCGCGCGCGCGACGGCGATCGAAATCGTACGATTTCGCCGACATGATGATGATCTTGATCGCGTCGAGCTCGGGCCTGCTGCGCACCTCCCGGCACAGCTCGAAGCCGTCCATTTTCGGCATGATCACGTCGAAAATGACGCAGTCGGGCCGCTCCAACGGGATCGCGCGCAAGGCTTCGGGGCTGGAATTGTGGGCAACGACCGTATGCCCGCCACTCTCCAGCACCATTTTCACCAGCCGCAGGATATGCGGGTCGTCGTCTACGATAAGGAACTTCATGAACCTTTACTTAGAACTGGTTGCAAAATGAAATTTTGCAACCCCCGGAGTAGGGGAGCGCGAGGGGATGTGTCCCCTCGCATTGTTAGAGGCCCTCATTTGCGTTTCGCCACCTTACTCCAAAAGGGATCGCTGCGCGTTCGGCTATTGAATCCCCAGCAGGGCGAGCAGTTCCGCGGAACGACCCTGCGCACTGAGCTTCGGTGACTCGTATTGCCTGGGCAGGCCTTTCGTATCGTAAATCGTGATCCCGCCCGGCTCGTCGTTGAGGGCCTTGTTGCCGTCCGGGGACATGAGGTAGTTGGCCATCAGCCTTGCCGCTGCTGAACGCCGGGTCCTGGAACGGTGCGTCAGCATCACCTGCATCTCGACACCCGTGGTTTTTTCCGGCACCACCATGTCGACCGGCGCGCCCTTGCCCCTCACGTCCATGATGTTGCCGCCGGTGGTCGGAAACAGGATGCTGCCCTCGCCCGCGCCCAGCGCCTGGATGGCCGTCGCCCCCGCCGCGACGATGCGCGGATTCTGCGCGCGCAGCTGTTGCACGAACGCCGCGCCGTAGGTGTCGGCGATGAGCGCCCAGACGTCCAGATAGGCGAATGCCGCGCGCGGATCCGGGATGATGATTTGCCCCTTGAACTTCGGGTTGAGCAGGTCCTTCCAGTCGCGGGGCACGTCCGCGCCCTTGACCTTCTCTGTGTTGTACCCGATGAGCCAGGGCGTGATCTGCACCACCGCCGATGGGCCGCGATTCAACCGGGCCGGATATTCGCCGCTGCGCATGGCCGGAATCCCCGCCTCCGATACCGGCTCCATCCAGCCCTTCTTGACGCACTCATCGGCAAACAGTTCCGCCGCGCCGGCGGTCAACATGATGTCGGCGGCAAACTTGCCGGCTTCGGCTTCAGCCACGTAGCGCTGGCGCAGCGAAACGCCGGCGACGCGCAGGAAGCCGACCTTGATGCCGTACTTGGCGCTGAAGGCATCGACGAAGCGCCGCGCCTGGTTGTCGGGTGTCGCCGTATAGAGCGTCAATTCGCCCTCGGCACGGGCGGCCTTGACCAGGGCGTCGAGTTCCGCGGCCGCGGCACTCGCGGAGATGGCCTTCGCGGCCTGCGCCCAGGCGCCCGACGAAAGCGGCAGCGCCAGCGCGGCCGCAGTTGCCACCATCATGCGGCGGCGCGCACTCCTGGAGCGGGATTTCCGATCGGGACTCTCATGCATCAACTATCTCCTCAATACTGTCAATTTACTGCCAGAGTCATTATGACTCGGATCTAAACAGTCAATAGCCTGCCATTCATCCACAGCTCCATCGCATCGGCGACGGCGATGTTATTCAGATCCGAGAAGGGGCAATGCGTGTTGCCGTTCAAGCCAATGGACGGCAATTCGAGTACTTCCGCATCGCCGCCATGGCGGCGCAACGCCTCGACGAACTGCCTTGCCTTGGGCACCGACACCCGCCACAGGTCCAGACCGCCATGCGGACTGGGCGCGACAGGAATATTGTCGCCATAGACAATCTGGATCGGGATTCTCGCCAGCCGCGCAAATTGTTCGGAGGGGACCTCCAGGTCCTCCGTGATCGAGGCCACCATGGCATCGGCCGATGTGATCGGCGCCGGCAACTCGCCCTCCGGGTACACGAACTGAGTCGGTTCATACGCGACGATGCCGGCGATATTGGTGCTCTCGAGCGCGGTAAGCCAGCCCTGGATGCCGCCGAACGAATGGGTGACCAGCACGGCCGGTCCGATCTTCGCGAACAGCGCGCTCATCGCCGCCACCGTGACCTCGTGGTTGCGCGGCCCCAGGCTCGGAAACTGCGAGCGGAACAACTGGTTCAGGAATTCCTTGTCACGTGGCGCCTGGACATTCGGGAAATAGTCGGGCCACACGCCCAGCCGCCAGACGCAGAATGTCGCCTGCTCGCTGAATCGCGGCTCGAACGTAGCCCCTTCGGTCATCTTGCCGGCGCGCCCCTGGCGAGGGCGATCGACGATATACACCGGATGGCCGCGCCGCAGGAAAATCGACTGGTATCCCTCGCGATCATCGAAGGTTGACTCCCAGGTCTTCCCGAAAGTGCTGCCACCGTGCAGCATCACCAGCGGATGCCTGCGCGCCTTGGGCGGTATCTGGAACTGCACATAGGCGTGATCGCCGTGCAGCGTCTGGCCCGCAGGTCCCGGATAGATCGGGTACGGGTCGAAGCTGCCCGGCGAAGTCAGCACTGTGCCGCCAACGGCGAAACTGCCCTGTCGTTCGATGAGGATGGGATCGCTCAAGGGATCCTCAGGCACGCGGAATCGCGCTCGCGGGCGGCAGTTCGCGGAATGACTGCCTGCAGGCGAATTTCCATTGCCCGTTTTCCTTGACCAGATCGTCCGTGTAGGTGCCCTGCACCGGGAACACCATCTGCTTGTCGGCTGCACTCTGACCCACCAGCATGATGTAACACATCCCCTTGGCCTTGTTGCCGTCACCCTCGACGATGAGGTTGGCATTCCAGTGCTGCACATTGCGGTTGGGCGCGTCGGGGCGCGCCTTGATCCGCCCTTCGACGAATTCGCGCAATTGCGCCTCGCCGTGAAAATCTTTCGCGCTCTTGAATATGCCGTCCTTGGCGAAACAATTGACCCAGCCATCGGCATCGCCGAGGTCGAACGAGGCGCAATAGCGGGCGTAGAGCGTTTGAATGGCGAGACGGTCTTCGGTGGTCAGCATGGTGATCTCCTTTGTATCGATTATTGTTCGGTGCCGCTGATGTCGGCGACCTTGGGGCCTATTCTCGCGCCGATCGCATTCATCTTGTCCAGGTCGAAGTTATACACGCGCGCGGTGTTCATGCCGACCATCAATCGCACCTCCTCGACTGGAACACCCGCGAACAGCTGCTTGACGCGCGCCATCGACACCGGCCAGGTGCCCTCCGGATGCGGGTAGTCGGAACCCCAGAGAATGTTTTTTACGCCGAGCCTGTGACGATCGTCGATCTCGGCGCGCGACGAATGCGCGGATGCGCCAATGAAACACTGCCGGTGCCAGTAGTCGCTGGGTTTCATGCTGATGATCTTCTTGGCGTCCTCGGCCCAGCGTTCCTTCACCAGGTACTCGTCGTTGTAGGCGTTGATCCAGATGGCGATCATGCCGCCGGACTCCGTCGGACAAAACTTCAGGTTGGGATAACGCTCGAAGACCCCGGCCCACAGCAACATCCAGAACGGGCGGAATGCCACGAACTGGTTTTCCAGCACCGGGATCTGGGGCACGCCACCATACTGGATGCCGGTGGCCGTCTGGTGCGTGTTGATCGGCATGTCGAGTTCCGCGCAGGTTCGCCATACGGGCTCGAAGCGCGGGTGATGCCAGAGATGCTCGTGGCCGTTCTCGAGCAACCCCAGCGCCGGCAGCATCACGCCGCCAAAGAGTCCGTTCTCCCTCGCCCAGCGGATTTCCGCCACGGTGTCCTCAGGGTTGTCCATGGTGATGAGCGCCACGCCCGCGTGACGACCCTTGTTCGACTGGCAGAACTCGGCCAGCCAGCGGTTGTGCGCGCGGCAACCCGCCAGTCGATGTTCGTAGGGTGCCTTCTCACCCACGTCGCGCAGCACGAAACCCATGCCAAAGGGCGGGTAATTCTTCTGGCTGCCGTCGCAGAAAACCACTTCCCCGGCGATGCCCTCACGGTCCAGCTCCCTGGCGCGAACGCTCGGATCCCAGTTGCCCAGGTGGCCCATGGATTTTTCCATGGCCTCGAGGTATTCCCGCTGCCGCTGAGCACTCATGGTGCCGAACTGGAACGGCTTCTCGGCCTCTATGGCCGACTGCCCGATCCGCGACACGCCGCCCATCCAGCGCTCGAGCCAGCGGTCGTAAGCGTCCCGGTGCTGCGGGTCCATGTACTGGCGATAGACATACCACGGCGCACCGGCATGGCAGTCCTGCGAAATCATCGTGTAGCGATCCAATGGCGACTCCTGTAATTTGTAGCGTGCATCCTCGGCAGCCCTCATCCGGCTTGAACGGCCCCAGCCCTCAACTGTCCTCACTCTTCCGTCGTGGTGCCGCGCCCCTGTGCCGCAATCAACTTCAGTGTTTCCTCGAGCTCATGCAGGCGCCGCTTGCCGATCACGCCCGCCACGTCACCGACAGAATCTGCTACAACGGCCTCCAAGTACCCCAAAAACCGAACGCCGCGCTTCGTGCAGCGCACCATTTTTTTGCGGGAGTCGCGGGGATCGGTCGTGCAGGTGATGTAACCCAGCGCTTCCACGCGGGCAACCAGTTGCGCTGCCGCCTGCTTGGTCACGCCCATGCGCGCCGCAATGTCGCCGATGTGCGTGCCGCCTTCATCGACGCGTCGCAACATGGCCGCATGCACCGGGTTGATGTCGTGGAACCCGTGCGCCCGCAAGTTCTCCAGCGTGCGCTGGCGGAAATACCGGAAGGATTCGATCAGCAACCGGCCAAGATTTTCATGCCGGATGTCCTCCCGGGGACCGGCATGGCCGGCTTTTGGCCGTCTGGTTGTCATCGCTGGGTTGAACCTTGCATGCGGGAGTTCTTGTAAGGAAGTGAGTTTTATTTGACATGCTATCCGCGGCTATGCAAAATCGTCAAGCACTTGTCTATCTGGATCGCCGTACACTTCCACCGCACCACCGCATCGCGGAACCGCTTCTCCGCAACCACGTCCAACGCGCATGAGGGAACCCCCATGAATCGACTCGTCCGACGCATCCTTCCATTCACAGCGTTCGCCTTCGCAATGCTGTCGCCGGCCATGGCCTACGCGCAGGCCGCAAAATCGCCCGCAGCGGCGCCAGCGGCCGCCGCTGCGGCGGACCTCGACGCCCTGACCAAAGCCGCCAAAGCCGAAGGTGCCCTCACCTTCTACTCCGGCGCCACGGAGAACGTCGCCAAGCGCATCGCCGATGCGTTCAGCGCCAAGTACGGCATCAAGACGCAGTTCGTGCGGCTATCCGGCAACACCATCATCCAACGCTATTCCAGCGAAGCCTCCGCCGGCAGCATGGCCGCAGACGTGGTGTTCAACGCCAGCCGGCCGGTGGCATTCGCCGAGGAAGGCATTGCCAAAGGCTGGGTGGACTCCATCAAGGAGGCCAACCTGCCAACCGTGCGCTCGGGGGAATATCCGGCGAAATACCTGAACAATGCGACGGCATTGATCCAGATCGCCCCCTGGGCCATCACCTACAACACCGACAAGGTCAGCCCCGCCGAAGTACCCAAGGACTGGCGCGACGTCCTCAATCCGAAGTGGAAGGGACAACTGGCGGTATCCGATCCGCGTTCGTCCAATGCCTATCTGGACCTTTACGCAGCGCTCATCGATCGCTACGGCGAGCCGTGGTTCACGCAATTGCGCGCCCAGAACCCGCGCTGGTACCTCGGCGGTCCGCCGCAGGTGCAGGCGCTGGCTGCCGGCGAAGGCATGCTCGGCTTTCCGGTCATCGGCCCGCAGGTGCAGGCCGTGCGCGACAAGGGCGGCCCGCTCGCGGTGGTCACGCCCGACTACACCGCCGGCGTGGAAATGCATGTGATGATCTCCGCGCGCGCCAAGTCGAAGAACCCGAATGCCGCGCGCCTCATGGCGAACTACGTCATGTCCACCGAAGGCAACAAGGTGTTCAACGACGACCCGGGCGGCGCGACCATCTACGACACGACCAAGCTGCCCAAGGAGTACGTCCCGAGCAGCCTCAAGACCGAAGCGCGGCGCGACCAAATCATCAAGTGGCTCGGCCTGCAATAGCAGTGCTGCGCATCCATTGAATTCAATTCGCATGCCAAACACAGAAAAGCTGGCCGACGCGTTCGGAAAGATCGCGCCATCCGAACAGACGCTGGCCGCGAGGCCGGCCGACCTGAATGGGCGCGCGGTGGTGCTGTTCAACAACAGCAAGCTCGATCCCGAGTGGGGTGAACTGGGCGTCATCTTCGAGGTTGTGGAACAGGCCCTGCGCTCGAAGCATCCGGGTGCCAAGCCGGTCGGCATATCGCTGGACCTCCTGGGCCCCGGCAAGGATCCGCTCGGCGCGGGTTTCGATGCCGTCATGGCGCACCGACCTGCAGCTGTGGTCCTGGCGCTGGCTGACATCGGCGTGAGCCAGCGCACGGTCGCCCTGGCCTTGCGGCTGGAGGCACGCGGCATTGCAACCTGCATCATCGCCGCACCGCCCGGCGGCGGGTTCGCACGCGCGGTGTCGGCCATACAACTGCCGGGCCTGCCGATCGTCGAACTCGCAGTTTCGAACACGACCCCGCGCGAGTCCGCAAGCGCCCTCGCCTCGCACGAAGTCGGTCGCATCATCGACAGCCTGACCCGCGACGCGGCAGCGTCGTCCTCCGGGGACACACTCGGTACCGGATTGGGTACCGGATTGCCCGACCCGCTCACCGGTGCCGGCAACGCGTCGACGACCGCCGAGCAATACTACGAAGCCCTCACCACCGTGCGGCTTGGCGACGGGCTGCCGGTCATCCCGCCAAGGCAACAGGCTGTCAATGCCATGGTCGATACCGTGGGTCGTGCGCCCGAGGAAGTGCTGTTTGCCGGCCTGGTGCCCTCCGGTGTCCCGGTCACGGTGGAGCGCCTGGCAGCCAACGCCGTGATGGCGGGCTGCAAGCCTGAATGGTTCCCTGTGGTACTGACCGCCTTTGAGGCCATGACCGCCCCCGGCTACCGCCTGGCGCAGGCGGCCATCACCACCCACCCGGGCGCCAATCTCGTCATGGTCAGCGGCCCCCTCGCAGACGCGCTGGGCATCAGCGGCGGTGCCGGCTGCCTCGGACCGGGACATCGCGCCAACCTCACCATTGGCCGGGCGCTGAACCTGACACTGACCAACGTCGGGCGCATTAGGCCCGGTGAAGCGGATCTTGGTTCCTTCGGATCGATCGGAGAAATCGCCTGCTGCTTCGCCGAGAATCGTGCCGCCAGCCCCTGGAGCGGTTTCAATGAGGATCATTACGATGGCGATGCAACCTGCGTCCTCGTTCACCGGACGGAATTTCCGCATGCCGCCGTCGACACGCTGAGCACGCGCCCCGAACCCATCCTCGACATCATCGCCTCGGTCGCCGCCACCTTCGGCGGCAACAGCCTGTACAACCCGGCAGAGTTGGTGCTGCTGCTCAACCCGGAGCATGCGCGCCTCATGGCCGGCTGCGGCTGGTTCAAGCAGGATGTCCGCAACTACCTGTTCAGCAAGATGCAGATCCCCGCTTCGAAAGTCATTGGCCGCGGCATCGGCAGTAATCGCGGACGACCGATCGACCCGAAGGAAATGCTTTCCGTCGTCGACAACGCAGATGACATCATCGTCACGGTCGCGGGCGGGCCCGGACCGCACTCGATGGTGGCCGTGCCCTGGGGTGCTCGGCTGTCGCACCGCAAGATCCCTGTTCACTGAACCATTTCTACTTCATCACACCCAAACACCTGCGAGGACAACATGGCAACACGCGTCGGATTCATCGGGCTCGGAAACATCGGCAAACCCATGGCGGTCAATGTCGCCAAGGCAGATTTCGACCTGATGGTCTATGACATACGCCCCGAGCCGGTGAAGGAACTGGTGGCTCTCGGCGCAAAAGCGGCCGCCTCCCCGCTCGACATCGGCAAGCATGCCGAGATCGTCGAGCTGGTGGTCATGAACGATGCCCAGGTCGAGGAAATCACGATGGGGCCACAGGGTGTCTTCAACACCATGGCCCGCGGCAGCGTCGTGGCCATCCACAGCACCGTGCACCCGAAAACCGTGAAGAAGGTTTTCGAGGCAGGGCGCGCCAAGGGCATCGACGTGTTCGATGCGCAGGTGAGTGGCGGTGAAAAAGGCGCGGCGGCCAAGTCCCTCGCCTACATGGTAGGCGGCGACAAGGCCTTGCTCGAGCGTTGCCGCGCCCTGTTCAACACCTCCGCCGGAAACATCTTTCACCTCGGCCCCCTGGGCTCGGGCGCGTCGGCGAAAGTCGCGCACAACATGATCGTGTACGTCAATTTCCTGGCCGCGGCCGAAGGCATGCGCCTGGCGAAGAAACTGGGCATCGACCTCGACGCCTTCGAAGCCCTGGTGCATGTCAGCGGCGGGCAGAGCAATGCAATGGACACCTGGCAGGAACGCCGCAAGCGCTGGGACGCCGACCCGCGCCCTGAGCGGCTGCCCGAGCTCTATTACAAGGACCTGGCCCTCGCGCTCACCATGGCGCACGAGGCCGGCGTTGCATTGCCCGGCGCCGCCCTCGCCCAGCAGCAAATCGACATGATCCTTCATTGGTAACAAGAAACGCATTCTCGGCATAAAGGAGCACGACCATGGACCGTTACATGATGATTTCCCAGGACTGCCACGCCGGCGCGCCCTGGTTCGTTTATCGCAAGTATCTCGACCCGCAATTCCGCGAGGACTACGACCGCTGGATTTCGGAATACCAGGAAGGCGCCACCGCCCTGAACCAGGAGCAGCTCGACAAGGTGCTGCCCTTCCAGTTCGAGACCATGGGCGCCGCACGGCAGCGCGAGTACCTGGAAGCCATGGAGAAATCCATGGGGCACCTGGGCAACTGGGACCCGACCGTGCGCGCACGCGAACTCGACCGCGAAGGCATCGCGGGCGAAGTGGTGTTCTGTGACGGCAGCCAGAAGAACTTCCCACCCTTTGGCGTCGGCTTCGTGCTGCGCGAGCGGAAGAAGGGAAGCTACGAACAGCGTCTTGCCGGCTGTCGCGCGCACAACCGCTGGCTTGCCGAGTTATGCCAGTCGAACAAGGGCCGCCATGCAGGCGTGGCGCTCATCACCATGGATAACCCCGAGGACACGGTCAAGGACATTCGCTGGGCGAAGGAGAACGGGCTCTTCGGCGGCGTACTCCTCCCGGCGCTGCAATTGACCACCGACGGCCCGGAGTCGTTCTGGCAGCACCCGCGCTATGAACCGGTATGGCAGGTCTGCGAGGAGCTGGACGTGCCGCTCAACACCCACGCCAGCAGTAGCGGCGTCATCTATGGCGGCTCACGCCTTGCCGGCAGCGCGGAGAACGCCTGGACGACTTTCCGCCCGTTCTGGCACCTGCTGTGGGGCGGCGTGTTCGAGCGCCACCCGAAGCTGAAGTTCTGCCCCACCGAGTCAGGCGGCATGCTGGCCCTGTGGTTCAACGCCTACTTCGACCAGTACCTGTCCGTGAACCGGCGCCCGGATGAAGTCAAGGCCGCCATCTCGCTCAAGCCCAGCGACTACTGGTATCGCCAGTGCTTCATCGGCGCATCGGCGCACGCCTCGCGCGCCGAGATCGACGAGCGC